>NZ_JBXWCS010000001.1:0-516723 GCF_057320385.1 Enterobacter cloacae complex sp. 394F7 | reverse complement strand
AATCTGAGCCATGATCAAACTCTTCAATTTAAAAGTTTGATGCTCAATGAATTAAACTTCGTAATGAATTACGTGTTCACTCGTTGAGACTTGGTATTCATTTTTTGTCCGAAGACATTAAGAATCCATGTCACTTTGAGTGCCCACACAGATTGTCTGATAAATTGTTAAAGAGCAGTTGCGACGCGCTTCAGCGCTCTGTCGCGAGGTGGCGTATATTACGCTTTCCTCTTTCAGAGTCAACCCTGATTTTCAGGATTTTTTCTCTTCAACCGACCGGGTTGTTTGTGAAGTGATTCACATCCGCCGTGTCGATGGAGGCGCATTATAGGGGGCCTCCGGGGAATGACAAGCGGAAATATGCATTTTTATTTCAACCGCTCATCTTTTCACCAAAAAGCCTATTTTTGGTGCTTTTTGATCGCTTCAGGCAGCTCGGCCAGGCTATTAATCACCCAATCCGCTGCAGTCTCTGCTTCTGGCGTCACGGGTTTGCCGGTGCGAACTAATACTTTGGTACCCACACCCGCCGCGGTTGCCGCCTGCATATCTTCCATTTTATCGCCCACCATATAAGAAGCGGCCATATCAATATGCAGAAATTCCTGCGCCGAGATAAACATCCCCGGGTGCGGCTTACGGCAATCACAGGTCTGGCGATACTCTTCTACCGTTCCCTGCGGGTGATGAGGACAATAATAGATGCCATCAAGATCAACACCGCGGTCGGCAAGAGACCAGTCCATCCATTCCGTCAGCGTTTCGAATTGCGCTTCGGTAAATTTGCCACGCGCGATACCAGACTGGTTGGTGACAACCACCAGCGCATAGCCCATCTCTTTTAGCTGGCGCATGGCATCGATAACGCCTTCGATAAATTCGAACTCGTCAATCTCGTGAACATAACCGTGATCCACATTAATAGTGCCATCACGATCGAGAAAAATTGCGGGTACTGATTTTGCCACCGGTTTGCTCCTGAAAAAGGCGTGTTCAGCTAGTATCTCATGAATCGCAGCGCAATAAAGTGCTCATCGCACAGAGTTGGATTGATTTAGACGTCTGGATGCCTTAACATCCGTTTTGTTTACGGGCATCACCCGTATCTGGCAGACGAAAATGCCACGGCTAACTTACATACGATAAAAATAATCTAATGATTAAACTTTCCAATATCACCAAAGTGTTCCAGCAGGGGAACCGAACCATTCAGGCGCTGAACAATGTCAGCCTGCATGTTCCTGCTGGTCAGATTTATGGCGTCATTGGCGCATCGGGTGCAGGTAAAAGTACACTGATCCGTTGTGTTAACCTGCTTGAGCGCCCAACCCAGGGCAGCGTAGAAGTTGGCGGACAAGAACTGACCGCGCTCTCAGAAAAAGAACTGACCAAAGCGCGTCGCCAGATTGGCATGATCTTCCAGCACTTTAACCTGCTGGCGTCACGCACGGTGTTCGGCAACGTCGCCTTACCGCTGGAGCTCGACAACACGCCTAAAGATGAGGTTAAGCGTCGCGTAACCGAGCTGCTGGATCTCGTCGGTCTGGGTGATAAACATGATAGCTACCCGGCCAATCTGTCTGGCGGACAAAAACAGCGTGTAGCCATTGCCCGTGCGCTGGCAAGCAATCCCAAAGTGCTGCTGTGCGATGAAGCCACCAGCGCATTAGACCCGGCCACCACCCGTTCTATTCTGGAACTGCTGAAAGACATTAACCGTCGTCTCGGCCTGACGATCCTCCTGATTACCCACGAGATGGATGTCGTAAAACGCATCTGTGACTGTGTTGCCGTGATCAGCAACGGTGAACTGATTGAGCAGGACACGGTAAGTGAAGTGTTTTCACATCCTAAGACCCCGCTGGCGCAGCAATTTATTCAGTCCACACTGCATCTGGATATTCCGGAAGATTATCTGGAACGTTTGAAAACCGAACCCACGACGGACAGCGTCCCGATGCTGCGAATGGAGTTCACCGGTCAGTCCGTTGATGCCCCGCTGCTTTCCGAAACCGCGCGCCGCTTCAATGTGAACAACAACATCATCAGCGCGCAGATGGATTACGCCGGTGGCGTGAAGTTCGGCATCATGCTGACGGAAATGCACGGCACACAAGAAGAAACCCAGGCGGCAATTGCCTGGCTGCAAGAACATCACGTAAAAATAGAGGTACTGGGTTATGTCTGAGCCGATGATGTGGCTGCTGGTTCGCGGCGTTTGGGAAACGCTGGCAATGACCTTTGTATCCGGTTTCTTTGGTTTTGTGATTGGCCTGCCGGTCGGCGTACTGCTGTACGTGACGCGTCCGGGTCAAATCATTGAGAACGCGAAGTTGTACCGTACGCTCTCTGCGCTGGTGAATATCTTCCGTTCTATCCCGTTTATTATTCTGCTGGTATGGATGATTCCATTCACCCGCGTGATTGTCGGCACCTCTATTGGTCTGCAGGCGGCCATTGTTCCCCTGACGGTTGGCGCCGCGCCGTTTATCGCGCGTATGGTGGAAAACGCCCTGCTTGAAATTCCAACCGGGTTGATCGAAGCTTCCCGCGCAATGGGCGCCACGCCGATGCAGATCGTGCGCAAGGTTCTGCTGCCGGAAGCACTGCCAGGCCTGGTGAATGCGGCAACCATTACGCTTATCACCCTGGTCGGTTATTCCGCGATGGGCGGTGCCGTTGGCGCTGGCGGTTTAGGCCAGATTGGTTACCAGTACGGCTATATTGGTTATAACGCTACCGTAATGAATACCGTTCTGGTATTGCTGGTTGTACTGGTTTATCTCATCCAGTTCTCTGGCGATCGCATCGTCCGGGCTGTTACGCACAAATAACGTTACACACAACACAAACTCGACGAGTTAAGGATAAAAACATGGCGTTTAAATTAAAGACCTTTGCTGCAGCAGGCGCGCTGATCGGCTCTCTGGCACTGGTGGGTTGTGGTCAGGACGAAAAAGATCCAAACCACATTAAAGTGGGCGTTATCGTGGGTGCAGAACAGCAGGTTGCTGAAACCGCTCAGAAAGTGGCAAAAGAGAAGTATGGCCTTGATGTTGAGCTGGTGACCTTCAACGATTACGTTCTGCCGAACGAAGCGCTGAGCAAAGGCGATATTGACGCCAACGCCTTCCAGCACAAACCGTATCTGGATCAGCAGATTAAGGATCGCGGCTACAAACTGGTTGCGGTGGGTAACACCTTCGTTTACCCAATCGCGGGCTACTCCAAGAAGATTAAATCGCTGGACGAATTGCAGCCAGGCTCTCAGGTTGCTGTGCCAAACGATCCAACTAACCTGGGCCGCTCCCTGCTGCTGCTGCAGAAAGTGGGCCTGATTAAACTGAAAGACGGCGTTGGCCTGCTGCCGACCGTTCTCGACGTGACCGAGAACCCGAAAAATCTGAAAATTGTTGAGCTGGAAGCGCCACAGCTGCCACGCTCTCTGGACGATGCGCAGATCGCCCTGGCTGTTATCAACACTACCTACGCCAGCCAGATTGGCCTGACCCCGGCAAAAGACGGCATCTTTGTTGAAGACAAAGATTCCCCGTACGTTAACCTGATCGTGACCCGTGAAGACAACAAAGACGCGGAAAACGTGAAGAAATTCGTTCAGGCTTATCAGTCTGAAGAAGTTTACCAGGAAGCCAACAAAGTGTTTAACGGCGGCGCGGTTAAAGGCTGGTAATCTGACCTCAGTGTAATATCATCAAGACGGGCTTCTGCCCGTCTTGTCATTTGTGCAGTCAACTGATTCAATATCTGACGTTTTGATTATCCACTGAGGAATTATTATGCGTGCTTTACCGATCTGTCTTTTAGCACTGATGCTGAGCGGCTGTTCTATGCTAAGCAGATCTCCAGTTGAACCCGTTCAAAGCACTGCAACCCCGCCAAAAGCAGAGCCCGTTAAACCTAAAGCGCCTCGCCCTGCGCCGGTACGTATCATTACCAAAGCCGACGACCTCGTGGGCAAGCCTTTCCGTGAGCTCGGTGAGGTGAGCGGTGAATCCTGTCAGGCTACCAATCAGGACTCCCCACCCAACATTCCGACAGCCCGTAAACGTATGCAGATCAACGCGGCCAAAATGAAAGCTAACGCGGTACTGTTGCACAGCTGTGAGGTCACCAGCGGGACACCAGGCTGCTATCGTCAGGCGGTGTGTATTGGTTCGGCGCTGACCATTTCGGCGAAATGAGTGCCTTTCATTTCGAACAGATAGGCGTTATCCGCTCTCCTTACAAAGAGAAGTTTGCCGTGCCACGCCAGCCGGGTCTGGTCACCAGCGGCAGCGGTGAACTTCACTTGATTGCGCCCTATAATCAGGCCGATGCGGTGCGCGGGCTTGAGGCGTTCAGCCATTTATGGGTTGTTTTTGTGTTTCACCAGACGATGGACGGTGGCTGGCGTCCTACGGTGCGCCCTCCTCGTCTGGGCGGAAATGCCCGGATGGGGGTATTCGCGACCCGCTCAACCTTTCGTCCAAACCCGATCGGCATGTCGCTGGTTGAACTGAAAGGAATACGCTGTCAGAAAGATCAGGTGATACTGGAGTTAGGCAGCCTTGACCTGGTTGATGGCACCCCGGTTATCGACATTAAACCCTATCTGCCTTTTGCCGAAGCGTTGCCAGATGCCCGGGCCAGCTACGCCCAGCAAGCACCGCAGGCGGATATGCCTGTTCACTTTACGCCAGAGCTGCTTACGCAATTTGGCCAACTGGAAAAGCGCTATCCCCGTTTGCGGGACTTTATCGTAGACGTTCTGGCGCAGGATCCGCGTCCAGCCTACCGTAAAGAAGAGGAAGCCGGGAAAACCTACGCCGTCTGGCTGCTGGATTTTAATGTCCGCTGGCGCGTGACAGAGACCGGTTTTGAAGTGTTTGCCCTGGAACCCAGGTAATTTTCTTCTCCTCTCTTTTGGCATCTTTGCCACACTGGTAAACTAAACCACTTTTTTTTGTGTCAGGCTGGTGTTTCAGCCTGTTCCAATCGTCGAAATGGAACCGTAACAACATGCGTACTAGCCAATATCTGCTCTCCACACTGAAGGAGACACCTGCCGACGCCGAAGTCATCAGCCATCAGCTGATGCTGCGCGCCGGGATGATCCGCAAGCTGGCCTCCGGGTTGTACACCTGGCTGCCGACCGGCGTGCGCGTCCTGAAAAAAGTCGAAAACATCGTGCGTGAAGAGATGAATAACGCCGGTGCTATCGAGGTGTCCATGCCCGTGGTTCAGCCCGCTGACCTGTGGCAGGAGAGCGGCCGTTGGGAGCAATATGGCCCTGAACTGCTGCGCTTCGTTGACCGCGGCGAGCGTCCGTTCGTCCTCGGCCCGACGCATGAAGAAGTGATCACCGATCTGATTCGCAATGAGCTGAGCTCTTACAAACAGCTGCCGCTGAACTTCTTCCAGATCCAGACCAAGTTCCGTGACGAAGTTCGCCCACGTTTCGGCGTTATGCGTTCTCGCGAATTCCTGATGAAAGATGCTTACTCTTTCCATACTTCTCAGGAATCTCTGCAAGAGACCTACGACAAAATGTACGAGGCTTACAGCAAAATCTTCTCCCGCATGGGGCTGGATTTCCGTGCTGTGCAGGCCGATACCGGCTCTATCGGTGGTAGCGCGTCCCATGAGTTCCAGGTTCTGGCGCAGAGCGGTGAAGACGATGTGATCTTCTCTGACTCCTCTGACTACGCGGCAAACATTGAATTTGCTGAAGCACTGGCACCAAAAGAACCACGCGGCGCGGCAACCCAGGAAATGACGCTGGTTGACACGCCAAATGCCAAAACCATTGCCGAGCTGGTTGAGCAGTTTGCGCTGCCGATCGAAAAAACCGTTAAAACGCTGCTGGTGAAATCCACTGAAGGCAGTGCATATCCGCTGGTTGCCCTGCTGGTACGTGGTGATCACGAGCTGAACGAAGTGAAAGCTGAGAAGCTGCCACAGGTTGCCAGCCCACTGACCTTCGCAACGGAAGCAGAAATCCGCGCCGTCGTAAACGCAGGCCCAGGCTCTCTGGGTCCGGTGAATATGACTGTGCCTGTTGTGATTGACCGCACGGTTGCGGCGATGAGCGACTTCGCTGCAGGCGCTAATATTGATGGTAAACACTACTTTGGCATCAACTGGGATCGCGATGTGGCAACGCCAGAAGTGGCGGATATCCGCAACGTTGTTGCAGGCGATCCAAGCCCGGATGGCCAGGGCACCCTGATGATTAAACGCGGCATCGAAGTGGGGCATATCTTCCAGCTGGGCGATAAATATTCCCGTGCGCTGAACGCTGCCGTTCAGGGTGAAGATGGCCGTAACCAGATCCTGACCATGGGTTGCTACGGTATCGGGGTCACGCGCGTGGTGGCTGCGGCGATTGAGCAGAACTACGACGAGCGTGGCATTGTCTGGCCGGATAACATCGCGCCGTTCCAGGTGGCGATCCTGCCAATGAACATGCACAAGTCTTACCGTGTGCAGGAGCTGGCTGAGAAACTGTACGCAGAGCTGCGCGCGCAGGGTATCGAAGTGCTGATGGACGACCGTAAAGAACGTCCGGGCGTGATGTTTGCTGATATGGAACTGATTGGTATTCCTCATACCATCGTTATCGGTGACCGTAACCTCGACAGCGACGAGATTGAATATAAATACCGTCGTAGCGGCGAAAAACAGATGATTAAGACCGGTGATATCCTTGATTACCTGGTAAAAGCCATCAAAGGTTAAATAAAAAAACCCCGCTCAGGCGGGGTTTTTTCATGGCGCAAAGCCAGCGTTATTTACTGTTACAGTCTTTGCCTGCCGCGAACTTCGCATCTTTATCTGCCACAAGGGTTTTCACCAACTCGCCGCTATCCGGGTTTGGCTCCAGCGTAAAGTGACCGTCGACCGTCAATAATACCGGCTTACTGTCATTTCCGCGTGCGACCGCATAATCCCGTTCCAGCTGGGCATTGTTCGCCACGCTCACTTTCTTACCCGTTGCGCAATCTGTAAAGATGGCCGCATCAGCCATATAGAAATACATGCCCCGCATCGGCATCGGCGTGGCCGGCAGCGCCGCTTTCACCGGAGCCAGCGTGTAGTTGAACTGGGATTCAATCGGGTTGCCTTCACGGTCGAGCATCTCCATCCCCTCGCCTTTGGCGCGGAAATACGTTTTCTCGCCGCTCGTATCGGTCAACACCAGCTTCTCGGCCGTGCGTGCCCATGTCCCGTAAGTCGCAAAAGAGGAGGGTTCTTTCGCGCCCTGATACCGCTGATTCATGACCCACGTACCGTCTTTTTGCAGGAACAGCGACGTCTCAATGCCTTCACAGTCGGCACAAGGCAGTACGCCGCGCCAGCTCTGCTGCATTGGCTTTAACTCTTCATTCTGCGTGGGCTGCAGGACCTGCGTTTCCGAACGGTTGTTACATCCGAAAAGCGCAAAGAGCGTACTCACTGCCAACGCTGACCATAATGCTTTTTTCACAATGAATTCCTTATGAAATAGTGTTCCTTTTCGTCAATCCAAAGGGCGACGAACTTTACCGCGTAGTGCTTTCACTGTGGATTTCTGAGCCTTTGACGACAACCGACGCTCTTTCGATGCGCGGGTTGGCCGCGTTGCCCGACGGCTTTTTTGCACCGCAGTTAATTCTTTTATCACCGCCACCAGTCTGGCAATTGCCGCTTCCCGGTTTAACTCCTGGCTACGGTACTCCTGCGCCTTGATCACAATGACACCGTCACTGGTGATCAGATGATGGCTGGCAGCGAGCAGACTTTCCTTATAATACTCTGGCAGGCTTGAGGCCCGAATGTCAAAGCGCAAATGGATAGCGGTTGAAGCCTTGTTAACGTGCTGTCCCCCCGCCCCCTGCGCACGGATGGCGGTGATCTCCAGCTCATTGTCCGGGATGCTGACGTTTCGGGACAACACGATCATGAAGCAGGCTGCCACGCCGTCAGATGAATTTCCAGATTATTCTGAGAGTCAGAAAGCCAGATTGCGCCGTCCTGGATCGTCGCCTGCAGAGTCATCGTCCGGCTGGCAAATTCGCTCAGCTGCGCCAGTTGTTCATCATCCAGATACCAGACCGTGAGGTTTTTAAACTGACCGCACTTGCTCTTGTTTTGCTGCCACCAGATTTCCGCAGCGCGTTGGTTGTACGCGAATAGCGCCACTTCCGCAGACTGGGTACACGCCTTTTTGAGGCGGCGCTCATCCGGCAGACCAAGTTCAATCCATAAATCGATACCCAGATGATCGTTACGCAGCCAGGCTTCCGGCTCGTCTTCTGCGCTTAAGCCACGGGTAAACTGCAGACGCTCGTCGGCATATTTAATCCACGCCAGCAGGCGCAGCATCATGCGCTCCTGGGTTTCAGAGGGGTGACGCGCCAGCGTCAGTGACGCATCCAGAAACTGGTTGCGGTCAAGGTCAGCCACATTGACCACCGCTTTATAAATTGTCGCTTTCAGCGCCATGGGAGAACTCCTTTCGAATCAGGCGCACATTGTAGCGAAAACAGCGGCAAAAGGCTGTTACGCCGTGATGAATACGGCGCCATCAAGGCTCTGATATTGCTTAAATGAGTATGGTATAGTCACCTTGCTAAACCGAGTTTATCTTCGTAGGCTTAATGATATCTCACAGTAAGTCAGTGCGCTGGCGGGAGGGGATGTGAATAATTATTGTGAGCTAATTCGCAAACGGTATGCGGAAATCGCCAGCGGAGATCTGGGATATGTCCCGGATGCGTTGGGCTGTGTATTGAAAGTGCTTAATGAAGTGGCCTCTGATGAGAGCCTTTCAGAATCGGTCAGGGAAAAAGCAGCGTATGCTGCGGCGAATTTACTGGTGAGCGATTATGTCGATGAATGATACTTATCAACCCATCAATTGTGATGACTATGACAACCTCGAACTCGCCTGCCAGCATCATTTAATACTGACGCTGGAGTTAAAAGATGGCGAAGTGTTGAAGGCGAAAGCCAGCGACCTGGTTTCACGTAAGAATGTGGAATATCTGATAGTGGAAGACGCCGGTGCGACGCGTGAGCTACGCCTGGACAAAATTGCCAGCTTCAGCCACCCGCAAATCGGCACCGTCGTGGTGAGCGAATCCTGATGACACTAACGGGCAGCCTGGCTGCCCGTTACGCTTTCCACTCCAGACTCACGCCCGATTCTGCCCAGCCCTCTTCTGTAATGAACACCCCTGCCGCCGCAATCAGCGTTTCACCGTAAAAAAGTAACGGCGTGGTATCGCGCAACCAGGGCGGCACATTGCACTCCTGCCAGATTTTTTTGAGCTTCCTTCCACCGTTACGTCCGACAATGTGCAGCATACCGCTGGCCTTAAAGCGCACGGTGACCGGTTCATCGGCTTTCGGTAAACGCACATGGCCTGGCGTCTCCAGAGACAAGCTTCCCATATCCCAGGGCAACAGCAGCGGTTTCACAGGCGATGGCCAGCCGAGCACCACATCTGCAAGCGAGGGGGTCGATTTCACCCACCACAGCTGGCCTTTATAGCGCCTGACGTCAAAACCGTTCAGGTGCACGCACGGCGTTGCATCCTCCCGCGCCTGGGCGACTTCGTCCCAGATACGTCCCAGCATGACACGCGATGGCATCGTGGCACGGTGAGAGGCCAGCCAACGGCGCAGCAGCGCGGCCCGACGAACCGGACTCATCGCCTCCAGCGGTGCGATCGCCAACGCCCCGTTTACCGAAATCAGTTCAGCCAGTTCTTCACTCAGCAGTTCATCCAGCAGGCTCTCCTGTTCGGCACACAACAGGGCGCTTCGTGCTGTTGCGTCTGCAAAGTGCGGCCAGCGTGCGGTCAGTAACGGCAAAACACGCAGACGCAGGAAATTACGATCGTAGCCATCGTCCTGATTGCTCTCATCTTCAATCCAGCTCAGCTGATATTGCTGCGCCCAGGCTTCCAGCGATGCGCGCGACTCGCCAAGCAGCGGACGCAATAATTGCGTCCCGGCAAAATCAGAGCGTTCAGGCATGGCGGAGAGCCCCGCCGGGCCACTTCCCCGTTTTAACGCCAGCAAAAAGGTTTCGCACTGGTCGTCAAGGTGCTGTGCCGTGACCAGCGCTTCGCCGGGCTGTAATGCCGCGGTAAATGCGGCATAGCGCGCTTTACGCGCGTGCGCTTCAATACCGAGCCCTTCATCTCTGAGCACCACCCGTTTAATCTCAAGCGGGATCGCCCAGGCCGAGCACACCGCTTTACAGTGCGCAACCCAGGCGTCGGCATGAGGACTCAGCCCATGATGGATATGCATCGCCCGGAGCTGAACGTCAGGTTGCTGATCGCGCCAGAGCTTGAGGCGATGGAGCAACACCGTAGAATCCAGGCCACCGCTAAATCCCACCAGCAGCTGGCGGTACGGTGAAACGGCTTGCGCAATAGCGGGTAGGGTCATAGAGAATTACACATAAAAAATGCCCGAACAGAGCGGGCATTATCACACAGGATGGCGCTTACTGCTGGTAAAGCTCCAGCGGAAGACCGTCCGGATCGTTGAAAAAAGTAAAACGCTTGTCGGTAAACGGATCGACACGAATCGCTTCGCACTTCACGCCATGTTCTTCAAGATGTTTTACCGCACGGTCAAGATCATCCACGCTAAAAGCCAGATGGCGCAGGCCGCAGGCTTCCGGACGAGACGGACGCGCAGGCGGGAAAGGAAAAGAGAACAGTTCAATGACATACTGCCCGTTTAACGCCAGATCGCCTTTCCAGGAGTCGCGCTCCACACGATAGGCCTCGCTTAACAGCGTAAAGCCCAGAATGTCGCAATAAAAGGCCTTACTTTTGGCGTAATCGGTGGCAATGATCGCAATATGATGAACCTGTTTTAAACCCAGCATAGCTTCTCCTTTTTATGATGCCTGAACGTTACAACCGAAAACCCGCCCCTGGCAAGCAGCCACCTTTATTTTAGGACTCGCACCCAGTAAACCCCATTTTCATCACGTTTCGCACCGTGGATATCCGTCTCGAAGCCCGGGTAGTGACGCCCCACAGAACAGAGCATCAGCAGAAAATCGAGCACCGCACGGCTCTCTTCGGTGATCATCTCTCCCGGCATCAGCAGCGGTACGCCCGGCGGATAAGGCAGGATCATATTGGCCGAGACGCGTCCCACCAGATTTTCCAGCTCAACGGTTTCTACCTCCCCTTTCACCTGTCGCTGCCAGGCTTTGTACGGCGTCAGTTTCATCTCAGGCAAGACGTCAAACGCCTGCAGCATCAGGCGCGGCAGATCGTGCTGGCGGATCAGTTTGTGGATCCCCTGCGCCAGATCCTGTATACGCATATTGCGATAAAAATCAGGATCCTCCGCATAGAGATCCGGCAGCATGTTCTTCACGCGCAGGTTCAGATCGTACGCACGCTTAAACTCCATCAGCCCACGTAGCAGACCCATCGCACGGGTTTTATCAATCCCAATGCTGAACAGGAACAACAGGTTATACGGTCCGGTTTTCTCCACCACCACGCCGCGCTCATCAAGGAATTTCGCCACCAGCGCGGCCGGAATGCCTTCGTCGCTCATGTTGCCCTGTTCATCCATGCCCGGCGTCAGGATGGTCACTTTTACCGGGTCGAGGAACATGTGGTCGGCATCGGCATCACGGAAGCCGTGCCACTCTTCACCCGGCGCGACCGGCCAGCACTCCGCCTCGTCAATCTCTTCCGGCTGCCAGATATCAAAGAACCAGCCCTCAGCCTCATCTTTTAACCGCTGAACCTCTTTGCGGAAATGCAGCGCGCGCTCCACAGAGCGATTGATAAGACGTTTACCCGGATTGCCGCGCAGCATCGCCGCAGCCGTTTCAATGGAGGCCACCAGCGGATAACTTGGTGAGGTGGTGGTGTGCATCATAAACGCTTCGTTAAACGTCTCTTCGTCGTACTCACCTTTGATATGAATAAGCGAGGCCTGGGAAAACGCAGCCAGCATTTTGTGCGTCGATTGCGTTTCGAAAAACACTTTGCCCGGCACGCGTTCGCCACTCATCCCGCTTTTACCCGCGTAGATGGGGTGAAAATTGGTATAAGGCACCCACGCGGAATCAAAGTGGATCGAGGGGACATCCAGCGTCTGTTTGATCCAGTTAGTGTTATACAGCAATCCGTCATAGGTGGAGTTGGTGATCACCGCATGGATCGGCCAGCTTGCGCCGGGGATCGCCGCCACCTTATTTTCTATGGCTGAATGGGTGAATTCACGGCGCGGAATTCCCCCCAGGATCCCCAGCGCGTTACGCGTGGGTGACAGCCAGAGCGGCACGACATCGCTCATCATCAGCAGATGCGCCAGCGACTTATGGCAGTTACGGTCGATGAGTAACGTACTTCCGGCCGGGGCGGCATACATGCCGACGATTTTATTTGACGTCGACGTACCGTTGGTCACCATATAGCTCTGCTCGGCCCCAAAGGTGCGGGCAATGTACTCTTCGGCTTCCAGATGTGGACCGGTGTGATCCAGCAATGAGCCAAGCTCGGTAACCGAAATCGATACATCCGCTTTCAGGGTGTTGCCGCCGAAGAAATCATAGAACAGGCAACCAACCGGGCTTTTTTGATAAGCCGTTCCCGCCATATGACCTGGCGTGCAAAAGGTGTACTTCCCTTCCTTCACATAGGTAAACAGCGCCCGGGTAAACGGTGGCGTGATGTTATCCAGATACTCGCCGGTATATTGCTGAATGCGGGCCGCAATATCTTCGGCCACGCCGAGTGAGTATTCGAAAAACCACAGCGCCATCCGCATATCCTGGGCACTGACGTCCATGGTCGAGTGGGTATTGATAAACGCATACAGCGGGAGATATTCATTCAGCTTGTTGATATCGCTGCACAGCTCCAGGTCGTACTCATCCCAGTCGAAGATCACGCCACAGATCCGCGGGTTGTGCTCAATGAACTTCAGCAGGTCAGCGCTGTTGTGCGGCCAGATCAGCTGATAGCCACGTGACTGCAGGGCCTGCTCCAGCTCCTTGATGGGCTCATCTTTATAAAAGACGCCGTGTGGCCCCATAATGGCAATAATATTCACGGGCTTCCTCCTTAAAAAACATTAGCTAAGCATAGCCAGGGTAAACCGCAGGTATAAAAAAAGCCGCAACAGTGTGCGGCTTTTCAGATAATTGTGAAGCTTACGCGTAACCGTAGGTCATCAGACGCTGGTAACGACGATTGAGCAGGTCTTCTTTGCTCAGCACATCCAGGTCCGCCAGATCGGCCAGCAGCTGCGCTTTCAGGGAAGCGGCCATCACTTCCGGCTTACGATGCGCACCACCCAGAGGTTCAGGGATGACGGTATCGATCAGCTTCAGCTCTTTCAGGCGTGGGGCAATGATGCCCATCGCTTCTGCAGCCAGAGGCGCTTTATCGGCGCTCTTCCACAGGATAGAGGCACACCCTTCCGGAGAGATAACGGAATAGGTGCTGTACTGCAGCATATTCACTTTATCGCCCACGCCAATCGCCAGCGCACCACCGGAACCACCTTCACCGATGACGGTACAGATGACAGGCACCTTCAGGCGAGACATCTCACGCAGGTTACGTGCGATGGCTTCAGACTGACCGCGCTCTTCCGCGCCCACGCCTGGGTAAGCACCCGGGGTGTCGATAAAGGTGATGATGGGCATATTGAAACGCTCAGCCATCTCCATCAGACGCAGGGCTTTACGGTAGCCTTCTGGTGCCGGCATACCAAAGTTACGACGGATCTTCTCTTTGGTTTCACGGCCTTTCTGATGGCCAATGATCATCACCGGACGTCCATCCAGACGAGCGATACCGCCGACGATAGCTTTATCGTCAGCGTAAGCGCGGTCGCCTGCCAGTTCGTCAAATTCGTCAAACGCCAGGCGGACATAATCCAGGGTGTACGGACGCTGTGGGTGACGCGCCAACTGGGCGATCTGCCATGCGCCGAGATCGGCAAAGATTTTGCGCGTCAGTTCTACGCTTTTTTCGCGCAGACGATGCACTTCTTCATCGATGTTAATATCCAGTTTTTCATCCTGACGGCTTACCGCTGTCAGAGAATCGATTTTCGCTTCCAGCTCAGCAATCGGCTGTTCGAAATCAAGGAAATTCAGACTCATAGTATTCCTGTATTAGTCAAACTCCAGTTCCACCTGCTCCGAACCAATGAGGCCACGGAGATCGTTCAGTAAACGATCGCTCGGAGAGACACGCCACGTTGCACCAAAGCGCAACCGCGCACGTGCATCCGCCCTCTGATAGTAGAGATGTACTGGAATTGTCCCCGAGCGGTGGGGTTCCAGAGACTGACGGAGTCGGTTTAAAAGCTGGTCATCAATTTGCCTGTCCGTCAGCGAGATAGCAAGCCCGCGAGCATATTTTTCCCGGGCTTCGTCAATGTCCATCACTTCGCGGGCGGTCATTTTAAGCCCCCCGCTGAAGTCATCAAAGCTGACCTGTCCGCTGACGATAAGTATGCGGTCTTTTTCCAGCAATTGCTGGTATTTATCCAGCGCGTCGGTGAATAACATCACCTCCAGACGCCCGGAACGGTCATCCAGGGTACAGATGCCGATACGATTGCCGCGCTTGGTGACCATAACCCTTGCAGCAATCACGAGCCCCGCAGCCGTGGTGATTTTACCACGTTCTGTCGGATGCATGTCTTTCAGCCTGTAGCCTCCGACATAGCGCTCAATTTCTTTGATGTACTGATTGATCGGGTGCCCCGTCAGGTACAAGCCTAACGTTTCACGCTCACCATCCAGCACCACCTGTTCTGGCCACGGCAGACAGCTGGCGTAAGACTGCTCGATCTGCTCTGGCTCTTCCGCCAGCACGCCGAACATGTCCGCCTGGCCAATGGCTTCCGCTTTTGCATGCTGATCCGCGGCTTTAAGCGCGTCGCCAAGCGAGTTCATCAGCGCGGCGCGGTGCGGCCCCAGCCTGTCGAACGCACCGGACATGATCAGTTTTTCCAGCACGCGGCGGTTCAGTTTTTTGGTATCGGTACGGGCGCACAGATCAAACAGCTCGCGGAAATAACCGCCGTTATTACGCGCTTCGATGATCGCCTCGATCGGCCCTTCACCTACGCCTTTGATTGCGCCGATCCCGTACACGATCTCCCCGTCGTCGTTAACGTGGAAATGGTAAAGACCCGAGTTAATATCCGGCGGCAGGATCTTCAGTCCCATGCGCCAGCACTCATCCACCAGGCCAACCACCTTCTCGGTGTTATCCATATCGGCGGTCATTACCGCCGCCATAAATTCAGCGGGATAGTGCGCCTTCAGCCACAGGGTTTGATACGACACCAAAGCATAGGCGGCAGAGTGCGATTTGTTAAATCCGTACCCGGCGAATTTCTCCACCAGGTCGAAGATTTTCATTGCCAGTTCGCCGTCAATGCCGTTTTTCTTCGCGCCATCTTCAAAAATAGAGCGCTGCTTGGCCATCTCCTCCGGCTTTTTCTTACCCATTGCACGACGCAGCATATCCGCGCCGCCGAGGGTATAGCCGGAGAGCACCTGAGCAATCTGCATGACCTGTTCCTGATACAGGATGATGCCGTAGGTTGGCTCCAGTACCGGCTTCAGGCTTTCGTGCTGCCACTGAACGTCCGGGTAGGAAATCTCTTCCCGACCATGCTTACGGTCGATAAAGTTATCTACCATCCCCGACTGCAGCGGTCCCGGACGGAACAGCGCCACCAGTGCGATCATATCTTCGAAGCAGTCAGGCTGCAGACGTTTAATCAGATCTTTCATGCCGCGGGATTCAAGCTGGAAGACCGCGGTGGTCTCCGAGCGCTGCAGCATGTCGAAACTTTTCTTGTCATCCAGCGGGATAGCCGCGATATCCAGCGGCGGCTCGCCGTTCTTCTCGCGGCGGGCGTTGATCATCTCCAGCGCCCAGTTGATGATGGTAAGCGTACGCAGACCGAGGAAGTCGAACTTCACCAGCCCGGCGTATTCAACGTCGTTCTTATCAAACTGGGTAACCGGGTGCTGCCCCGCTTCGTCACAATAGAGCGGCGCAAAGTCGGTAATTTTGGTCGGGGCGATAACCACACCACCCGCGTGTTTACCGGCGTTACGCGTGACGCCTTCCAGCTTACGCGCCATGTCGATCAGCGCTTTGACTTCTTCGTCAGCTTCGTAGATTTCCGGCAGCTGCGGCTCGGCTTCAAACGCTTTTGCCAGCGTCATCCCCGGATCGGGCGGCACCAGCTTAGAGATGCGATCGACGAAGCCGTACGGATGCCCCAGCACGCGGCCCACGTCGCGGATAACCGCTTTCGCCGCCATCGTACCGAAGGTAATGATCTGCGAAACCGCGTCACGGCCATACATATCCGCCACGTGCTCAATAACCTGGTCACGTTTTTCCATACAGAAGTCGACGTCGAAGTCGGGCATGGAGACACGTTCCGGGTTAAGGAAACGTTCGAACAGCAGGTCAAATTCCAGCGGATCGAGGTCAGTGATCTTAAGCGCATAGGCCACCAGTGACCCGGCACCGGAACCACGTCCAGGACCAACCGGCACGCCGTTATCCTTCGACCACTGGATAAACTCCATTACGATCAGGAAGTAGCCCGGGAAGCCCATCTGGTTGATAACCTGAAGTTCGATATCCAGGCGCTCGTCATACTCCGGACGGCGTTTTTTACGCTCTTCTTCATCCGGGAAAAGGAACTCAAGACGTTCTTCCAGACCTTCTTTGGATTTCATGACCAGGAAGTCTTCCGTGGTCATTTCCCCGGTCGGGAACTGCGGCAGGAAATACTCACCCAAACGCACGGTAACGTTACAGCGCTTGGCGATTTCAACGCTGTTTTCCAGCGCTTCCGGGATGTCAGAGAAGAGTTCACACATCTCCTCTTCGCTGCGCATGAACTGCTGAGCAGAATAATTACGCGGGCGCTTCGGATCGTCGAGGGTGAAGCCATCATGGATCGCCACGCGAATCTCGTGAGCGTCGAAATCCCCGGCCTCAAGGAAGCGTACATCGTTGGTTGCCACCACGGGCAGCCCGCGCACTTCCGCAAGCGCCACAGCGGCATGGAGATAACTCTCTTCATCCGGGCGACCGGTGCGGATCAGCTCCAGATAATAACGATCCGGGAAGTACTCTTCATAGAATGATACGCACTGATCCACCAGCGCACTATTGCCGCGCAGCAGGCATTTGCCCACATCACCCATGCGGCCGCCGGAGATCAGCAATAACCCTTCGTTCAGCTCCGCCAGCCAGTCCCGGTCAATCCATGGCCCCAGGGCGCCGTAGCCTCGCTGGTAGGCTTTGGAGATAAGCAGGGTGAGATTCTGATAACCCGTGTTGTTCATCGCTAACACGGAAATTTGCGTCATTTCGTCGCCGAGCAGTTCGCTCTGCACATGAAAATCAGCTCCGACGATGGGTTTCATCCCCGCGCCATGCGCCGTTCCGTAGAACTTCACCAGACCACACAGGTTGGTAAAATCGGTGATCGCCAGCGCAGGCATACCCAGTGAGGCCGCCTTTTTTACCAGCGGCCCGGTTTTTGCCAGCCCATCGATCATGGAGTAGTCGCTATGCACCCGCAGGTGTACGAAACGTGGTTCAGCCATCTTCAGATTCCGCGTTACTTAATTGCTTGCGTATTGATTCAGGACACCAGTCCCAGCGCGCGTTTCACCGGGCCAAAACTGCGCCGGTGATGCTCGGTTGCGCCATGTTCAGCCAGCTTTTCCAGGTGGAAGGCTGTAGGATACCCTTTATGCTGAGCGAAGCCATACTGAGGGTAAGTGAGATCCAGCGCGGCCATTTCAGCATCGCGAGTCACTTTGGCAATAATAGAAGCCGCACTGATTTCCGCGACCCGGCTATCCCCTTTTACTACCGCCATGGAAGGCACTGGTAATGCAGGGCAACGGTTGCCGTCAATAAGAACATACTCCGGGGCAATTTTCAGCCCCGCCACCGCACGCTGCATCGCCAGCATTGTGGCATGCAGGATGTTCAGCTCGTCAATTTCATGCGGTTCAGCACGCCCAAGGCTCCAGGCTAATGCTTTTTCCTGAATCTCATCAAATAACGCCAGTCGGCGCTTTTCTGAAAGCTTTTTGGAGTCATTCAACCCGATAATCGGACGGGCAGGATCGAGGATCACCGCCGCGGTCACAACAGCGCCCACTAACGGGCCACGGCCCACTTCGTCCACACCCGCAACAAGGTGGGTGTGAGGATAAATAAATTCCATCATCTTGCTAACTCCAGCACCGCATCAGCCGCTTGCTCATCGGCATTACAGCGGATCTGCTGATGCAGTTCGCGGAACGTATCATGCATCTGGTGGCTGGTCTTGCCGTTGGCAAGCAGCGGTAGCAGGGCATCGGCCAGCGCCTGAGGCTGACACTCGTCCTGCAAAAGCTCTTTCACCAGTTCACGCCCGGCGAGCAGGTTTGGCAGCGAAACGTACTCCGTCTTCACCAGGCGTTTGGCCAGCCAGAAGGTGAACGGTTTCATGCGATAGCCTACCACCATCGGACATTTCGCCAGCATGCACTCCAGGGCTGCCGTACCGGAGGCCAGCAGCGCGGCATCGCTCGCGACCATCGCCTCACGGCCTTTTCCATCCAGCAGATGGATGTGAAGATCCGGTGCAACCTCGGCTTTGATACGCTCAAACTGCTCGCGGCGTTTGGCGTTCACCAGCGGCACAACCACTTCGAGATCGGGGTAGGTATCGCGCAGAATTTGCGCGGTTTTCAGGAAGTCCGCGCTAAGCATCTCTACTTCTGCGCCACGGCTACCCGGCAGAAGAGCCAGACAGTGCGCATCGTGAGGGATCCCCAGCACGTCACGCGCTGCGTTTTTATCCGGATCCAGCGGCATCGCATCCGCCATGGTATGCCCGATAAAACGGCACGGAACGTTAAATTTGTCGTAAAACGCTTTTTCGAAAGGCAGGAAAGCCAGCACCAGATTGGTTGACCGTCCGATTTTGAAAACGCGTTTCTGTCGCCACGCCCAGACGGACGGACTGACGTAGTGAATGGTTTTAATGCCCTGCTTTTTCAGATTCCCTTCGAGGGTAATGTTGAAGTCAGGCGCATCAATACCGACAAAGACATCGGGTTTGAGCTCGGTGAAGCGGCGGGTAAGATCGGCGCGGATATGCAGCAGACGACGCAGTCGCCCCAGCACCTCAACAATGCCCATCACGGCCAGCTCTTCCATTTCGTACCAGGCTTCGCAGCCTTCAGCCTGCATTAGCGGGCCTGCAACGCCAACAAAGCGAGCATCAGGTACGCGAGCCTTAAGCGCGCGGATAAGACCGGCACCAAGAATATCGCCGGAGGTTTCTCCGGCGACCAGGGCTATCGTAAGCGGACGACTGTCGACCATTAACGAATCAGACCCCTTGTGGAACGGTCAAAGAATTCCATGAACGCGTTCACTTCAGGGTGCTTTTCCGCCAGTTCGGCAATTTCCGGCTTCGCCTCTTCCAGCGTTTTGCCGCTACGGTACAGTAACTTATACGCGTTGCGGATAGCCGTAATCGCTTCGCGACTAAAGCCACGACGCTTGAGGCCTTCGATGTTCACGCCGAATGGCGTGGCATGGTTGCCCTGCGCAATTACATACGGTGGGACGTCCTGCGCCACACCGGAGCATCCGCCGACCATCACGTGTGCACCAATGATGCAGAACTGATGGACTGCGGTCATACCGCCAATAATTGCGAAATCATCAACCGATACGTGTCCTGCCAGCGTTGCGTTGTTGGCAAGAATACAGCGGTCACCTACGGTACAGTCGTGCGCGATGTGCGCATTAACCATAAACAGGTTATCGCTGCCCACCTTCGTCAACCCACCACCCTGTACTGTTCCACGATGAATGGTGACGCTTTCGCGGATACGGTTACGATCGCCAATTTCCAGACGGGTCGACTCACCAGCATATTTTAAATCCTGGTTAACTTCGCCGATGGAGGCGAACTGATAGATCTCATTGTTGCTGCCAATGGTCGTATGACCATTCACGACAACGTGAGATTTCAGTACTGTACCCTCACCAATTTCGACATGGGGACCAACAATACAGAATGGGCCAATGTGGACATTAGCACCAATAATGGCGCCGGTTTCCACAATAGCGGTAGGATGAATAAAGGCAGATTTATCAATCACGTATCAGGACTCCCGGCTACGAGCACACATCATCGTCGCTTCGCAAACAACTTTGCCGTCAACCAGCGCTACGCCTTTAAAGCGAGTCAGGCCACGACGCGTTTTTTCAAAAGTGACTTCCATGATCATCTGATCACCAGGCACGACAGGACGCTTGAAGCGCGCTTCATCGATACCCGCGAAGTAGTACAGTTCACCCGGCTCCAGTTTGCCTACGCTTTTAAACGCAAGAATACCGGTAGCTTGTGCCATCGCTTCCAGGATCAACACACCCGGGAAGATGGGTTTACCAGGGAAGTGCCCCTGGAAGAATGGCTCGTTAACGGAGACATTTTTCACTGCGCGCAGAAAACGACCTTCTTCAAAATCCAGCACACGGTCTACCAGCAAAAACGGGTAGCGGTGCGGCAGAAGTTCTAAAATCTCTTCAATATGCAGAGTATGAGTGTCGGTAGTCAAAATACTCTTCCTGTCAAAATGTACTGATTAGCAATAATAACACGGCCTGCCGGTTTAAAAGAAAGCCGACAGGCCGGGAAATTAAGCGTTAAAAAGATGAACGCTTAGTCTTGTTGATCGATCTTACGCTCAAGGGACTTGAGTCGCTTGCTCATATCATCAATATTCATCACCAGAGCTGCTGTTTTACGCCATACCTTGTTAGGTTGCAGCGGGATGCCTGAGGAATAGACGCCTGGCTCAGTGATAGGACGCATTACCATGCCCATTCCCGTCACGGTGACCTTGTCGCATATTTCCATATGACCATTGATCACGCTGGCACCGCCAATCATGCAGTAACGGCCAATTTTCAGACTGCCTGCCATGATGACGCCACCTGCAACCGCGGTATTGTCGCCAATCACAACGTTATGCGCAATCTGGCACTGATTATCGATAATAACACCGTTGCCGATAATGGTGTCGTCAAGCGCACCACGGTCAATGGTGGTGCAGGCTCCGATCTCAACGCGATCGCCAATGATAACGCGACCAAGTTGCGGGATCTTAACCCAATTACCACGATCGTTAGCGTAGCCAAAACCGTCAGAACCAATCACTGTGCTGGACTGAACGAGGCAATTTTCGCCGATTTCAACTTCGTGGTAGACGGACACATTGGCCCACAAACGGGTCCCGGCGCCGATTTTTGTGTTTTTCCCAACGAAGCAGCCCGGGCCGATGACGACGTTATCGCCCAGTACGACGCCAGACTCGATCACGGCATTTGCGCCGACTGCTACGTTGTTACCCAGCTGAGCCGTCGGATCGATTGCTGCACTGGCAGCAATGTTTTGCGCCGGCTGCGGCGTGGTATCAAGAATTTGTGCCATGCGAGCATACGTCAGGTAGGGATTTTTCACTACCAGTGCCGCACCAGTGGCAAACGGAAGATCGTCCTGCGTCAGAACAACAGCCGACGCCTGGCATTGAGCCAGATGTTCACGGTACTTAGGGCTTACCATGAAGGTAATATTGCCAGCTTTAGCAGATTGCATGGACGCAACAGCGGTGATGACGATATCGCCATCACCGTGTAATTCTGCATCCAACTGCTGAGCTAAATCAGCCAGTCGAATTGAAGGCATTACTTATTTAACCTGTTTCAGAACATCAGCGGTGATGTCTTTAACATCGCTGCTGTTGAAAGCAACGGCGTTCGCATCAACAACCAGATCGATGTTCTGATCGGCAGCAACTGCTTTAACAGCAGTCTGAATGCGAGTCACCAGCTTGCCACGCTCTTCGTTAGAACGACGCTGACGATCCTGCTCGAAAGCCTGCGCTTTCTGGGAGAACGTCTGGCGCTGAGCCATTACGTCTTTTTCCAGTTTGCTGCGCTCGCTTGATTTCATGGTAGAACCATCACGCTGCAGACGCTGCATTTTGGACTGAAGATCGTTTTCCATACCCTGCAGTTCGCTTGCACGGCCTTTGAATTCGTTTTCCAGAGTCGCAGAAACGCCAGTTTTCTGTGCAACCTGCTGGAACAAATTACCCATGTTGACGATTGCAATTTTGTCTGCTGCCTGAGCAGAAGTTGCCATCGCTAAACCGAGACCTGCAGCTAATAACCACTTTTTCACAATTAACTCCTTACCATCCCATTGGCACCAGAAGGTACCGTTCTTTGCGTGGCAAGGCGATCGTTTTACCGATCGCCGGTTGTCAGCGCTACACTGCCAACGCATTCCTTTGCCGCGGAGAATTACCAGGTTTTACCAATGTTAAACTGGAATTGCTCCGACTTATCTCCATCATATTTCTTAAACGGCTGGGCGTAAGAGAAGACCAACGGCCCCAGCGGTGACATCCATTGTAATGCGATACCTGCAGACATGCGAATATTGCCCGGATCGCTGTAGTCTGGAACACCTGCCGCACGCATCTGGGCAGTGTTCTCCCAGTTGGTATCCCACACGGTACCGGCATCCCAGAAGAAGGACGTACGGACTGAATTCGCGTATTTATCACTGATAAATGGCGTTGGCGTGATGAACTCAAGGCTCGCCACGGCCATGGCGTTACCGCCTACCGCATCATCAGAGCTACAAACCTGTTTTGGATCCCGGCTTGCGCAGTTATCTTCGTCATTACCGCCGTAATAAACCGCTTTCGGACCAATGTTGTTGGACTGGAAGCCACGAACGGTACTGGAACCACCGGCGTAGAAGTTCTCATAGAACGGCATCTCTTTGCCGCCTAAACCATCGCCATAGCCCCAACGGGTACGACCCAGAACCACCCACTTATGATCGTCATCGATCGGGAAGTACGAGGCAGTATCGAGCGTTAACTTGTAGAACTCGTTATCAGAACCAGGAATAGTCACTTTACCATTCAGGTTGACACGAGAACCTTCCGTTGGGAAGTAACCACGGTCAAGGCGGTTATACGTCCAACCGTAGTTGAAGGTGAAGTCATCCGCCGCAAAACCGTTGTTATCGCTGGAGGTGCTCGCCGACTGGCCGATAGAGTCGAGATAACGCCACATTGCCACCTGCGGTTGCATATTGGACAGGTCATTGTGCACGTAACCTAAGCCCGCACGCAGGGTGTTGTATTCGTTAACCGGGAATCCAAGCGTACCGTCTACACCGTAGCTCTTGTTGGTGTACGAGGACAGATCCGCGTCGTCTGCTTTAAAGTCGTTATAGAAGATACGACCACCCAGGCTCACACCGTCGACGGTGAAGTATGGGTTAGTGACAGAGAACTCAGAGTAGGTCTGGTAGTCGTTTTTGGTACCGTTGATACCCACCGAGTAACCCGTACCCAGCCAGTTATCCTGCTGAACGCCAACCTGGAAGCTCACGCCGCTTTCAGTACCGTAGCCCACACCGAAGTTAAAGCTACCGGTATTACGCTCTTTCACTTTGTACACGACATCAACCTGGTCCGGGCTGCCCGGCACACGCTGGGTATCGGTATCAACTGTCTCAAAATAGCCCAGACGGTTCAGACGCTCTTTACCCTGGTCAACGAGGTCGCTACCCAACCATGCCCCTTCCATCTGGCGCATTTCGCGACGCAGAACGGAATCTTTGGAGGTGTCGTTACCTTCGAAGCGGATCTTACGCACGTAGAAACGGTTGCCCGCATCAACGTTAACGTGAAGCTTAACGGTTTTATCCGCGTCGTTGATTTCCGGCTGAGTTTGCACACGCGGATAGGCATAACCATAGCGGCCGAGCAGCTTTTTAATGCCGTCTTCCATTTTGGTTACTTTAGAACCGCTGTACAGATCGCCTGGCTGAATTTTGGTCAGCGATTCGATCTCGGCAGAATGCCCCGCCAGGTTGCCACTTACTTCAACACCCGAAAGCTTGTACTGATCGCCTTCTGTGATGTTAATCGTAATGTAGATCCCTTTCTTGTCCGGGGTCAGACTCACCTGAGTCGAGTCGATGTTGAAACGGGCATAACCGCGATCCAGATAGTAGCTGCGCAGGGTTTCGAGGTCGCCCGCCAGTTTCTGTTTCTGGTATTTGCGATCGCCCACCACGTTCCACCACGGCACTTCGTCACGCAGTTGGAAGGTGGAGATCAGTTCGTCGGTAGTGAACGCGTGGTTCCCGACGATGTTGATCTGTTGGATCTTCGCCGAGACGCCTTCCTGGAAGACCAGCTTCAGGTCAACACGGTTACGCGGCAGCGGAGTCACCACCGCTTTCACGCTGGCGCTGTACTTACCGACGCTGTAATAGAAGTCTTCCAGACCTTTTTCAATGTCTGAAAGGGTGGTGCGGTCCAGAGATTCCCCCACACGAACACCGGATGCTTCAAGGTTCTGCTTGAGCATGTCATCTTTCACCGACTTGTTACCGGAGAAAGTGATACTGGCGATCGTTGGACGTTCTTTTACCTGAACCAGCAGCGTATCACCATCGCGCAGGACGCGGACATCCTCAAAGTTGCCGGTGGCAAACAGAGCACGGATGGTGTTACTGATGTCATCATCATTAACCGTATCGCCGGGGCGCACAGGCATACTGAGGAGGGCCGCACCAACGGCGACACGCTGAAGGCCTTCGAAATGAATGTCTTTCACTACGAACCCGTCAGCACCGTATACGGTGGCGCTGCTAAACAGCAGCGACGCTATGAGCAACTTTTTCATCGCCATCGTTATTATGCGTTCTTCCTAACTAACTCTCTTACAACCGAGAGAAATCATTGAAAAGTGCAAGCCCCATTAACAGCACCAGCAAAATCGAGCCAATGCGATAACTAAAGTCTTGAACTCGCTCGGATACCGGCCCGCCTTTTAGCTTTTCAATCGCTAAAAACAGCAGATGACCCCCGTCTAAAACGGGAAGCGGGAACAGGTTGATGATCCCAAGGTTCACGCTAATGAGCGCGAGAAACATGAGATAGTAAATCACCCCGAACTCCGCTGACATCCCAGCCCCCTGAGCTATCGAAATTGGCCCACTGAGGTTGTTCAGTTTCACATCACCGGTTATCAATTTCCCCAACATGTTTACCGTCAGCTTCATCAGTTGCCATGTTTTATCCGTGGCTTCAAGGATGGCGCTAAACGGCCCATACTGGCGTATTGTCTTGTACTCATCAGGCAGCGGGATCACTTTAGGCACAACGCCTGCAAACCCTTCTGCCTTTTTGCCGACCGATTTGCTATCCGGGATCAGCGTCAGCGAGAGTGGACTACCCTGCCTTTCAACTTCCAGCGCGAGCGACGTACCCGGATTATCGCGCACCAGAGTAACAAAGGTCATCCACTGTGTTAATGGCTGACCATCGACTTTAACGATCCTGTCGCCAGCTTGCAAACCCGCTTTGCTCGCCGCCGAATTTGCCTGAACTTCGGCTAATATCGGTTCGATCTGCGCACCACGTGGGCGAATCCCCAGCGCAGAGACGGGATCTTCTTTGTCTGGCTCGAAACTCCAGTGACGCAAATCCAGCACTTTATTCTGTCGCTGGTCAGAACCAAACGGTGACACGCTGACCGTGGTCTGCTCATCACCGATTTTGGCTACCAGTTGCAGTCGCACGGCATCCCAATCAGGGGTTTCGATACCATCAATCGCTTTAAGTTCCATCCCCGGCGTAATTTGCGCACTCGCCGCGATGGAATTGGGGGCGATTTCACCGACAACCGGACGCACGCCCGGAACGCCGATGATAAACACCAGCCAGTAAGCGAAGATAGCAAAGATGAAATTGGCTACCGGTCCGGCAGCAATGATGGCGGCACGTTGTCCAACGGTTTTGTTATTAAACGCGCTGTGTCGAAGCTCAGGGGCCACAGGCTCAACACGTTCGTCGAGCATTTTGACGTAGCCACCGAGCGGGATAAGGGCGATGACAAATTCCGTGCCGTGACGGTCAGTACGCGTCCAGAGTGATTTGCCAAAACCGATGGAGAACCGCTCTACGCGCACACCGCAACGGCGAGCAACCCAGAAATGGCCAAATTCATGCACGGTAATCAGTACACCCAGTGCAACAATGAACGCCGCCAGATTCCAGAGAATGCTCAGCATAAAACCTTCCGTTAAATCGTCCCGAATACCAGTAAAAGCAGACAAGCAAACACGGGAACAGCCGCTGTCAGGCTGTCAATGCGATCCAGTATCCCGCCATGCCCTGGAATCAGGTGTCCGCTGTCCTTAATCCCTGCTTCTCGCTTGAACATACTTTCGGTTAAATCACCGAGTACCGAGGCCAGCGCGGCAAAAATCGAACACACCAGCAGTATTGACGGTGCAATGTCCAGATTCGCCCAGACGCCATAGCCCCAGGAGATAATCGCTGCCGTAAACAGGCCGCCGATGAATCCTTGCCAGGTTTTACCGGGCGACACCTTCGGAGCCAGTTTATGTTTGCCGAACAGTTTACCAAACATATAGGCCCCAGAGTCAGCCCCCCAGACCAGAATCATCACATAAAGCAGCCAAATCGCACCGCTGTAGTGGTTTTCGTCGTAGTGCCAGGCGCGCAGAGCCACCATGCCCCAGAAAAAAGGCACGATGGTAAGAAGACCAAATATAAGGCGCAGCACTTTTGAATTGCGCCATAACGCCGCGGAGCCTGGATAAAAAAGCACCAAAACAAGGGCGGCGATCCACCAGGCCAACGATACCCACAGGGACCCGGCAACCAGTGGTTGGTGAATATCATGGTGATATTCCGGCAAGGTAAACAGCATCAGGGCCAGGATCAAGCCACAGAGTACCGCCAGCCATACCCGCTGACTGCGCGACGTAAAGCCGCTAAACTGTCCCCATTCCCACGCGGCCAGCATACACACCACCAGCGTGACAATAGCAAATCCCACCGGGGGCAGTAAAAACAGCGCCGCAATGACAATGGGTATTAATACAAAAGCGGAAATCAGGCGATACTTCAGCAAAAGCTACCCCCATCAGGCTTTGTCGCCACCAGGCTCGGTGCCGCCGAAACGACGCTCTCGATTGGCAAAGGCATGCAGCGCACCTTCAAAGTCTTGTTCATCAAAATCGGGCCAAAGCACATCCGTAAAGTAAAGTTCGGCATAGGCAATTTGCCACAGCAAAAAGTTACTTATGCGATGTTCTCCCCCTGTCCTAATTACCAAATCCACAGGTGCCAGTTCATTCATGCAGATTTGCTTGCTCAGCGCGTCTTCATCAATTTGGTCGGGCCTCAACAACCCTTCCTGAACCTGTTCGGCCAGGTACCGAACCCCCTGGATAATATCCCAGCGTCCACCGTAATTCGCCGCGATATTCAGCGTCAGACCCGTGTTATTTTCAGTCAGCGCTTCTGCTTTACGAATCCGTTCCTGCAAACGTGAGTTAAAACGACTGGTTTCGCCAATGACACGCAGGCGCACGTTGTGGCGGTGCAGGCTTTTTACTTCGCTGTCGAGCGCCCACACAAACAGTTCCATCAACGCAGTCACTTCCTGCGCAGGTCGATTCCAGTTTTCACTGCTAAAAGCATAGAGCGTTAACGCATCAATGCCGTTATTGGCGGCAAAAGAGACGGCGCGGCGAACAGATTTCGCCCCAGCTTTATGCCCAAAGGCTCGTATCTTCCCTTGTCTTTTCGCCCAGCGGCCATTGCCATCCATGATGATTGCTACATGACGGCAGCCATGAGCTGGCAAGTTTTCGCTTATTGGTTGATTCGCAGACAACATAACGCGTTTTTAGTCCCTGAAAAGGATTTAACGGTACTCAGGAATACTGAAGCCTATACGTAAAAAAGCCGTGTCAAACCACGGCTTACCTGACCACTTAAAGTCAAATACCTGCGATCAGGTGGCGCAGACTATATCACCGAAGCCCAACGCTAACAAATAGCACGACGACTGGTGCTTGCTTTATCACCAGCTTGCGAGACGTGTCACCTGTTTGCGCGCAATAATGCGAGCCTGCTCATCCACCGCCAGCACCTCTTCCACGCTTTGTGGTTCGCGCAGATCCATCAACTCCAGTACCGACAAATTCAGCATAGCGATATCGGTGAAACGGATCTGCTGATTCAGAAATGCTTCAACGGTAATTTCATTGGCTGCATTGAGTGCCGTCGTCGCCGCCTGCCCCTGGTCAAAGGCATTCATTGCAAGCTTAAGACACGGATAACGATCGTAGTCAGGTTCACTGAACGTCAGAGAACTCAGCTTGCAAAAATCGAGTGGCTTCACGCCAGATTTCACGCGTTCAGGCCATGCCATTGCATGTGCAATTGGCGTACGCATATCCGGCTCTCCCAGCTGTGCCAGCACGCTGCCGTCCTGATAGCGCACCATCGAGTGAATCACCGATTGCGGGTGGATCAGCACTTCCATCTGTTTCGCCGACGCGTTAAACAGCCAGCGAGCTTCAATGTATTCCAGACCTTTGTTCATCATAGTGGCAGAGTCAACGGAGATCTTACGCCCCATTGACCAGTTCGGATGACGGCACGCCTGATCCGGCGTCATTGCGCTCAGTTCAGACAGTGGCGTTTCACGGAACGGGCCACCAGACCCGGTAAGCAAAATCGATACAACTCCATTCTGCTCCAGGTCAGCGTACCCCAGGTTCTGCTGAAAAGGTTGCGGTAAACTCTGAAAAATGGCGTTGTGCTCGCTGTCGACCGGCAAAAGTCGTGCTCCGCGCTGCTTAACCGCCTCCATAAACAGACGTCCGCAGGTTACCAGCGACTCTTTATTCGCCAGCAGAACATCTTTACCGGCATCGATGGCGGCCAGCGTCGGCAGCAACCCGGCCGCGCCAACAATGGCGGCCATCACCTGATCGACCTCGTCCAGCGCGGCCATCTCACAGGCAGCCTGCTGCCCGCTCAGAACCTCAGTACGACTGCCCTTCTCTTGCAGAGCGGCTTTCAGCTGGCGGGCACTCTCTTCGTCATCCATTACCGCATAGCGGGGCGTAAACTCCAGACACTGCTCGACCATTCGCTGCACATTCTTCCCGGCCACCAGTGCTGTCACGGTGTAAAGCGCAGGGTTGTGGCGTACAACGTCGAGAGTGCTGCAACCGATAGATCCGGTTGAGCCAAGGAGAGTTAAATGCTTCATGAGATGCCCGAAAAAAGTTAGACCAGATAAAAGCAAAACGCCGCCAGCAAGACCCGAAGTCCCTCTGAACGGCGTTTATCAGTGTAAGACAGAAATCAGAACTGCATCAGTTCCGCTTCTTTATCTGCCAGCGCCGCATCAATTTTCTTGATGGCAGCGTCAGTCATTTTCTGAATATCGTCCTGTGAACGACGATCGTCATCTTCACTGATCTCTTTTTCTTTCAGCAGCGCTTTCACTTTATCGTTAGCGTCGCGACGGACGTTACGCACGGAAACACGACCCTGCTCAGCTTCGCCACGCACGACTTTGATCAGGTCTTTACGACGCTCTTCGGTCAGTGGAGGCAGTGGAACACGGATATCAGCACCCGCAGAGCTTGGGTTCAGACCGAGGTCAGATGCCATGATCGCTTTCTCAACTGCCGGGCCCATAGAGCGATCGAACACGTTGATTTTCAGCGTACGGGTATCTTCCACGGTCACGCTCGCCAGCTGGCGCAGAGGGGTAGGCGTACCGTAGTACTCTACGATGATGCCATCCAGCAGGCTTGGAGAAGCACGGCCAGTACGGATTTTGCTGATTTGGGTTTTGAACGCTTCTACGCATTTTTCCATGCGTACTTCAGCATCTTTTCTGATGTCGTTAATCACGTTACGAATCCTTGAAAACTTGTCTCAGGCAGACTATCCGCCAGCACAGTGCTACAGGTGTGCTAAGTATAGTCGCGTTTAATTCATGACAACGCCAATGGCGCGTCCGGGTAAGATACCACTTCAAAATAAAGCGGAATCTTACCTGTATTTATCGCCGACGGAAATTATTCCGTGATCAATGTGCCTTCTTTTTCGCCCATGACCACGCGGCGCAGTGCGCCAGGCTTATTCATATTGAAGACACGGATTGGCAGTTTGTGGTCGCGAGCCAGCGTGAAGGCGGCAAGATCCATCACTTTCAGCTCCTTTTCCAGCACTTCGCTGTAGGACAGCTGATCGTACATGGTGGCAGAGGGATCTTTTGCCGGGTCGGCGGTAAACACGCCATCCACTTTGGTTGCTTTCAGCACCACATCGGCTTCGATTTCGATACCGCGCAGGCAGGCAGCGGAATCGGTTGTAAAGAACGGGTTACCCGTACCGGCGGAGAGGATCACCACGCGGTTGTTGCGCAGCAGGCTGATCGCTTCTGCCCAGCTGTAGTTATCGCAAACGCCATTCAAAGGAATAGCGGACATCAGGCGGGCATTCACATAGGCACGATGCAACGCATCACGCATTGCCAGACCGTTCATCACGGTTGCCAGCATACCCATATGGTCGCCCACAACGCGGTTCATCCCCGCTTTCGCCAGACCAGCACCACGGAAAAGGTTGCCACCGCCAATGACCACGCCGACCTGAATACCCAGTTCGACAAGTTCTTTGATCTCCTGTGCCATGCGGTCGAGAATGCTTGCGTCAATACCGAAGCCTTCCGATCCCTGCAGCGCTTCGCCACTCAGCTTAAGCAGAATGCGTTTGTACACGGGTTTTGCATTGGTAGCCATGTTTCTTTCCTGAGACTGTCAACGATTAAGATGGGGGTTAATTCTGGCGACATAGTAAGTCGCATACCAGCACAGCGATACGGGATCCTGTCTGATTTTCGTCTGACGGGTGACAAAAAGAAGCCGCCCTCAGGCGGCTCCTTTTTCATCATTAAGACTGCTTGGACATTGCAGCAACTTCTGCTGCGAAGTCAGTCTCAACTTTCTCGATGCCTTCGCCCACTTCGAAGCGGATGAAGCCAGTTACGTCAGCGTTGTGCTCTTTCAGCAGCTGAGCAACGGATTTGCTTGGATCCATAACGAAAGGCTGGCCAGTCAGAGAAACTTCGCCGGTGAATTTCTTCATGCGGCCTTCAACCATTTTCTCTGCGATTTCTTTTGGCTTACCAGACTGCATCGCGATGTCCAGCTGAACCTGGTACTCTTTCTCTACCACTTCAGCAGACACGTCTTCTGGCTTAACGAATTCTGGTTTGCTTGCAGCGATGTGCATTGCCAGCTGTTTAACCAGCTCTTCGTCAGCGCCTTTAGCCGCAACCAGAACACCGATACGCGCACCGTGCTGGTAAGAACCCAGAACGTCGCCTTCCAGGGACGCTACGCGACGGATGTTGATGTTCTCACCGATTTTAGCAACCAGCGCAACACGTTCTTCTTCGAACTGTGCTTTCAGAACTTCAACGTCAGTGATTTTGCCAGCAACAGCTGCGTCCAGAACTTTGTTTGCAAATGCCTGGAAACCACCATCTTTAGCAACGAAGTCAGTCTGGCAGTTAACTTCCAGAATGATGCCGTAGTTGCCATCGATTTTAGTGATGATCACGCCGTCAGCAGCAACGTTGCCTGCTTTTTTAGCTGCTTTGATCGCACCGGATTTACGCATGTTTTCGATTGCCAGCTCGATGTCGCCGTTCGCTTCAGTCAGCGCTTTTTTGCAATCCATCATGCCTGCGCCAGTACGCTCGCGCAGCTCTTTTACCAGGGATGCGGTAATTTCAGCCATTCTTAAATCCTCGGGAGATGTGAACTGCCCGGCCTGCGGCCAAACAGTATAAATTGAAAAAAGGGGCCGATAATGGGCCCCTATTCATACACGGTACTAATAAGGGGTGAAACCTTATTATTCAGCTTCTACGAAGCTTTCTTCCGCCTGAGAAGCCAGATCCTGGGAACGGCCTTCACGAACGGTAGCAGCTACAGCGCTCAGGTACAGGCTAACAGCACGGATTGCGTCGTCGTTACCCGGGATAACGAAGTCAACACCGTCCGGATCGGAGTTGGTATCAACGATAGCGAATACCGGGATACCCAGGTTGTTAGCTTCTTTGATTGCGATGTGCTCGTGGTCTGCATCGATTACGAACAGCGCGTCTGGCAGGCCGCCCATATCTTTGATACCGCCCAGGCTGTTTTCCAGCTTGTCCAGCTCACGAGTGCGCATCAGCGCTTCTTTCTTAGTCAGCTTGTCGAAAGTACCGTCCTGAGACTGGGTTTCCAGATCTTTCAGGCGCTTGATGGACTGACGAACAGTTTTCCAGTTGGTCAGCATGCCGCCCAACCAGCGATGGTTCACGAAGAACTGGTCGCAGCTGTTAGCAGCATCTTTCACAGCTTCGCTTGCAGCGCGCTTAGTACCAACGAACAGAATCTTACCTTTACGGGAAGCGATCTTGTTCAGCTCAGCCAGGGCTTCGTTGAACATTGGTACAGTTTTCTCAAGGTTGATGATGTGAACTTTGTTACGCGCGCCGAAGATGAAAGGCTTCATTTTCGGGTTCCAGTAACGGGTCTGGTGACCGAAGTGAACACCAGCCTTGAGCATGTCGCGCATGGAAACAGTTGCCATGTTTAAAACCTCTATATTGAAAGTTGGGGTTATGCCTCCACGTATCCCATATTACCGACCCCGAAGGGCACCCCGGAATATGTGCCGATACGTGTGTGTTGTTACACAAAGTGAGATATATCGCTCCCGTCCAGCCTGTGTATCTGAGATGGATCGGAAGTCCGGCGCGCTTTATACCACAAATCACGACCAGAAACCAATAATTGTTGGCGTAGTGTGCTGTTAATGATTCTCAGTTTGGCACGGGGTGCGCCTGACTGATACCATTGACGGTACTTAGACTAGTATTGTCGAAAAAATCGACACCGATGGACAGATTACATGGCTATCTCTATTAAGACCCCTGAAGAAATTGAAAAGATGCGCGTCGCCGGTCGTCTGGCCGCGGAAGTGCTGGAAATGATCGAGCCGTTCGTGAAACCGGGCGTCAGCACCGGCGAACTGGACCGCATCTGTAACGACTATATCGTTAACGAGCAGCACGCGGTCTCCGCCTGCCTCGGCTACCACGGTTTCCCGAAATCCGTCTGCATTTCTATAAATGAAGTGGTGTGCCACGGTATTCCGGATGACGAAAAACTGCTGAAAGATGGCGACATCGTCAACATCGACGTCACCGTCATTAAAGATGATTACCACGGTGACACCTCGAAGATGTTTATCGTGGGCAAGCCAACCATCCTGGGTGAGCGCCTGTGTAAAGTGACGCAGGAGAGCCTCTACCTGGCGCTGAAGATGGTGAAACCGGGCATTCGCCTGCGCACCATTGGTGCCGCTATCCAGAAGTTTGTCGAAGCGGAAGGTTTCTCCGTAGTTCGCGAATATTGTGGTCACGGCATTGGCCGCGTCTTCCACGAAGAGCCGCAGGTTCTGCACTACGATGCGGATGACGGCGGCGTGGTGCTGCAAAAAGGGATGACCTTCACCATCGAGCCGATGGTCAACGCGGGTGACTACCGTATCCGTACCATGAAAGATGGCTGGACGGTGAAAACCAAAGACAGAAGCTTGTCTGCACAGTACGAGCATACTATTGTGGTAACAGACAACGGCTGCGAAATTATGACGTTGCGCAAGGATGACACCATCCCGGCAATACTGACGCACGATGAATGATAAAAAAGCCGGCAAATGCCGGCTTTTTTAATGGCGATAGCTTTTTCTTATGGGTGGCGCACGATGAGTAATCTATTACCCGAACAGTATGCTAACACAGCACTCCCCACCCTCCCCGACCAGCCCGATAACCCGGGCGTCTGGCCGCAGCACGAGCTGAGCTGTGCCGGCATCAAAGCCCATATGGATGTCTTCCAGCGCTGGCTGGGAAGCGCGTTTGACGCGGGCATTTCCGCCGAACAGCTCATTGAAGCGCGCACCGAATTTATTGACCAGCTTCTGCAACGCCTGTGGATTGAGTACGGGTTCGGGCAGGTCAGCGACGTGGCGCTGGTTGCCGTCGGGGGCTATGGCCGCGGTGAGCTGCATCCGCTTTCCGATATTGACCTGCTGATCCTAAGCCGCAAAAAGCTGCCGGACGAACAGGCGCAGAAGATTGGCGAATTGCTGACGCTGCTCTGGGATGTGAAACTGGAAGTCGGCCACAGCGTACGCACCCTGGAAGAGTGCCTGCTGGAGGGGCTATCGGATCTGACCGTTGCCACCAACCTGATTGAAACCCGCCTGCTGATCGGCGACGTCGCGCTGTTCCTGGAACTGCAAAAACACATTTTCAGCGACGGCTTCTGGCCATCAGAAAAGTTCTTCGCCGCTAAGGTCGAGGAACAAAATCAACGCCACCAGCGCTATCACGGGACAAGCTATAACCTTGAACCGGATATCAAAAGCAGCCCCGGCGGCCTGCGCGATATCCACACATTACAGTGGGTAGCCCGTCGCCACTTTGGCGCCACCTCGCTGGATGAAATGGTGGGTTTTGGCTTTTTAACCGAGGCCGAGCGAAACGAGCTCAACGAGTGTCTGCATCTACTGTGGCGCATTCGTTTTGCCCTCCATCTTGAACTTAATCGCTACGATAACCGTCTGTTGTTCGACCGCCAGCTCAGCGTGGCCCAGCGCCTTCACTACAGCGGCGAGGGTAACGAACCGGTTGAGCACATGATGAAGGATTTCTTCCGCGTGACCCGACGCGTTACCGAACTCAACCAGATGCTATTGCAGCTGTTCGACGAAGCTATTCTGGCGCTGACGGCCGACGAAAAACCGCGCCCCATTGATGACGAGTTTCAGCTACGCGGTACGCTTATCGATCTGCGTGACGAAACGCTGTTTATGCGGGAGCCGGAAGCGATCCTGCGGATGTTCTACACCATGGTCCGCAACAGCACGATCACCGGGATCTACTCCACCACCCTGCGCCATTTGCGCCATGCGCGACGCCATCTGACGCAGCCGCTGTGCTATATCCCGGAAGCGCGTTCGCTGTTCCTGAGCATGCTCCGCCATCCGGGCGCCGTCAGTCGCGGACTGCTGCCAATGCACCGTCACAGCGTACTGTGGGCCTATATGCCGCAATGGTCGCACATTGTCGGGCAGATGCAGTTCGATCTGTTCCATGCCTATACGGTGGATGAACACACGATCCGTGTCATGCTCAAGCTGGAGAGTTTTGCGAAAGAAGAGACGCGCTCCCGCCACCCGCTGTGCGTTGAGCTGTGGCCACGGCTGACCCATCCGGAGCTGATCCTGATTGCCGCCCTGTTCCACGATATCGCCAAAGGCCGCGGCGGTGACCACTCGGTGCTCGGCGCGCAGGACGTCCTGAAATTTGCCGAACTGCACGGTCTGAACTCACGTGAAACACAGCTGGTGGCCTGGCTGGTGCGCCATCACCTGCTGATGTCGGTCACCGCACAGCGTCGTGACATTCAGGACCCTGAAGTGATCAAGCAGTTTGCAGAAGAGGTACAAACAGAAAACCGTCTGCGCTATCTGGTCTGCCTGACGGTGGCCGATATCTGCGCCACCAACGAAACGCTGTGGAACAGCTGGAAGCAGAGCCTGCTGCGTGAACTGTACTTTGCGACCGAAAAACAGCTGCGCCGCGGCATGCAAAATACCCCGGACATGCGAGAGCGTGTTCGCCATCATCAGCTGCAGGCTCTGGCCCTGCTGCGGATGGACAACATTGATGAAGAGGCATTGCATCAGATTTGGGCCCGCTGTCGCGCCAACTACTTTGTCCGCCACAGCCCAAACCAGCTGGCCTGGCATGCGCGGCATCTGCTGCAGCATGATTTGTCGCAGCCGATGATCCTGCTCAGCCCGCAGGCGACGCGCGGTGGTACCGAGATCTTTATCTGGAGCCCGGACCGTCCTTATCTGTTTGCTGCGGTATGCGCTGAACTGGACAGACGAAACCTGAGCGTGCACGACGCGCAGATTTTTACCACCCGCGACGGCATGGCGATGGACACCTTTATTGTGCTGGAGCCGGACGGCAGCCCGCTGTCGTCGGATCGTCATGAAGGGATACGTTTTGGTCTGGAACAGGCCATCACCCAGCGCAGCTGGCAGCCACCACAGCCGCGTCGTCAGCCGGCAAAATTGCGCCACTTTACCGTCGATACCGAGGTCAATTTCCTGCCGACCCACACCGATCGTAAATCGTTCCTGGAGCTGATTGCCCTGGATCAGCCAGGACTGCTCGCCCGCGTCGGCCAGGTCTTTGCCGATCTGGGAATTTCGCTCCACGGAGCCCGAATTACAACCATTGGCGAGCGAGTAGAAGATTTATTTATAATCGCAACAGCGGACCGGCGTGCCCTTAATAATGACCTGCAACTTGAAGTGCAACAACGGTTGACAGCAGCCCTCAATCCAAACGATAAAGGGTGACGTGTTTTTTAGTGAAATGGAAAGAGTAAACAATGCAGCAGTTACAGAACGTTATTGAGTCCGCTTTTGAGCGTCGCGCCGAGATTACCCCGGCAAATGTGGATACCGTTACCCGCGAAGCGGTTAATCAGGTGATTTCTCTGCTGGATTCCGGCGCGCTGCGTGTAGCAGAAAAAATCGACGGTCAGTGGGTCACTCATCAATGGCTGAAGAAAGCCGTGCTGCTCTCTTTCCGTATCAACGATAACCAGGTTATCGACGGAGCTGAAAGCCGCTACTTCGATAAAGTGCCAATGAAATTCGCTGATTACGACGAAGCGCGTTTCCAGAAAGAAGGCTTCCGCGTAGTGCCACCTGCTGCGGTGCGTCAGGGCGCGTTCATCGCCCGTAACACCGTACTGATGCCGTCCTACGTAAACATCGGTGCCTATGTAGACGAAGGCACCATGGTGGACACCTGGGCTACCGTGGGCTCCTGCGCGCAGATCGGTAAAAACGTTCACCTGTCCGGCGGCGTCGGCATTGGTGGCGTACTGGAACCCCTGCAGGCTAACCCAACCATCATCGAAGACAACTGCTTCATCGGCGCGCGCTCTGAAGTGGTAGAAGGCGTGATCGTTGAAGAAGGTTCAGTAATCTCTATGGGCGTTTACATCGGTCAGAGCACCCGTATTTACGACCGTGAAACCGGCGAAATCCATTACGGCCGCGTTCCGGCGGGCTCCGTGGTTGTTTCCGGCAACCTGCCGTCTAAAGATGGTAAGTACAGCCTGTACTGTGCGGTTATCGTGAAGAAAGTGGACGCGAAAACCCGCGGTAAAGTGGGCATCAACGAATTGCTGCGCACCATCGATTAATCGGATATAACAAAAAGCGGGGGCAACCCCGCTTTTTTCATATCTGAGGGTGGCGAAAATAGATTTTTTCGTTAATTATTCAAAGGTTATGTTGAGATCAAGGGTACCTCTATGTACGATAATCTGAAAAGTCTGGGCATTACCAATCCTGATGAAATTGATCGTTACAGCCTTCGCCAGGAAGCCAACAACGACATTTTAAAAATCTATTTTCACAAGGACAAAGGAGAGTTTTTCGCCAAGAGCGTGAAGTTTAAATATCCACGCCAGCGTAAGACCGTCGTCGCAGACGGTGTAGGACAGGGATACAAAGAGGTTCAGGAAATCAGCCCCAACCTGCGCTATGTGATCGATGAACTCGATCAGATCTGCCAGCGCGACCGTACCGAAGTCGATCTCAAGCGTAAGATCCTTGACGATCTGCGTCACCTTGAAAGCGTTGTGACTAATAAGATCAGCGAGATTGAAGCGGATCTTGAGAAATTAACGCGTAACAAATAAGTTGGGTGCGGCCTGATGCCCTCACCCCGGCCCTCTCCCACAGGGAGAGGGAGAAAACCATCATGTAGGCCGGGTAAGGCGAAGCCGCCACCCGGCAAACAGCATCATCGCTGTTCATCCAGCTGCAACGCCACATACAGCAGCAGCCTGTCGTCAAAACTTCCCAGATCCAGCCCTGTCAGCTCCGAAATCCGGTTGAGCCGATACTCCAGCGTGTTGCGGTGAATGAACAGCGCTTTCGACGTCGCCAGCGGCTGCACGTTATGCCGGAACCACGCCTGTAGCGTCCGGCGCAGCAGGCCATTGTTGTCCATCGCTTTCAGACGCGCGAGCGGACGCGCCAGCTCATTGGCCTGCCAGCCACCGCGCAGGCTGTCGAGCAGTACCGGCAGCATCAGATCCTGATAAAAATAGCTGCGGCTTTCCGGCATTCGCTGTTTACCCACCATCATCGTGGTACGCGCCGTACGCCATGAGCGGGCGATACTGCCAGGCCCGGTAAAGTAATTCCCCAGGGCGACGCGAAAACGCAGCTGGCCATTCTCTTTCATACGGGAAATTAACTGCTCCACACGACGACGGTGATCTTCCGCATCCCAGCGACCAAACGCATTAAGCGCCGGCTTGAGTACCACCATTTCCGTCAGGGATACAATCGCCACCAGGTTGTCGCGCTCCGGCGTTGCCAGCGCGTTTTGTAGCTGCTGCAATTCAGCCATCGCGCTATCGACCCCCAACTGGCCGCTATCCACCTCAATCACCGCCACGACGCGCGGTTGGTTCAGGTCAATACCCAGACGCTGCGCCCACTCGCTCAGCGCAGGCGTATGCTCCTCTGCCTGAATCAGATTCATCACCAGCTCTTCGCGCAGACGGCTGTCCTGGGCCAGCAGGTGCATCAGGCGCGACTGCTCCAGCATCATCTCCGCCGTCATGCAGACCAGCTCGCCATATTTACGCAGTGATTCGGGTTCACCGGTCAGGCCTATTACGCCAACAATTTCCCCTTCAAGGCGCAGCGGTAAATTGATGCCCTGACGGACGCCGTGCAGGTGTTTCGCCACGGCATCATCGATATCCACGACCCGCCCCTGGGAAAGCACCAGCAGTGCACCTTCGTGCAATTCCCCAATACGCTCGCGATCGCCGCTGCCAATAATGCGCCCGCGGGCATCCATTACGTTGATATTGGTATCGATGATGCGCATGGTGCGCGCCACGATATCCTGCGCCATTTTGGTATCAAGATGCCAGCCAGCCATGTAACCCTCCTGTGAGCAGAGCTCAAGCATAGGGGAGTTCGGTTACGGTCGCATTGTGCGAATGCACAAAATCAGGCAGTGAAGTATGGACTTGTGGGAAGGGTCACAGAAACAAAAAAGCCCCTGCTTACATCACGCAGGGGCTTACGAGGATTATTGCATCAGGAGGTAGATAGAGGTATCACCACGCTGAATATTCAGCGCCAGCACGGATGGTTTGCTGTCGAGAATTTTACGCAGTTCAGCGATGTTTTTCACTGGCTGCTGGTTAGCACCCATGATCACATCACCTTTTTTCAGGCCGATACGGGCTGCCGGGGAATTCGCTTTCACGTTATTCACCACCACGCCTTTATCTGCACCTTTGTTGCTCATCTCCGCCCCTTCAATACCGCTGAAGATGGTGCTGGAATCAACCTGATTCTGGCTGCTCTGCTGCAGCTCCAGACTCACGTTAACCGCCTTACCGTCACGCAGCAGGCCAAGGGTGACTTTGCTGCCAATCGGCATTGAGCCCACTTCGGCACGCAGGGCGGCAAAGCTGCTGATCGGTTTACCGTTCAGGGAGGTGATCACATCCCCGGCTTTAATCCCCGCTTTTGCTGCGGAGGAGTTAGGCATAACCTGGCTCACGAACGCGCCGCGCTGGGCGTCAACTTTCATCGCTTTCGCCAGCTCAGAGTTCAGCTCGGTACCCATGATACCCAGCTCACCGCGTTTCACCTGGCCGTACTGCACCATCTGCGCGGTCAGGTTTTTCACCATATTACTTGGGATAGCAAAACCGATACCGATGTTGCCGCCGTCCGGTGCCAGGATGGCAGTGTTAATACCAATCAGCTCACCGTTCAGGTTCACCAGCGCACCGCCGGAGTTACCGCGGTTGATCGCCGCATCCGTCTGGATGAAGTTTTCATAGTTCTCCGCGTTCAGACCGCTACGGCCCAGCGCTGAAACAATCCCCGAGGTCACGGTTTCGCCCAGACCGAACGGGTTACCGATGGCCACGGTGTAGTCACCGACACGCAGCGCGTCGGAGTCGGCAATTTTAATCGCCGTCAGGTTTTTAGGATCCTGAATCTGGATCAGTGCGATATCAGAGCGTGGGTCCTTGCCCACCACTTTGGCGTCAAATTTACGCCCGTCGCTCAGCTGAACCTTAATGCTGTTGGCGTTATCCACCACGTGGTTGTTGGTAACGACATACCCTTTCGCGGCATCAATAATAACCCCCGAGCCAAGCGCCATGAATTTCTGCTGCTGGCCGCCGCCCTGGCCGTCATCCCCTGCGCCACCGCCCTGACAGAACGGAGAACTCTGGAATGGCGAACCGTCCTGGCAGAACGGCGAGTTATCGCCGAAGAACTGCTGGAAGTTACGCGGCATACGCGGCGTATTGACGGTCGTGCTGCCCTCAACGTTAATACTCACCACCGATGGCATCACTTTTTCGAGCATCGGTGCCAGGCTTGGCATCTGCTGCGCGGTTGCTGCCGACGACGCGGTCTCGGCTGCAGTAGCAGTCAGAGGAGACAGCGCTAAACCTAAACTCAGAGCCAGTGCACTCATTGCTAATGTGGTTTTTTTCATGTTTCTCAATCTCGATTTACAGATAACGCAAAATTGCTGTGTAACTCAGATTCGTTTTATACCGCTTAGTTCCGGCGATAAGTTTATGGAAAAAGTAAAAATTTATTGGTCGTCTTTACAAAACTCCGGGATTATTCCACCGCCATCAGCTTGCGGTACTCATCCCAGGCATACAAATCGGTCATTCCGCTGATATAGTCCTGGATGAGACGACAGCGATAATAATATTCGAGCACCGACCACTGCGGTGAGTGGCGATCCAGTTTGCCGATGGCTTCAAGGTAAGCCAGACGATGACGGGTAGAAAGTTTCTGATAAAGCCGGGACTCAATCGGTATTCGTCGCACGCGCTCTTGTTCCACCAGATCGCTGAATTCATCGACCGACAATTGCAGCAGAGGGCGATATATTTCCAGTAAGCCGCTGATTACCCGGTATCCCTGCAGCTCTAACTGTTCAACATCCGGGTGGCTGAATACATGACGCATCGCGACATGTTTATATAACTCAAGCAACTGGCTGAAGCTACTGTCATCCTCCAGCAAGGCATGATTGAACTCGCCGCTAAAAATCATCGGCAAATTATCAATAAAGCGCGAGGCGGCGTAAGGCACCAGTTTATTTAATGTATTGACCCGCAAATACATAAAGAACTGATCTTCGGTGCTCCGGCTTAATGTATTTGCACGCGATTTTTCCCAGGCATTTTCGACCACCTGGGCAAACAGCGAACCTTTTTCATGTTTCCCCCATGCATCATAAAGATGCTGATAAAGCTCCTCGACGCTAAATATTCTTTTTTCAACCGCGTCTTCCAGGTCAGCAACGCAATAGGAGATGTCATCGGCGGCTTCCATAATCCACGTCAACGGGAAGCGGCCATTTGCAGTCAATGAAAGTTCTTTACGTAACCGCTCAATATAGGCCTCTTCGGAGAGATAATAGCCCGGCTTTTTCATCAGATAGCTGTGCGAAGCGGGCGTTTCGCCCATCCACCAGGCGGGACGGGTATATTTGAGGATGCATCCCACCTGTGCCCAGGTCAGATTCATGCGCATCAGGGAGTGCACCAGCCTGATCCCCTGCGCATTGCCTTCAAAATGACAGAGATCCTGACGCACTTTACGACGCAGATCGTTTAGCCCGTCTTCGCCTTCACGCAGACGTAAATCCCGCACCACGCAGCGGTCATCACTGAGCGGCTGGCTGACGGCATCCGACGGGAAGAGTCGCTGCCTGAACCAGTCGTTGATCGCCGCCTCGCCAAAGTGACCAAACGGGGGATTGCCGATGTCGTGCATCAGGCAGGCCATCTCAACAATACTTTCAAAGGGCCCGGTCAACTCATCCAGACCGTAGGTTTCCAGCAAGCGCTGCTCTTTGAGACGGCTTAAAATCTCTTTGGCAATATAGCGCCCCACCTGCTGAACTTCCATTGAGTGGGTAAGGCGTGTGCGCACGGCAGCGTTACGCTCAAGCGGAAACACCTGGGTCTTTTGCTGCAGACGACGAATGGCAGGCGAGTTAATGATCCGCCCGCGATCGCTTTCGAAGATACGCAGGATCTCATGTTCGCTCTTTTCACCCTGCGGCGAACGGAAACGTCGGTGCCAGTTAATTTTGGTGCGAAAATCGATCTGTGACATGTGCTCCCCCGCGTGAGAATGCGTTTCCCCTTAAGCGCATGATAGACTATGCATCTTAACAAGGCACATCGCGAGTAAATCTATGAAAATCGGCATTATTGGTGCAATGGAAGAAGAAGTTACGCTGCTGCGTGACAAAATTGAGAACCGTCAGACTCTCTCTCTGGGGGGTTGTGAGATCTATACCGGTCAACTGAACGGTGTTGACGTGGCTCTGCTGAAATCAGGCATCGGTAAGGTTGCTGCTGCGCTGGGCGCAACGCTGTTGCTTGAGCGCTGTAAGCCAGACGTGATCGTTAACACCGGCTCTGCAGGCGGTCTGGCACCGACCCTGAAAGTGGGTGATATCGTCGTCTCCGATGAAGCGCGTTACCACGATGCAGACGTTACCGCATTCGGCTACGAATACGGTCAGCTTCCAGGTTGCCCGGCCGGCTTTAAGGCCGACGATAAGCTGGTTGCGGCGGCAGAAGAGTGCATTGCTGAACTGAACCTCAACGCCGTACGCGGCCTGATTGTGAGCGGTGATGCCTTCATCAATGGCTCCGTCGGCCTGGCAAAAATCCGTCACAACTTCCCGCAGGCTATCGCCGTTGAGATGGAAGCGACCGCGATTGCCCACGTTTGCCATAATTTCAACGTCCCGTTCGTGGTGGTCCGCGCCATCTCTGACGTGGCCGATCAGCAGTCTCATATCAGCTTCGACGAATTCCTGGTTGTCGCGGCAAAACAGTCCACCGTGATGGTGGAGAGCCTTGTGCAGAAACTGGCTCGTGGCTAAACATGCCATCAGGGCGCTGGTCGCCCTGCTTCTGCTAGCACCGGCCTGGCTCTGCGCCGCGCCGCGTGTGATTACCCTCTCCCCCGCTAACACCGAACTGGCGTTTGCCGCCGGCATCACCCCCGTTGGTGTAAGCAGCTTTTCCAATTACCCACCGCAGGCCGCACAAATTGAACAGGTCGCAACCTGGCAAGGGATGAATCTTGAGCGCATCGTGGCGCTTAAGCCCGATCTCGTGCTCGCCTGGCGTGGCGGCAATGCAGAGCGGCAGGTTAATCAACTGACGTCGCTTGGGATCAAGGTCATGTGGGTGGATGCCGTGAGCATTGAGCAGGTCGCTCAGGCGTTACGCGCTCTGGCGCCCTACAGCCCAACCCCGGCTAAAGCCGAGGATGCGGCAAAACAACTGCTTAGCGACTATGCGGCACTTAAAGCAAAATACGATACCCCCGTTAAAAAGCGCATCTTTCTGCAGTTTGGCAGCCAGCCGCTGTTCACCACCGGGAAAGGCTCCATTCAGAATCAGGTCCTGGAAGTGTGCGGCGGAGAAAATATCTTTGCGGCCAGCCGGATACCGTGGCCTCAGGTCAGTCGGGAACAGGTACTGGCTCGCCGACCACAGGCGATCGTTGTGGTCGGAAATGCGAGCGAGATTCCTAAAATTGAACAATTCTGGCAAAGCCAGCTAAAAATTCCGGTGATCCCTCTCACCAGCGACTGGTTTGAACGCGCCAGCCCGCGTATTATCCTCGCCGCAAAACAACTCTGTGCCGCACTGGCCGAGAGTCATTAACATAAGACCCCCTTCGAGGATTTAACGATGCTCGTTTATTGGCTGGATATTCTTGGCACAGCCGTTTTTGCTATCTCCGGCGTCCTGCTCGCCGGAAAGCTGCGCATGGATCCGTTTGGTGTGCTGGTGCTTGGCGTGGTGACCGCCGTAGGCGGTGGAACGATCCGCGATATGGCGCTGGATAATGGCCCGGTATTTTGGGTGAAAGATCCCACCGATCTGGTAGTGGCGATGGTCACCTGCCTGTTAACCATCGTGCTGGTTCGCCAGCCCCGCCGCTTACCAAAATGGATCCTCCCGGTGCTGGATGCCGTCGGGCTGGCTGTGTTTGTCGGCATTGGGGTGAATAAAGCCTTTAATGCGGGTACAGGGCCCATGGTTGCCATCTGCATGGGCGTGCTGACTGGCGTAGGCGGCGGAATTATTCGCGATATTCTGGCACGAGAAGTGCCGATGATCCTGCGTACCGAAATCTATGCTACGGCCTGCATTATTGGCGGGATTGTACACGCCACGGCGTACTATACCTTTGCGATACCGCTGGAAAATTCAGCCATGCTGGGAATGGTGGTGACGCTGGCGATACGTCTGGCGGCGATACGCTGGCACCTTAAATTGCCGACGTTCGCGCTGGATGAGAATGGAAGATAAACGCAAAACGGTAACCGCAAGGTTACCGTTTTTAATCTTTTCTCCCTCTCCCGGTGGGAGAGGGCCGGTGTGAGGGCATCAGCCCGCCCCCGCTTAAATACTGAACGAAGACCCACACCCGCAGGTGCTGGTGGCATTTGGGTTCGTCACCACAAAGCGTGAACCTTCCAGACCTTCTGTGTAATCTACCGAACCGCCCACCAGATATTGCAGGCTCATCGGGTCAACCACCAGCGCGACGCCCTGTTTCTCGATAGTCATATCGCCGTCGTTAACCTGGTCGTCAAAGGTAAAACCATACTGGAAGCCGCTGCAGCCGCCACCGGTAATATAGACACGCAGTTTCAGATCCGGATTGTCTTCGTCGGCAATCAGGGTTTTCACTTTGTTGGCTGCTGCTTCGGTAAACTCCAGCGGCAACGCTACGTCATCACTCATCTTATGCTCCCATGAATACTGCTACTGCAATTGGGTAAAATTCACCCAATTCTTTTTGTCATTATCTAATACCCTGGTAATTCATTCAAGTATTCTGCATTGCGGCCCGTTCTGCCTCCTGCTTCGCCAGGGTGCGTGCAAGAATGGTGGAGTATAGCGGTTTTCCACCCAGGAATTGGGCTAATAGTGTCGCGCCGAGACAGGTAATGATCATTGGCAAAATGAGCTGGTAATTATCCGTCATCTCCAGCACCAGCACGATGCCGGTGAGCGGCGCGCGCAGGGAGGCCGCCAGCAGCGCTCCCATCCCGGCAACGGCAAAGGTACCCGCATCCAGATGGTATGCCGGAAAACCGACCTCAGCGGCCATGCCAAAGGCAGTACCAAGCAGCGTCCCCAGCGCCAGCATCGGAGCAAAGATACCGCCAGGCGCACCGGAGGAAAAACAGAGCACCGTCGTGATGACGCGAGAAATAAACATAAACAGAAGCAGACCCACGCTGAAGTTGCCCGCAGCTGCAATCGGGATCAGCCCGAACCCGCCCCCCGCCGCGTTCGGTTCAATGAACCCCAGCACGCCGCACAGGCCGCCCAGCAGACCGCCCATCAACACCCACTTCGTGGTATTCCCGCCGTGGATGCGCTGGAACATATCCTGCATACGCAGAATAAAGGTGTTAAACAGCGGGCCGACAATGCCGAATATCATGCCGAGGATCAGGTACAGCCACAGCGTGTTGACCGGCGCATTGGTCAGTTTGCCCACTTCGATCACCGGGCTTTCGCCATTGAAAATGCGAAACACAATGCTCGACATGATCACACCGGTAAAGACCGCTTTGATCGAGATAAGGTTGTAACGGAACTGGGCGCGCATCTCTTCGATGATAAACAGGATCCCCGCCAGCGGCGCGTTAAACGCCGCCGAAAGCCCCGCTGCGGCACCTGTCGCCAGCAGCGTATGGCGCGCTTCCGCGCTGCGCATCCGGAACAGATCTCCCACCATACGCCCGACGTTCCCGCCCAACTGCACGGTTGGCCCCTCTCGGCCCAGCACCATACCCGCACCAAGCGTTCCCATGCCGCCGATAAACTTCACCGGGATGACGCGCCACCAGCGCACCGGGCGCAGCTCTTCCAGCGCGCCTTCAATTTCAGGGATCCCGGAACCGCCCGCTTCCGGCGCAAATTTACGCACCAGAAAGTAGCCCACCATGGCAAATAGCGCGGACAACCCGAACGCCCAGACCCAGACCAGCCATCCTTTGTCGGCGAAACCGGCCACCGTACCAATACGCCAGTTCAGCACCGCATTGACTGCCTTTTCAAAGGCGACGCCCGCCAGCCCGGCGAGCGTACCGACTACAGCGGCGGCCAGTAAAATTGCCAGCGGTGTCTTATCGCGGTTGAGCAAGCGCCGGATACTGATCCGGTGTTGCGCACGTCGGAACTGTTGTTCTTCAAAAGAGGGAGAGTCTGCTTTCATTACCATGTCTTTTCGTCATACAAATCGCCGCAGGGATTTTACCAGAGTGCGTCAGGTCGTCCCGTGAAAAATACTTAAAAATTGTTTAGCAATGAAAGGGGGCAAAAATTTCATTACCTTCCGCGGATCACTTAGAATAGTGTGCTTAATCATTTTATACGAACCAGGAACGACGCCATGAGCAAGTCTGAAAACCTCTACAGTGCAGCCCGCGAGCTTATCCCGGGCGGCGTGAACTCGCCTGTTCGCGCCTTTACCGGCGTAGGCGGAACGCCGCTGTTTATTGAACGTGCTGATGGCGCGTACCTGTTTGATGTCGACGGCAAGGCCTATATCGATTACGTCGGCTCCTGGGGCCCGATGGTGCTGGGTCATAACCACCCTGCCATCCGCAATGCGGTGATTGAAGCGGCCCAGCGCGGCCTGAGCTTCGGCGCGCCTACCGAGATGGAAGTCAAAATGGCGGAGCTGGTGACCGAGCTGGTGCCAACCATGGACATGGTGCGTATGGTGAACTCCGGTACCGAAGCCACCATGAGCGCTATTCGTCTGGCGCGCGGCTTTACCGGTCGTGACAAAATCATCAAATTTGAAGGCTGCTACCACGGCCATGCGGACTGCCTGCTGGTGAAAGCGGGTTCCGGCGCACTGACCCTTGGCCAGCCAAACTCCCCGGGCGTACCGGCTGATTTCGCGAAACACACCCTGACCTGCACCTATAACGATCTGAACACCGTTCGTGCGGCATTCGAGCAGTATCCACAGGAGATCGCCTGCATCATCGTTGAGCCGGTTGCGGGCAACATGAACTGCATTCCACCGCAGCCCGATTTCCTGCCGGGCCTGCGCGCCCTGTGCGATGAATTTGGCGCGCTGCTGATTATCGACGAAGTGATGACCGGTTTCCGCGTCGCGCTCGCGGGTGCCCAGTCTTATTACGGCGTAGAGCCGGATCTGACCTGTCTCGGCAAAATCATCGGCGGCGGTATGCCGGTGGGCGCATTCGGGGGGCGCAAGGATGTGATGGAAGCCCTGGCACCAACAGGGCCGGTTTACCAGGCGGGTACGCTCTCCGGTAACCCGATTGCTATGGCGGCGGGCTTCGCCTGCCTGACAGAAGTCTCCCAGCCGGGCATTCACGAAACCCTGACTGAGCGCACGACGCAGCTGGCAAACGGTCTGCTGGAAGCGGCAGAAGAGGCGGGTATTCCGCTGGTGGTAAACCACGTGGGCGGGATGTTCGGGATCTTCTTCACGGAAGCCCAAGCCGTGACAAGCTATCAGGATGTGGTGAAGTGCGACGTTGAACGCTTCAAGCGTTTCTTCCACCTGATGCTGGAAGAAGGCGTCTACCTGGCGCCGTCTGCTTTTGAAGCTGGCTTTATGTCCGTGGCGCACAGCGAAGAGGATATCAATAACACCATCGACGCGGCGCGTAAGGTGTTTGCGAAGTTGTAAGCACGTGCGGCGTGATGCCCTCACCCCGGCCCTCTCCCCGTGGGAGAGGGAGCAAACCCTAAAACGTCAATCTTAGGATTGACGTTTACTTTTATTACCGACTCTGCTTTCTCAACAGATAAATAAAATACGGCGCGCCGATAAAGGTCGACAGCAAACCCGCCGGGATCTGATACGGGAACAGCACCATTCTTCCGCACCAGTCCGCCACCACCAGCATCACCCCGCCCGTCAGGGCAGACATCACGATATGCGGCATCGTCCGACGGAATCCCATCATTCTGGCGATATGCGGCGCCATCAACCCAACAAAACTCAGTGGACCAATGGTCATGGTGGCCGTGGCCGTCAGGCACGCCGCCAGCAGTAACAGCGCGACGCGCGTTGGCGTTAACGCCATGCCGACCGCACGTGCGGTTTCGCCCCCCAGCGGCAGGATCGTCATCCAGCGGCGGCACAGGGGCACAATCGCCAGCAGCACGATCATCACGATCCCGGAATGCACCACCTGACTACCGGTGGCGTTGTACGTTGAGCCGGAGATCCAGGTCAGGATCTTCGCCATACGCGGATCGCCGCTCGCCTGCAGCATCATCAGCAGCATGGTAAAGGCGGTGCTGAGCGCCATCCCGGCCAGCAGCATCCGGTGAGGCGAAAACCCGCCGCGGCCTGACGCAATCAGAATGATCATCAGCGTCACCGCCGCCCCGATGCTTCCGGCAGGCATCAGCCAGCCAAAGGCATTTCCCGGCACAAGGAACAGCATCAGCACCACGCCAAACGCGGCTCCCGAACTGATACCCAGCACTTCCGGGCTGGCCATCGGGTTGCCGGTCAGGCGCTGGATAATACAGCCCGCGACCGCCAGCATCACCCCGGCAATCAACGCCGAGAGGATCCGCGGCCAGCGCCACTGCAGCAGTTCATGGAGCAAATCGCCCGTTGCCCAGTGCCAACCCGTCGCATCGCGCCCGAAAGCAAGCGCCACAAACGAGACGATGATCAGCACCGCCAGCCCGGCGAGGCTGAACCACAGCACCGACTGACGCTCGGCATAAACTTTATCCCCCGCGTCCATCGCGGGAGCGCTCATGCTGCGCAGACGTGGCAACAGCCACAGCAACAGCGGCGCGCCAACCAGTGCCGTTACCGACCCGGTAGAGACTTCCATCCAGACGCGCGCCAGCCAGAGAATGATTTGATCGGAAAGCCAGAGGATCAGCGCTCCAATTAGCGGGGCCAGCAGCAGTCGCGCCAGCAGGCGACGCGCACCGAGCATTTTTGCCAGCAGCGGGGCAAACAGTCCGATAAAGCCGATAATCCCAACCGCATTAACCAGCAATGCGCTGAGGACAATCGCCAGCGTCAGCGCCGCCAGACGCGCCAGGGAGAGCGCCAGCCCCAGATTGCGGGCTACACCGTCATCCAGCCCCATCAGCGTCAGCGGACGTAACAACAGCAGCGTCAACATGGCGCCGCCAACAAGCTGCGGCCACAGGCGCTGCACAATACTCCAGTCGGTCTGGGTCAGCGTGCCGGTACTCCACAGGAACATGCTTTGCAGCTGATCGTGATGAAACAGCACCAGCAGCTGGTTGATTGCCCCACAGTAGAGGCTCACCACCAGCCCTGCGAGGATCAGCGTCACTGGCGAGAGGCGTTTCCCCCACGCCACGCCGAAGACCAGCGCGCCTACCACGCACGCGCCTGCAAGCGCGGCAAACTGCGAGGTTAACGCGCCAGGCAGTGCCCACAGCGTGGTCACCGTGATCCCAAGCTGGGCGCCGGTCGCGACGCCAAGCGTTGTAGGCTCGGCCAGCGGGTTACGCAAAACCTGCTGGAACAGGACGCCCACCAGCCCTAACCCGGCCCCGACCAGCAGCGAAATCGCCAGACGCGGCAGCAGGCTGTGGTGGAACAGCATTTGCTGAATATTATCGATATCCGGCGTAGCCAGGGCCGCGCTCCACTGCCCGCGCGGTAAGGCGGTCGAGAGGTTAAACCAGGTCAAAGCCAGCGCGGTCAGGAAAATCAGAGCCAGCAACAGCGCCGGGAAACGGGCAATACGCGTACTCATGCTTTTCCTCCCAGCGCGTTATCCAGCACCCGGGCGAAGTGCATGGCCGACAGCGTCGCGCCGTAGAACCAGACCGCCGGTGCACGCGTAAAGCGTTGCTCACGCACGAACGGCATCGCCTGCCACAACGGTGTCGCCATCAGCGCCTGCATTTCACGCTCGTTGCCGTGATCGAAGCACAATACGTCCACATCGCGGAACGCCGCCAGACGGTCGATACCGACGGCGGTGCTGCCCCAGAAGGTCATCTCCCCTTCCCAGGCATTAGGAATGCCAAAGCTATCGAGCACTTCCTGGAACAGACAGTTTTTGCCGAAGACCAGCATATGGCGCGCATCCAGCAGCGTCACCATCAGCAGCGGGCGGTCTCCGCGATGGGCAAAACGCGGCTTCAGGGCGTCAATCAGAGCATCAAACTCAGCGAAATGTTGTTTGGCTTCCGCCTCACGGTTGAGGAAATGCGCCATCTCGTTGATGGAGTTTTTCGCCATCGTCAGCGGTTTTTTACCGTCACTGAAGGAGAACCCCCGCCCAGGGGCAATACGCGCCATTGTCTCTTCTGACGGGCCATAACCCGCGGACCAGAACAGAAATGACGGCTTCATCTGCGTCAGCAGCTCAAGATTAGGCTCTGTTCGCAGACCAATATCAATGACCGAATCGGGTAGCGCCGGCTCGTTCACCCACAGCCGGTAGTTGGGAATATCGGCCACGCCATACGGCGTGACGCCCAGCGCCATCATCAGTTCAACAGGCAGCCACTCCAGCGCCACAATACGGTGCGGATCGACGGCAGCAGCCCGCGCGAGGTTCATCTTTAACAGCAGCGGTGAAATTGCCATGGCCGTCAGCAGGCGACGGCGGCTCAACAAGGTAGAATTCAGCATCAGTAAACAAAGCTCACCGGAGCAGCCCCGCCAGGATGAGGCAGGATCCCCATAGGAATACCGTAGATGTGTTCCAGCGTTTCGCTCCGCATCAGTTCAGACGGCGAACCCTCGGCAATCATCTCCCCGCCGCGAAGGGCGACAAGATAATCACAGTAGCGCGCCGCCATGTTGATATCGTGCAGCACTGCAATAACCGTCAGGCCACGCTGCTGGCTCAGGCGGTGCACCAGCGCGAGAACATCAACCTGGTGAGCAATATCCAGTGCGGAAGTGGGTTCGTCGAGCAGCAGGCAGCGGCTGTCCTGCGCGACCAGCATCGCAATCCACGCGCGCTGACGTTCGCCCCCGGAAAGGCTGTCGACCAGACGGTGCGCCAGCGGCTTTAATCCCACCAGCGCAATCGCCTCTTCCACTTTCTCTCTGTCGGCGACACCGAAGCGCCCGAGTGCGCCATGCCACGGATAACGCCCGATTGCCACCAGCTCACGCACCGTCATCCCTTCTGCCTGAGGCAATTGCTGCGGCAGATAGGCGACTTTGCGCGCAAAGGCTTTACTGCTCCAGCTCTCCAGAGGCTGTTCGTCCAGCAAAATATCCCCTTCAGAAGGCGGCTGATGACGGCCCAGCATTTTAAGTAACGTCGATTTACCGGAACCATTGTGACCAATCAGGCCGGTAACTTTACCTGCGGGGAACGTCAACGAGAGCGGATGCAGCAAGGTGCGCCCGGGAACACGAAAGGAGAGTTGATTGAGCGTAAAGGTGGTATCGGATTGCGTTTTATTATCCTGCATATCAGCCAACTTAAATAAAAAGGGCACGGCGAACCGTGCCCGAAGAGAGATTAGAAGCGGAAGGTCGCGGTAGCCACAACCTGACGTCCTGCTCCCCAGTAGCATGCGTATTCGCTATAGCAGCTGGAAACGTACTCGCGGTCAAAGATATTGTTCACGTTAACGCCAACTGAAGAGCCTGGCAGCCCAAAACGCGCCAGATCGTATTTCACCGTCGCGTCCGCCAGCGCGTAACCCGCGACGTTAAACGATTCGTAGGCTTTCGGAGACGTTGAGGAGTAGTAGGAAACGGTGTTGCCGATATAGCGCGCACCCGCCCCCAGCGTCAGACCGCTCAGTGCCGTCTCGTGGAAGGTGTAATCCGCCCACAGAGAGGCCATGTTACGTGGCACTTCCGCCGGGCGGCGGCCTTCAAACCAGGTATCGTGAGTGTATTTCGCATCGGTGAAGCTGTACGAAGCCGTTACGTTCACGTTAGCAGACACGGCCGCTTTCGCTTCCAGCTCAACACCACGGGAACGAATTTCGCCCCCTTGTACGCTGAAGCCGCTGGTCGGGTTGGCCGGATCGGCCGTCAGGTTATTGTTTTTGGTCAGCTGATACACCGCTGCCGTGACCACAACAGGCAGATCTTTCGGTACGTATTTCACACCGGCTTCATACTGCTTGCCGCGTGCCGGATCGAACGGTTTTCCGCCCTGAGTGGTACCCGAAATCGGTTCGAATGATTCGCTATAGCTGAAGTACGGCGTGATACCGTTGTCGAACAGGTAGTTAATCCCGCCGCGCCAGGTGAATGCCTGATCGTTAATTTCCGCGGTAGTACCGGTAGTACGGGTCAGCGCAGAGGTTTTCGCAAAATCATAGCGACCACCCATTGTCAGTACCCACTTATCCCACTCAGCCTGATCCTGAGCGTACAGACCAGTTTGTTCCTGACGATTAAGCACTTTGTACAGGTAGTAAACATCGACGTTCGGATTGCCGTACGCAGGCTTTGTCATGCTGATCGGATCGGCAGTACCGTAGTCTGCGTTGATGTCATTACGCATACGAAGGTAATCGACCCCGGTTAAGAGGGTATGATCCACAGCGCCGGTCGCGAATTTTGACTGAAGCTGAGTATCCACGGTGAACGAGTTGAGATCTTCGTCTGAACGTACATACGCGCGGCTGATTTGCGCCGGGGCAATATAGCCGTTGCCGTAGACGGAACGATACAGCGTGTTGATTTTGGTGTAGCGCAGGTTTTGACGCAGGGTAAAGGTGTCATCAAACGCATGCGAGAAGCTGTATCCCACCATTTTCTGGCGACGGGCGATCTTATTGTCCTCTTCCCCTTCGTTGAAATTGGTCGGCAGCTTGTGCGCTTTACCGTTGGCATCATAGTAAGGCACAACGGTACCTTCCCGCGGCAGCCAGCCGTAATAGCCCGCATCCGGATCGCTCTGGAAGTTGCTCAGGAAAGTGAAATCGGTTTTATCGTCAGGACGCCAGCTGAAAGCCGGTGCAATGGCATAGCGGGTGGATTTGGCCATCTCCTGCTGCGCATTTTCACTGCGGCCCAGACCGGTCAGGCGGTATGACCACACGCCGTCATCATCAATTGCATCGCTGAAATCAAACCCGGTCTGCCACAGGTTATCGGTGCCCATCTTGAACTGAATTTCTTTCAGCGGCTCAGTGGTCGGTCGCTTGCTGACCATGCTCACAACACCGCCCGGATGGCTTTTGCCGTACAGTACAGATGTTGGGCCACGCAGCAGCTCCACGCGCTCAAGGAAGTACGGATCCATGGACGCTTCAGAATAGTTATCGCCCTGCAGCTTCATCCCATCGAGATACTGGTTGGTATTCACGGTGCTGGAAGTGGTGAAACCACGAATCGACACCACATCATATGTCGTTGAGGCGCCGCGGGTGGCAAAAACGCTCGGCGTATAAGCCAGCGCTTGCTTCACCGTTCCCGGCTGCTTCATGTCAATTTCTTCACGCGTGACGACGGAAATCGACTGCGGCGTCTTTTCTATAGGTGTATCGGTCTTGGTTGCCGTTGCGGTACGTTTTGCCGCAATCGTTGGTGCAGGCCCCCAGGCACTTTCCTGTGCAGCCGGAGCGGCAGTGACAGTGATGGTTTCTTCTTTTTTCGGGGTTTCGGCAGCATGGGTATAAGCAGACATGCCGGCAACCGCTGTGGCTACGACAACTGCGATTTTACGCAGCGACGTGTTAATTGGCTGAGCAGTATTGGAAAGCGCCATGGTGTATCTCTGATAGAAAAGTGAATGATAACGTAAACGAGAATTATTATTATGACCGCAGCATAATAGGCGAAACGTTGGCTGCATAGCAAGCAGGAAGCGGCCCTACGAGAATTAAGGGTTTAAGAAATAACCAGGAGAAAACGAAGGGTTAATCAGAATTAAAACGAGGGTTAATAAAATGGGGAAAACGGGTAAAAAAATCCCCCCTTTCGGGGGGACCTTGAACGGTTAGTTACCGCCGAACATATCTCTAATCCAGCCCGCGACACCGTCGCTGTCTTTCTTCTCGTTCTGCTGCTGCGGCTGTTGTTGCTGCGGCTGCTGAGGCTGAGAAGACTGGTCGAACGGGTTGCCCGTCGGCTGCTCTGGCTGGCTCTGCTGGCACAGGGAATCCGGGTTCGTTGTCCAGACAGGCAAGGTACGCATACCGCCGCCACAGACAAAGTTTCCGGAACTGTCCACGCCCATATCCACGATATCCTCCGGTGCAACCAGGTTTAGCGGCACCGGAGACTGATTCGCCAGATAACGCTGGTAAATCGACATCGCCCCGCTCGCACCATACAGTTTGGTTGGCTGGTTGTTGTCGCGGCCCACCCAGGTGATCACCACTTCACGACCATCGATACCGGCAAACCAGGTATCAACGTTGTTGTTGGTCGTCCCGGTTTTGCCCGCCAGATGCAGGCCCGGATACTTCGCCCCCAGCTGACGGCCGGTACCACGCTGCACAACCTGCTGCATCGTCCACAGCGTCATGTAGGCTGCCTGCGCCGGAACGGCGCGTTCCGCCTGCGGGAAGCTCTGATACAGCACGGAGCCATCTTCGGCAATCACCGAGCGCAGGGCTGACAGCGGTGCACGGTTACCACCGCTGGCAATGGTCTGGAACGCCTGTGCCACTTCGATTGGCGTCAGGTTTAACGCCCCCAGGATCATGGCTGGCACAGGGTGCAGCTGATCTTTGGCGACGCCCAGTTTCTGCCAGGTATCAACTATCGCAGGCAGACCCAGTGCCATCCCCAGGTTTACCGTCGGCACGTTCATGGAGCGGGTCAACGCATCCACCAGCATTACCTGGCCGCTGAACTGTTTATCATCGTTCTGCGGTGACCAGACCTGGCCGTTAGGCTGACGCAGGGAGATCGGCGCGTCGGCAATCCAGGTATTCAGGCGATACAGATTTGGCTGGCTCAGGGCAGTGAGATAGGTTGCTGGCTTCGCCAGTGAACCTATCGAACGACGCGCCTGCATAGCACGGTTGTAACCTGCAAACTGCGGCTCAGCCCCGCCCACCATCGCACGGACTTCACCCGTGTTACGGTCAACCACCACCATCGCGGTTTCCAGGTCGCTTAGCTTACGCTGTTTCTTCAGCGCCGGAATGCCCTCAACGGCCGCTTTTTCTGCCGCATCCTGCGCCACGGAGTCAAAGGTGGTAAAGATCTTCACGCCGGAGAGATCTTTCACTTTATCACCGAGCTTGCTCTGCAGCTCCTGACGCACCAGCTGCATAAACGCAGGCTGAGGCGAAATCACACCGCCGCGCGGCTGCACGCCAAGCGGACGTGCGCTCAGCATGTCGTACAGCTCCTGGTCAATCACCTGCTGTTGTTGCAGCAGACGCAACACGAGGTTACGACGCTCCAGCGCCAGTTTCGGGTTACGCCACGGGTTATAGATGGACGCCCCTTTCACCATGCCCACCAGCAGGGCCTGCTGGTCCAGGCTCAGCTCTTCCACCGGACGGCCAAAGTAGTACAGGCTCGCCAGCGGGAAACCGCGGATTTCGTTATCACCGCTCTGACCGAGATAGACCTCGTTCATATACAGCTCAAGGATACGATCCTTGCTGTAACGCGCATCCATCAGCACGGCCATGTACGCTTCGTTGGCTTTACGCCAGTAAGAGCGCTCGCTGGAGAGGAACAGGTTCTTCACCAGCTGCTGGGTAAGCGTACTCGCCCCCTGTACCGTACGGCCCGCCGTCAGGTTGGCCAGCACCGCACGACCAATGGAGTAGAGGCTGATACCATCGTGCTCATAGAAGTGACGGTCTTCGGTTGCCAGCAGCGTGTCCACCAGCAGGTCCGGGAAACCGTTACGGGCGACGAACAGACGCTGTTCACCATTCGCCGAAGAGAGCATGGTGATAAGACGCGGATCGAGACGGAAGAAACCGAACTGGCGGTTGTTATCCATGTTCTCGATGGTTTCCAGACGATCGCCGTCAAAGGTCAGACGCGCACGCACCTGCCCCTCTTTGCTGTCCGGGAAATCGAACGGACGACGGATCATCTCAATGCTTTTCGCCTGCACGGTAAATTCGCCAGGACGCGTCATTTTCGACACCTGACGATACTGGGTGGCCTCCAGCAGTTTCACCATCTCGTTCTTACTGATCGACATGTCAGGCTCAAGGTTTACCATGCGGCCATACACTGCCGCAGGCAATTGCCAGACTTTTCCGTCGATACGGCTGCGGATCTTCTGATCCAGATAAACGCCGTAGATCGCCATCAGTACAACAAAAACAATGAACAGCTTCAGCAGCAGCCAGAACCAGCCGCGTTTACCCCGAGGCTTACGCCCTTTGCCTTTTCCTTTACGCGGCATCGGTTCTTCATCCTCATAATCGTCTTCATAGTCATCGTCATAATCCTCATCTCTGAGGCGACGACGGCTCACCTTTTCTTTGGCCGGACGCGTTGGTTTTCCCTTACGCCCAATTGGCTCGCGGTCATTCCCCGCCATGCTTTTTCTCCGCAACGTTCAGGCGCAAAGGCCCGATTCTCATTTCTTCCACTGACCTGTGAAAGAAGAAATCTCTCAAAATTGCTTTTCTCCCTCTCCCTGTGGGAGAGGGCCGGGGTGAGGGCATCAGGCCGCACTCCCCTTTACGAATATTTCTTCGTCCGCCGTGTCGGTGCCGTATTCGCCGGATCGTCCGGCCAGACATGTTTGGGATAACGCCCTTTCATCTCTTTTTGCACTTCACGGTAGCTCCCCGCCCAGAATGCGCCCAGATCGCGGGTAATCTGCAGCGGGCGATGCGCAGGTGACAACAGCTCAAGCACCACGGGCACGCGCCCTTCGGCAATGGATGGCGTGGTCGCCTCGCCAAACATCTCCTGCATCCGTACCGCCAGCGCCGGTGGATTATCCTCGTGATAACGAATGGCAATCCGGCTGCCGGTCGGCACAGTGTAATGCCCTGGCAGTTCACTATCCAGACGTTGACGTAACGACCAGTCGAGTAAATTCTGTAACGCGACCTTAACATCAAGCGCTTTTAACGCCCGCAGCGAGTGTACACCGCTCATTTGCGGCAGGAGCCAGCTTTCCAGCGACGCAAGTAACGAGTCATCATCCACCGCCGGCCAGACATACTCCGGCAACCAGCGCGCGGCACAGTGCAGACGAATACGGTACTGTTCGGCCTCCGGGGTCCAGTTCAGAACACCTAAACCTTTTTCGCGAATACCGTTTAGCATCGCCTGGTGCAACTCCTCTTCCGATGGCTTTGCCAACGGCTTCGTCCCCAGGGTCAGTTTACCTATCTGGCTACGACGAAATGCCTTCAGGGTACCCTGCGCATCATCCCACTCGACGATGTCGGACTGCTGAAGCAGCTGCGGACAGGCGCGCGTGAGGGCATCGATATCCACAGCCACGGCCTGCAAAATTCGGGCATCGGGCGAGTGACTACCCTGCAACAAGAGCGGCGCAATCAGCCATTCATGGCGCGTCAGGGCGTCATCGCTGTCCAGCATCGCACCCATGCCGTTTGCAAGCTGGTAGCGTCCATCCAGCCCGCGACGACGCGCGATCCTGTCGGCAAATGCCTGCGCCAGGAGAGGCGCAATGCTGTCAGCGTCCGGCGTACCACCACGGCTGTTAAGCCGTTTACAGAGCTGCTGCGCGCGCTGCTGCCAGTTCCCCTGATTACGTGAAAAGGCCTGCGCCAGATCGCAATTTGCACCACGAGGCGGCTCCTCAAGGATAGCCGCCAGTTTCGCCGCCGTAGCAATTTCATCATCCCCCTGAGCGGCCACCAGCATCGCGGCCAGCCGGGGATCGTTACCCAGCGCGGCCATTTTCTGCCCACGTGATGATAGCCTTTCGCCGTCCAGCGCCCCGAGCTGGGTCAGCAACGCGCGCGCCGCCGCCAGGTTTACCGCGGGAGGCGCATTGAGCCAGGTTAACTGCGCGGGATCGGGGCAACCCCACTGCAACAGTTCCATGATCAGCCCCGAAAGATCGCTTTGTAAAATTTCCGGCGTGCTCTGCACAGCCGCGCGTTCGGCCTGGTCTGCACTGATGAGATGCAAACAGATGCCTGGCTCAAGGCGCCCGGCACGGCCAGCTCGCTGAACCATCGATGCCTGGCTGATGCGTTGCGTCAGCAGCTTTGTCAGCCCGGTGCGCGGGTCAAAACTGGCTACCCTCTCCTGGGCGCTGTCCACCACCAGGCGAATGCCTTCAATGGTCAGACTGGTTTCGGCAATATTGGTGGCCAGTACCACTTTACGCTGCCCCGTCGGCGCGGGAAGTATCGCCTTGCGCTGGTCACTCAACGACAGTGCGCCATAGAGCGGGCAGAGTATTACGTCGCTGCCCACGCGGGCGGCAAGCTGCTCCTGCACCCGCTGGATTTCGCCAACGCCCGGTAAAAACAGCAGCAGCGAACCGGATTCCTGACGAAGCAAGTCAGCGGTGGCGATCGCCACCGCTTCATCGAAACGCTGATGGGCAGGAAGCGGCTGATAGCGGCGCTCAACCGGAAACGCGCGCCCTTCGGAGGTGATGACCGGCGCATCCGGTAACGTCTGCTGTAGCCGCTCGTTATCGAGCGTGGCCGACATGATGAGCAGTCGGAGATCGTCCCGTAACCCCTGCTGGACGTCCAGCAACAGCGCCAGCGCCAGATCCGCCTGCAGGCTGCGCTCGTGGAACTCATCCAGAATCACCAGCCCGATGCCGGACAGTTCCGGATCGTTTTGCAGCATACGGGTGAGGATCCCTTCGGTCACCACTTCAAGCCGCGTGGACGGGCCGACGCAGGTTTCGGCGCGCATACGGTAGCCTACCGTCTCGCCCGGTTTTTCATTCAGCAGTTCCGCCAGGCGCTGCGCCACGTTGCGCGCAGCCAGCCTGCGCGGCTCCAGCAGGATAATCTTCCCGCTGATAATGCCTGCGTTGAGAATGTGCAGCGGTAGCCAGGTGGATTTACCGGCACCCGTAGGGGCGTTAAGTAAAACCTGCGGGGCATCCTGCAAGGCAGCGAGCAGTTCAGGAAGGACGACGGCGACCGGCAATGAGGACACTAACAGCTCCAGAGGGTTAACATTAGTCGGCGTACATTGTAGCATCGGCGCATATCATTACCGAGTCCCCTGTATGTCTGAGTCGAAACGACTGTTTTTCGCCATTGAGCTGCCCGCGCCGATCCAACGGCAAATTGTTCGCTGGCGCGCCGAACACTTCCCGCCCGAAGCGGGCCGCCCGGTTGCTGCGCCAAACCTCCACCTGACGCTGGCTTTTCTGGGCGACGTCAGCGGCGAGAAACAGCGTGCCCTGGCGGCGATGGCCGGTCGGATTTCCCAGACGGGATTTACGCTGCCCCTTGACGATGCGGGGCAGTGGCTCCGCTCCCGCGTCGTCTGGCTGGGCACGCGCCAGCCGCCGCGCGGATTATTACAGCTTGCGAATATGCTGCGCGCCCAGGCGGCACGCAGCGGCTGTTACCAGAGCCCGCAGCCGTTTCATCCTCACATTACGCTACTGCGCGATGCCGGTCAGGCCGTTGCTATCCCGCCACCGGGCTTTCACTGGGCCTTTCCGGTGACCTCTTTCGCGCTGTACGAATCTGTTTTTTCACAAGGACGCACCCGCTATACGCCGCTCCAGCGCTGGACGCTGGGCGATACCCTAAGGAATTCTGATGAAGTTTAGTCCTGCACTGCAACACGCCACGCTTATTCAACGCTACAAGCGTTTTCTCGCTGATGTCGTCACCCCTGAAGGGGAGCCATTAACGCTGCACTGCCCCAACACCGGGGCAATGACGGGATGTGCGACACCGGGTGACACGGTCTGGTATTCCACTTCAGAAAATACTAAACGCAAATATCCTCACACCTGGGAAATGACGCAAACCCAACAAGGGGCTTTTATTTGCGTTAACACCCTGCGCGCGAATCAATTAGTTAAGGAGGCTCTGACTAACGGAACCCTTCCCGAACTGGTAGGTTATGGCACCCATAAATCTGAAGTGAAATATGGCGATGAAGGCAGCAGAATTGACTTTATGTTACAGGCGGAAGACCGTCCCGAGTGCTATATTGAAGTCAAATCAGTCACGTTAGCGGATCAGGAAAACGGCTATTTCCCGGATGCAGTCACGCTACGGGGACAAAAGCATCTGCGGGAGCTGATGAGTGTTGCGGCGGCGGGCAAACGCGCCGTACTGCTGTTTGCGGTTTTGCACTCAGCCATTGAACGGTTTTCTCCAGCCCGCCATATTGATCTCAAATACGCGCAATTGTTGAATGAGGCACAAAAGCAGGGGGTAGAGGTTTTGGCTTATAAAGCGGAACTTTCTGCCGATAATATGACTCTGAGATCCTCTCTTCCCATTGTCTTATAAGGGAATAGACGATTGATGAATAAGTGTTCTGGCCGCGTGCGCAAATACGCTTTTCCTCACAGGCTTGTCAAGTGTTACGTTTAGATAATTGCCATACGGAAAAGCATCTGCTATTTATAGCGACCTGATTTTTCCCCCAACACGGGGATCGATAGTGCGTGTTAAGGAGAAGCAACATGCAAGAAGGGCAAAACCGTAAAACATCGTCCCTGAGTATTCTCGCCATCGCTGGGGTGGAGCCGTATCAAGAGAAACCGGGCGAAGAGTATATGAATGAAGCCCAGCTGTCGCACTTCAAGCGTATTCTTGAAGCATGGCGTAATCAACTCAGGGATGAAGTCGATCGCACCGTTAGTCATATGCAGGATGAAGCGGCTAACTTCCCGGATCCGGTAGACCGTGCCGCTCAGGAAGAAGAGTTCAGCCTTGAACTGCGTAACCGTGACCGCGAGCGCAAACTGATCAAAAAGATCGAAAAAACGCTGAAGAAGGTCGAGGACGAAGATTTTGGCTACTGCGAATCCTGTGGTGTTGAAATTGGCATTCGTCGCCTGGAAGCGCGTCCGACCGCCGATCTGTGCATCGACTGTAAAACGCTGGCAGAAATCCGCGAAAAACAGATGGCGGGTTAATCCCGGTCCTGTTTACCCACTCCAAAGGCGGGAGTCTCTCCCGCCTTATTACTGTTGATATGTCTGAATCTCACTATATCGGGCGCTTCGCGCCATCCCCCTCCGGTGAATTACATTTCGGCTCGTTAATTGCCGCTCTCGGCAGCTACCTGCAGGCTCGCGCACGCCTGGGTAAATGGCTCGTCCGCATTGAAGATATTGATCCTCCACGTGAAGTTCCCGGTGCAGCAGACACCATTCTGCGTCAGCTGGAACATTACGGCCTTCACTGGGACGGCGAAGTTGTCTGGCAATCAACACGTCACGACGCCTACCGGGAACGTCTGGCCTGGCTCGCTGAGCAAGGGCTCTCATATAACTGCACCTGTACCCGCGCGCGCATACAGAGCGTGGGGGGCGTCTATGACGGCCACTGCCGCACGCTCAACCACGGCCCGGAAAACGCCGCCGTTCGTCTGATCCAGCGTGCCCCTGTGCTCCACTTTAACGACCTGCTCTCTGGCGACATTCATGCGGATGAACGGCTGGCGCGGGAGGATTTTATTATCCACCGCCGTGACGGGCTGTTTGCCTATAACCTGGCGGTGGTGGTGGATGACCACTTTCAGGGCGTCACCGAAATTGTGCGCGGAGCCGATCTGGTTGAACCTACGGTGCGGCAAATAGCGTTGTATCACCAGTTTGGCTGGACGGCACCGGATTACATTCATCTGCCGCTGGCCGTCAACGAGCGGGGCGATAAGCTGTCGAAGCAAAACCACGCCCCCGCTCTGCCAGATGGCGATCCGCGCCCCGTTTTGATCGACGCGTTACGATTTCTCAACCAGAATGTAACCAACGAATGGCAGGATCTTTCCATTGACGAATTGCTGAAACAGGCCGTTGCCACCTGGTCGCTCTCGAGCGTGCCAAAAATCCAGCATTCTCAAATGCGTTGCGCTGAGCTATGATTAGCCGCTTTTTTCATAACAAAACACACTACGAGGTGTACCATTTTTACCCGAGTCGCTAATTTTTGCCGTAAAGTGCTAAGCCGCGAAGAGAGCATGGCGAATGACGCTATTGCGCAACCACAGATGTCGGTTATCCCGCGTGAGCAGCACAATATTTCCCGCAAAGATATCAGTGAAAATGCCCTCAAGGTGCTCTATCGTCTGAATAAAGCGGGCTACGAGGCCTATCTCGTTGGCGGTGGAGTACGTGATTTACTGCTGGGCAAAAAACCCAAAGATTTCGACGTGACGACCAGCGCCACGCCCGAACAGGTGCGTAAATTATTCCGCAATTGCCGTCTCGTTGGCCGCCGTTTCCGTCTGGCACACGTCATGTTTGGGCCGGAAATTATTGAGGTGGCGACGTTCCGTGGTCACCACGAAGCGGGCGCATCCGATCGCACAACTTCCCAGCGCGGCCAGAACGGTATGCTGCTGCGCGACAACATCTTCGGTTCGATCGAAGAAGATGCCCAGCGTCGCGATTTCACCATCAACAGCCTTTACTACAGCGTGGCGGATTTCACCGTGCGTGATTACGTCGGCGGCATGCAGGATCTGAAAGAGGGCCTGATTCGCCTGATCGGCACGCCGGAAACCCGGTATCGCGAAGACCCGGTGCGGATGCTGCGCGCCGTGCGTTTCGCCGCCAAGCTGGATATGCGCATCAGCCCGGAGACGGCAGAGCCGATCCCGCGTCTGGCGACGCTTATCAATGACGTACCGCCTGCCCGCCTGTTCGAAGAAGCGCTCAAACTGCTGCAAGCCGGTCACGGATTTGCCACCTATAACCTGCTGCGCGAATACAACCTTTTCCAGCCGTTATTCCCGTCCATTACCCGCTACTTCACCGAAAATGGTGACAGCCCAATGGAACGCATGATTGCGCAGGTGCTGAAGAATACCGACACCCGTATCCGCAACGATATGCGTGTGAACCCGGCGTTCCTGTTTGCGGCGATGTTCTGGTATCCGCTGCTGGAAACGGCTCAGCGTATTACCCAGGAAAGCGGCCTCGCCTATTATGACGCTTTCGCCCTGGCGGCAAACGACGTGCTGGACGAAGGCTGCCGTACGCTGGCCATTCCGAAACGTATTACCACGCTGGTGCGTGATATCTGGCAGCTTCAGCTGCGTATGTCCCGTCGTCAGGGCAAACGCGCCTGGAAGCTGATGGAGCATCCTAAGTTCCGCGCGGCCTTTGATCTGCTCTCTCTGCGTGCTGAAATTGAACGCAACCAGGAGTTGCAGCGTCTGGCGCAGTGGTGGGCCGAGTTCCAGGTCTCCGCACCGCCGGAGCAGAAAGACATGCTCACTGGCCTTGATGAAGAGCCGGCGCCGCGTCGTCGTCACCGTCGTCCGCGCAAGCGCGCACCGCGTCGCGAAGGCACGGCATGACCCTCGCGTATATCGCTATCGGCAGCAATCTGGCCTCTCCTCTGGAGCAGGTTAATGCTGCCGTTCAGGCGCTGGGTGAGATCCCCCAGAGCCGCATTGTGGCAGTCTCCTCGTTTTACCGTACACCGCCGCTCGGCCCGCAGGATCAGCCTGATTATCTGAATGCCGCCATGGTGCTGGACACCGCGCTGGATGCCGAAACGTTGCTGGATAACACCCAGCGCATTGAGCTGCAACAGGGTCGCGTGCGTAAAGCAGAGCGCTGGGGGCCACGTACCCTTGACCTCGACATCATGCTGTTTGGCAACGAGGTGATTAACACTTCACGCCTGACGGTGCCGCATTACGACATGAAAAATCGCGGATTTATGCTCTGGCCGCTGTTTGAAGTCGCCCCCGATCTCACCTTCCCGGACGGCATCCCGCTCAGGGAGATCCTGGAAAACCTCCACGCAGAAAAACCCGCTCGCTGGTAAGCCTGTGCCCCCGCGCATCAGCCACAAAATAATTGTGGCTAATAGACGACCTAAAATCATTGTTCCCTCGAATGTTACTGTTAGAATGCGCAAAGATTCGCTTTGGGTTATCAGGAAACAGTATGAAACCAACCACCATCTCCTTACTGCAGAAATGCAAACAGGAAAAGAGACGCTTCGCCACCATCACCGCATATGACTACAGCTTCGCCAAACTGTTTGCCGAAGAGGGGATCAACGTCATGCTGGTCGGGGACTCGTTAGGGATGACGGTACAAGGACATGACTCTACCCTGCCGGTCACGGTCGAGGATATTGCTTACCACACCCGAGCCGTGCGCCGTGGTGCACCTGCCTGCCTTCTGCTTTCCGATCTGCCGTTTATGGCCTACGCCACGCCGGAGCAGGCTTTCGACAATGCGGCGGCCGTGATGCGCGCCGGTGCTAATATGGTCAAAATCGAAGGCGGCGCCTGGCTGGTGGAGACGGTAAGAATGCTCACCGAACGCGCCGTGCCGGTGTGCGGACATTTGGGCCTCACACCACAGTCCGTCAATATCTTTGGCGGTTACAAGGTGCAGGGCCGCGGTGATGCCGCGCAGGCGCTGTTTGACGATGCCCTCGCGCTGGAAGCAGCGGGCGCACAGCTGCTGGTGCTGGAATGTGTACCGGTTGAGCTGGCAAAACGCATCACCGACGCGCTGTCTATTCCGGTCATCGGGATTGGGGCTGGCAACGTGACCGACGGTCAGATTCTGGTGATGCACGACGCCTTTGGCATCACCGGCGGCCATATCCCGAAATTCGCCAAAAATTTCCTTACTGAAGCGGGCGACATGCGCGCCGCGGTCAGGCAGTATATTGCCGACGTCGAATCCGGTGTTTACCCGGGTGAAGAACACAGTTTCCATTAAGGAGTCTCGTTGTGCTAATCATTGAAACCCTGCCGCTGCTTCGCCAGCATATTCGCCGTGCACGACAGGAAGGTAAACGTATCGCACTGGTCCCGACCATGGGTAACCTGCATGACGGCCATATGAAACTGGTCGACGAAGCGAAAGCCCGTGCAGATATCGTGGTGGTCAGTATCTTCGTTAATCCGATGCAGTTTGACCGCGCGGACGACCTGGCGCGCTATCCTCGTACGCTGCAGGAAGATTGCGAGAAGCTGAAAAAGCGCCATGCGGACTTCGTCTTTGCGCCGGCACCTGCAGATGTCTACCCTCAGGGTACGGAAGAGTCCACGTACGTTGATGTCCCGGGCATTTCGACCATGCTCGAAGGGGCCAGCCGTCCAGGCCACTTCCGCGGCGTGTCCACCATCGTCAGCAAGCTGTTCAATCTGGTGCAGCCGGACGTTGCCTGCTTTGGTGAGAAAGATTTCCAGCAGCTGGCGCTGATCCGTAAGATGGTTGCCGACATGGGTTATGATATCGAGATCGTGGGCGTGCCGATTGTACGCGCCAAAGACGGTCTGGCGCTCAGCTCCCGTAACGGTTATCTGACCGCTGACCAGCGTAAGATTGCCCCAGGATTAAGCAAAGTCATGAATAGCATGGCAGAGCAACTGTCGGCGAAAGAGTTGACCACTGAAGAGATCGTGGCCCTGGCTGAACAAGCGCTGAACGATAAAGGCTTCCGCGCTGACGATATTCAAATCCGTGATGCTGACACGCTGCTTGAGTTAACCGACGCCAGCAAGCGCGCGGTTATTCTGGTGGCTGCATGGCTCGGCCAGGCGCGCCTTATCGACAACAAAGTGGTTGAACTGGCATAACCTTCTTACCCTCCCCTCTTACAGGAGGGGTTAACGCATGATTAAAGGTACACGTAATGATTCGCAAAATGCTGCAAGGTAAGCTTCACCGTGTGAAAGTCACGCAGGCCGACCTGCACTATGAAGGCTCCTGCGCGATCGATCAGGATTTTCTCGACGCGGCGGGTATTCTTGAAAACGAAGCGATTGATATCTGGAACGTGAACAATGGCAAACGCTTCTCCACCTACGCGATTGCCGCAGAGCGCGGGTCTAAGATCATCTCCGTTAACGGTGCCGCCGCGCACTGTGCAGACGTAGGGGATATTGTGATCATCGCGAGCTTCGTCATGATGTCCGACGAAGAGGCGCGCCGCTGGCAGCCTAAAGTCGCCTATTTTGAAGGCGACAACGAGATGAAACGCACCGCAAAGGCGATTCCGGTACAGGTTGCCTGATGCCGCCAGGAGCGGAGCCTTCAGGTTCCGCTCCTCAAAGGTAAAGAAAACATCCTTTTTTTGTATACATAGCCTCTCCCTCATTTATTTCCCCTATTTTCTCCTCTCTTAGCGTTTCTCTTGGTTTAAAAAAACATTATTCTGAATGATATAATTAAAGGAATGATCTTTATCATTTATAATCTAAACAATCCAATATAATTTGGCCGCAATAAAAATCGTCTCTCTCCGTTCATTCAAAACAAATTTAAAGATCATTTTCAATAACTTATCAAACATTCAATTTTTCTAATAATGGCTTTTAGCAATTTTAAATACCCAACCCATTCATAGATCCCTATCATCATTTTGCTTAAATTAAATCTGTACAATGTTTTTAAATGGAATTTTAATCATGTTAAAAAAGACGTTATTAGCTTCAGCTGTAACTTTGTTTGCAATGGGTTCATTTTCAGCAATTGCAGGCACCGATATCGGTTTAATCACCTTTGACGGTGCGGTAACAGACACAACGTGTAATATTTCCACCGCCAATGGTGAATCACAAAATAATATTACTATTACCTTACCGGTTGTTAAAAAATCTGATGTTGAATCAACCACCGTCGATACCGGTGTCGGCTCTAAGAATTTTGAACTGCTGCTCACCAACTGCCCAGGAACATTAAAGACTGCTTCAGCAAGCTTTATGTCAAAAAATATGGGTGCCATTGCAAACGGTACTATTGAACCTGACGCCAACGTAGCAGGCTCAGCAACCAACGTTGCACTTGCCTTGTATAATAATGCCCCTACCGAATCTTCTCGTATTATGGTCGGCCAGCCTGCTAATAATACGCAGAAAGCCAATCTCACCGCCGGTTCCGGCAAGCTGTTCTACCGCGTTGCATACGTTCCGGGCTCCAACTGGGTGAAAGACACGAACCCAGTGCAGTCAGGTAAAGTCAGCGCCAACGCGTACTTCACCATGAGCTACGAATAATTTTATCCCTCCCGTTAATGTGCCCTGTTGGGCACATTTTTGCCTATTTTTTGAGAGTAAACATGCACGTACTGAATATTAAGAGCGGACTAAAAGCCCTGCTGCTGGCCTCGGTGAGCGTTTTTGCTTTTAACGCCAGTGCAGATATTGTGATTTCCGGCACTCGTGTCATTTATCCTGAATCGGCAAAAGACGTAACGGTGTCAATGGATAACCGTGGCACCCGGCCTCTGCTGGTACAGACCTGGCTTGATGATGGAAGAGATACCACTAACCCTCAGGAGCTGAAACTTCCTTTTATTGTGACACCGCCCGTTTCGCGTGTTGAACCGCAAAAAGGGCAAACCGTCAGAATCACCTGGCTGGGTCAGGCATTGCCAAAAGATAAAGAGTCGCTGTTCTGGTTTAACGTTCTGGAAGTTCCGCCGAAGGCTAAGGAGAGCGATAACCAAAGTATGCTTCAGCTTGCTTTCCGTACCCGCATTAAACTCTTTTTCCGTCCCACTGGGTTAAAAGGGGAACCGACAGACGCGGCCAAAAATCTTAAGTGGTCCCAAATCCGACAAGGGCAAAAAATCGTTTTAAGTGCGAAAAATGATTCGCCTTATTATGTTTCGCTGGCAAGTGCGGCGCTTATTTCAGGCAGTAAAAGTTACGAGATCGAAACGCATTATATTGAACCGTTCTCAAGCCAGACGATGAATGTGAAAAATTACACCTCATCCGGAAATAGCAAAATAACCTGGCAAGCCATTAATGATTTCGGTGGAATTGATAAGTATGAGTCTATACCGCATTGATTCCCTGTCAGCTTCAGAACATTCACAAAAACTATAATTAGCGTTGCCCTGGGACAGAGTTCATCATGCACTTTAGACGTTCGCTACTATGTTTATCGATAAGTGCGGTATTGCCGTTATGTGCATTTGCTGCTGAAAATAATAACGAAGAAGACGTGCAGTTTAACGAGCAGTTTCTTTATAACACTGGCGCATCCATTGATATCAGTCGTTTTTCAAAAGGCAACCCTGTTATTGCCGGAACCTATAAGGTGAAGATGATCGTAAACGGGAAACCTTCCGTTACCACGGTTCTTCTGTTTAAGGAGAATGGCACACCGCGCGCCACTCCTTGCATCACCCCGAAACTACTCACGCAGGCAAATGTCACCACCGAGCAACTGAAACACCCTGAGGAGGATTCTGCTGACACCTGTGTCTCTATGCCAGACGCCTATCCCGGCTCGCGTGTGGCTTACGATCCCTCCACACAGGAGTTAGACCTTTCCATTCCTCAGGCTTTCGTCATTCAGCGTCCTGCGGGATTTGTCGATCCTTCACTGTGGGAAGACGGGATCCCGGTGGCCATGCTCTCATGGGATCTTAACGGCTGGCACGCAGACATGCCGGATTCCAGCACTGATACGGCCTATGCAGGTCTGCGCTATGGGGCAAACCTGGGGCCATGGCGACTCCGCGCGCGAGGCAACCTGAACTGGGATCAGGATTCCGGTACTCATTACGCCAGCCAGGATATCTATCTTCAGCGTGATATCACGCCGCTGAAAGCGCAGTTTATCGCCGGCGATTCCTATACCCGTGGCGACGCCTTCGATTCCATTAGCCTGCGCGGGGCGCGTTTATATAACGATGACCGTATGCTTCCGAATGGTATATCGACCTATGCGCCGGTGATCCGAGGGGTTGCAAACAGCAACGCCAAAGTCACGATCGCCCAAAGCGGCAATACGATTTACGAAACCTCCGTCCCCCCAGGACCGTTTGAAATCACGGATCTCAGTACAACAGGTTACGGTAGCGATCTTATCGTCACGGTAGAAGAGACGGATGGGAGCAAACGTTCCTTCTCGGTCGCCTATTCTTCCGTCGCACAAATGCTACGTCCTGGCTACTCCCGATGGGATGTCGGCGTGGGTGAACTGCGTGACGACAGCCTGCGCGACAAACCAAAGGTGGGATATGCAACGGGCTACTATGGCTTAACCAATACCTTCACGGGGTATGCGGGCCTGGAATATACCGATAGCGATTTCTACGCCGCATTGTTGGGTCTTGCCATGAATACCGGAGTTGGTGCATTCGCTCTTGATGTCACGCATTCGGATGCCCGGATAGACGGCTTACGACATCTCACGGGCGAAAGTTATCGCGTCTCCTACAGCAAACTCATGGAAGCCACGAATACCTCTTTCAACGTCGCCGCCTACCGGTTTTCGACGTCTGACTATCTCAGCCTGAACGATGCGGCCTCGTTGACCAATGAGATCAAATACCGTGACAGGGAACGTAACCCGGAACGTAACAACAGCGACGTGTATCAGACCTTCCAGCGCATGAAAAACCAGATCCAGGTGAATATCAGCCAACCGCTGAATATTGCCGATCTTGATTTGGGATCGCTGTACGTCAACTCAACCTGGCAGGACTACTGGAATGAAAGCAGTTCGTCGGCGCAATACTCGGTTGGCCATAGTCATTCGTTAAGCTGGGGAAGTTATAGCCTCACCGTGCAGCGCACCTACAATGAGTTTGGGGAAAAGGATGACAGCGTCTATCTGAACCTCACAATCCCCTTCGACACGCTGATGGGTAACAGCAAGCGAGCGGGTGGATTCTCCTCACTTACGACGGGCATCGGCAGCGATTTAAAAGGCGGCAGTAGCTTTAACGCCAGCGCCAATGGCAACACCGAAGATAACCGTTTCAGTTACAGCATTACCGAAAGCACCACGCGTTACGACGATACGTTAAATCAGTTAAGCGGGTACGGCAGTTACAACGGCCCGCATGGACCGCTAAGCCTTTCCGTCTCCGCCTCAGATGACGGTACACGACAATATTCTGCCAGCTATAGCGGCGGAATGGTTCTGCACTCGGGTGGCGTAACACTCGCCCCAGGCAGCATCAGCGAAAGCGATACGCTTGCCTTAATTAAAGCTGAGGGGGCAGAAGGCGCCCGCGTCTCTATCGGAAACGGTGAAATCGGCGCCTCAGGCTATGCCCTTATGCCCTATCTGTCCGCTTACCGTGAAAACAGCGTTGGTCTTGATATCAGCGAAATGCACTCTGACGTGGAAGTGAAAAATACCCGCTCCACCACCGTTCCCCGTAGCGGTGCCGTTGTGCTGGTTAACTTTGAAACCGATCAGGGGCGCTCAGTGTTAATGGAACTGATGCGTGACGATGGCGGGTTTATCCCGTTAGGCGCCGATGTGCAAACCGATCAAGGCGTATCCGTGGGTAGCGTGGGTCAGGCCGGGCAGGCCTGGATCCGCGGAATTGAAGATAAAGGGACGTTAAACATCGTCTGGGGAAATGAGCCCGGCACATCCTGTACCGTCTCCTACCACATCCCACCGGATGCGAGAAAGATTGGACCGACAACGCTGCTGACGGGCCAGACCTGCCGCGTCACAGCCTTATAAAGGGAGTTAAAACATGCTTTTTAGAGCCTGGAAAAAAACAGGGTTATTTATTTTAAGCACGGGGCTAATGGCGCTGTCGCTGGAAACACACGCCGATAATCTCGATATTACCTTTACCGCAAATATCCGTGACACCACCTGCGATATGAAAATCGAAGGCGGCAGCGGTGATGGCACCAGCAACGTTATCCCCATTGGGACTAACGGCAAGGTGCGCCTGGATTACATCATCCTGAAAAATGCCAAAGCCACGACCAACTTTAAACTCAAAATGGTCTCATGCCCGCCGAGTCTGGCATCGCTGAAAACCACCATCAGCGGTAGCGCCAGCCCGCTGACGACGGCAATTAAGAACTCACTCTCCGGCGACGGCAGTGCGGAAAATATTGGCGTGGCGATTTCCCGTACCGCCACCCCGAATGCCCCTTTTGTCATTAATTCATCCACCGATACACAGCGCCTCGTCTGGTCGAGCGGAGAGATAAGTGCTGGCGAGGTACCACTTCTGGCAACGCTGGTGGAAACCGCAAACGGCCAGGGCACGACCGGCAATTTTAGCGGTATCGCTACGTTTAATTTCACCTATGAATAACTGGCAGCAATGCGGAGCGTTGATATGAAAATGAAAATGACATTACTGGTGCTTGCAATGACTGCCACCCTGCCTTCCGTTGCGTTAAGTGCGATTACGGGGACGACGAGCGTGCAGGCAACGTTTACATCCACCATTGAGGCCGGGACCTGTAACGCGGAGATCCAAAACGCCAGCGGAGCCCCGATTGACATTTTGCCGTTTGGCGATGTGTTTAAGTCTGACCTGGTGAGCCAGAGCCGACGAGAAGCCTTCAAAATCGCCTTTACGAACTGTGCCGGGGTAAAAAACGCCACCATTCAGGCCATGCCGGGTGCGGGCGGGTCGTGTACCGGTAACGCGTATGCAGCCGGGCATAACGTCGGTTTTGAAATCTGGAAAGGCTCTGTCGACTCAGGCTCCATATTGAACTGCGCCACTGTCCCGACGTCTGTTATCAACCTGTCTAACGGGACGGGAAATTTTGAGATGGATGCGCGCATCGTCATTGCAAAAGGTAAAACGATTTCGGACGTGACGACAGGTTCGGTCAATGCGCCCGTGACGTTTACCGTGACCTATCAATAATGTTTATTCAGACAGGTAGCTTAAACAGGATGTGCCAGTCCCGCTTAATCTTAAGAAATGCGATGTCATGGCTGGCCCTCTGCCTGGGGTTTCCCGCAGCGGGTTTTGCCTCCAGCCTGGAAATGGATATGACGGCAAACATTATCAACAATACGTGCCAGGTCAGTATTCCAGAAAGTGGAAACGTAACGCTGCCAACGGTGGGGAAACCGTGGTTTTACACCGCGGAGGGCACCGATCGACTTCAACCAGCAGACCCCGCGGGAGGAACACGCTTTATGATTCAGGTTGTGGACTGCAGCGGGGATGAATCGGGATCCGGGCAAGCGCTGCACTTTACCTTTAAACCGCAGTCTGCCCACATTGATGGGATTTCAAAACAGATATTCAGTAATGAAACATCCGCCCTTGCTGGCGGCGCTGAAAACGTGGGGATTGTAATTTTTTCTGAATCCAATAATCAAAATGTCCTCGACAGCGAGGGGCAGTCTGATGTGGAGGTCAAAATAGCGACCCCATCAGACCAACAAAGCTATTTGAAAGCGTATAACTTTTACGCCCGCTACCAAAATTACGGCCCGGTCAGCGCAGGAAAAGTGACCGCGCGCGCATTAGTCAGCGTGACATATCGCTAACAGGCAACGCTAAAAGGAATAACTATGGCACAGCGTCCTGGGATAACTGTTTCCCCACGTTTTTACGGTTTTATTATTTTATTTATGTGCTTAACCATGAGCGCCTTCTACGCCCATGCAGCCGAGGAGTGCCAGGTTGGTAGGGCTAAGCCACGTTCGGTTGGCGATTTCACAGGCGGAAAACCAACGCTGAGAGCCGTTGATGCCGTCACCACTCCTACAAAAATCAGCTCACTCTATCCCTTAAGCCTAACCCCCCGGTTAATGAGCGTATGTTCAGGCGGACAGCATGGAGAAAACATCTTCACCGCAACACGGGCTAACCTGCAGGTTGGTAGTATTGACGGAAAAGCCTTATTCAAAACCAATGTAACCGGCATTGCTTATGCACTGGCGTTTCGCACAAAAGGTACGGGAGTTACGGCCTATTTTGCCCCCAGCACAACCTGGTATCTGACGTTGCATATGGAAGATCAAGATGAATTATTGCAATACCAAACCTGGGAGGCCGCGGTCGAGTTTTATCAGCTTCCCAGCTTTGCCGGGGTTCCCGCAGAGGTGGTCTCCGTTGGCCCTGTCGGAGGGACTATCGGAGACTTTGGTATCGGCGATCCCTATGCGCCTAATGATGACCATCCAGGCACAACCATCAGCATCGCCGACATGGCATTTAAAACCCCTATAGAAATACCGACCTGCACCCTTACGGCTCCTAAAACCGTAGACCTGGGGGATTATGGTGTATCCGATATCGAGAACGATAAAACCATAAACGCCAATTTTGGGGTGACAGGGAATTGCACCAACACCCGTAAAGTCACCGTGAAGTTGACCACCAGTAAAACAACCGGGACTGATGGCTCATTACTCGCCAACACCGCATCGTCGAACGCGGCAAAAGGCGTGGGCGTGTTACTGAAGTGGCCGAACAACAGGCAGATAGTGCCTAATTCAACTAGCAGCTTTACCGCACAAGAGAACACTACCCTTGCCCTATTCAGCTTGTTACTTACGGCCCGGTTAGTTAAGTCTGATACAGAAAAAGTCACTTCAGGCACGTTCAGCGCCATCGGCACCCTGCAGTTCACCTACGAGTAGCTTAGCCCTGCGGCTGGTTGCTGATCAGCCGCGACATGGTCTCCAGCGAATCCGTTCTTAAGATGTACAGGCGTTTCAGTAAGAACGGATTATCCCCCGGCTTGACCTTCCCTTTTACCGTTGTCACTGCGAGGTGAAAACCGGCGTCATTCGCGGCTTTTATGGCTTTATTGTCATAGCCACCAAACGGATAAGAGAGATACAGCACGCGCGGGTTAAACTGCGCCAGCGCCCGGCGCGAGCGTTCGAAATCAAACAAAATCACGTGGTAGCTGCGGCTCAGTAGAATCGGATGCTTGTTACCATCCACGCGGTGCAGGAAGTGCGTGTGGGACTGAATATCAAACACGTCCTGGATGCCCTTCAACTCCTGAACGCTCATAAACTGCAGTGATTTCGGATCCCACTTCTGCGGATGTCGCTTAATGCGGGATGAGATGATAAACGCCGTGGCGTTAAACCCGTACTCTTTCAGAATCGGGTAAGCATAGCGGCTTACGGATTTCAGTCCGTCATCAAACGTAATCACCACCGATTTGGCCGGCAGGTTCAGTTTGTTACGCACATACCCTTCCAGCTGATACATCGTCAGGGTGGTATACCCCTGGTCACGCAGCCAGGCCATCTGGTTATTGAACGCGCGCACGCTGGTGGTGGTAGAGGTATGCCGGAAGCGCGTGTTCTCTTCATCACGCAGAATATGATGGTAGGTCAGCACCGGGAGGCCATTATCTTCCTGCGCGTCCAGGCTGCTGATCCATGCCAGGCGATTGCCGATACGGATCTGGTACCACGTCTGGTTTAAGCGGTCTTTGAGTTTGCTTAAAACCGGATACCGCAGATTGGCGCTCAGCGTACCGAATGGCGCACTGCCGCTGGACGGCGCGTTGTAGACCGGTGTGTCTTTCCAGGTGATCAGGTTTTGATTACTGAGCGGCTTATTAAGATCGCCAAGGCTGTCCTCAACGCGCTGCTTTCCCTGCACCTGCTCCAGATGGCCTTTATCGATAAATCCTGTCCCGAAGCCGAAGCGAAACTCGTAATAATCCGCAGCGGTAGGCACAACGGCAAGGATCTGTCCGGCTCTGACATGGCCGACGTTAACGACCTCGTTTCCCACCTGCGCCCAGATAGCCGCATCTTCAGTGGTTTGCATGTACTGGGCTGGAAGACCTTGCTGACTTAATAAACTGGCTGATGCCCCGCCAGAGAGAACCAGCAGGCACAGGAACAAAATACGCGTGAACATGTATGTGATATCGGTACGAATAAACTGGTGCCATTGTAACAAATGCACCATCAATACCAATGTTTAATTCTTATACAGGTCGTGAAGAAGAACGAAGGGGGGATTTTTCTGCTGCTGATGCCACAAGCTGCTGACGCCCGGCTCACCCTGCGCCACGATGGCATCGCGAAACTCTGCGCTGCTTAATAATTCACGCCGTGGATACATTAACTCAAGCAGGGGAAGATCAATACCGGAGATCACTTCGCAGCAGTCGTGTTTGTGGCTCAACAGAGCAGCCGCGCGATACGGCGCTGCGCCAGATTTATCGGTGAGAAAGATAACGCCTTCGCCAGTGTCGGTTTCATGCAGGGCATCACACATCATCCGGCTCAGCATGTTGGTGCTCAGCCCTTGCCAGTAATTCACCGCACGACATTGCGCCAGTGGACCAAACCTGGCTTCAAGCTTTATCAACATCTCCTGCGCCTGTTCATCGTGGCAGGTAATGACCCATCCCAGCATAACTCTCTCCTTAGCAGGCGAGTAGTTTAGCGAAGTGAAGATTAGCTTACGGTGATAACAGTCAAAGAAAAGGCCCGGCAACCCGAAAGTCACCGGGCGGAAGGTTAGCTGCGCAGTCCGCGTCCGCGCTGGATTAAGTACCAGCACAGCAGGTAGAAGGCGACGATAAACACCACCAGCACCGCAACGGTAGTGAACAGTGGTACGTCAGTAATGCCGAGGAAGCCGAAGCGGAAACCGCTGATCATGTAGACAATCGGGTTCAGGTGCGACAACGCCTGCCAGAACGGCGGCAGCAGCGTCAGGGAATAAAACACCCCACCCAGATAGGTCAGCGGCGTCAGCACAAAGGTCGGGATCAGGCTGATATCGTCAAACGTTTTGGCAAACACCGCGTTCAGCAGACCGGCAAGCGAAAACAGGATCGCCGTCAACAGCAGCGTCAGCCCCACGAACAGCCAGGAGTGCACCTGGAACGGCACGAAGAACAAGGAGATAGCCGTCACCAGGATCCCGACGCACAGGCCGCGCGCCACACCACCGCCAACGTAACCCGCGATGATTACATGCGTTGGCACCGGTGCCACCAGCAGCTCCTCAATGTTGCGCTGGAACTTAGCGCTAAAGAAAGACGAAGCCACGTTGGCATAGGCGTTGGTGATCACCGCCATCATGATCAAACCCGGAACGATAAACTGCATATAGGTAAAGCCATGCATCTCACCAATGCGGGAACCAATCAGATTACCGAAGATGATGAAATAGAGCGTCATGGTGATCACCGGCGGCACCAGGGTTTGTACCCAGATGCGCATAAAGCGGTTAATCTCTTTCGCCCAGATGCTTTTCAGCGCGACCCAATAAAGATGCGTCATGCCTTGTCTCCTTGTTTATCCTGCACCAGAGAGACAAACAGCTCTTCCAGTCGGTTCGCTTTGTTACGCATACTTAAAACCTGAATGCCCTGGGCACTCAACTGGGAGAAGACGCTGTTAATGCCCTGCTCCCGCAATACTTCCACCTCCAGCGTGGAGGTGTCGACCAGGCGATACTGGTACCCTTCAAGCTTCGGCAGCGCGCTTTTTGCCGCCAGATCCAGAATGAACGTTTCTGATTTGAGCTTCGAGAGCAGATCCTTCATTGAGGTGTTTTCCACCAGCTCGCCGTTCTGAATGATGCCGATGTTGCGGCAAAGCATTTCCGCTTCTTCAAGGTAGTGCGTCGTCAAAATAATGGTGGTGCCTTTGTCGTTGAGATCTTTCAGGAACCCCCACATTGAGCGACGAAGCTCAATATCTACCCCGGCGGTGGGCTCGTCGAGGATCAACAGTTTTGGCTCATGCATCAGCGCACGGGCAATCATCAGACGGCGCTTCATGCCGCCAGACAGCATACGCGCACGTTCGTTACGTTTTTCCCATAGATCAAGCTGCTTCAGGTACTTTTCGCTGCGAGCTAACGCTTCTTTTCGCTCAACGCCGTAGTAGCCCGCCTGGTTGACGACGATCTGCTGCACCGTCTCAAACGGGTTGAAGTTGAACTCCTGCGGTACCAGACCGAGCTGACGTTTGGCGTTGACCACATCTTTTTGCAGATCGTAGCCAAACACGCAGACCCGGCCAGAGGTCTTATTGACCAGCGAGCTGATAATGCCGATGGTCGTCGATTTCCCCGCGCCGTTCGGCCCCAGAAGCGCATAGAAATCCCCCGCTTCTACTTTGAGATCTATCCCGCGTAGCGCCTGAACGCCGCCCGGATAGGTTTTTTTAAGCTGCTCAAGCTCCAGTGCAATCGCCATGAATTAAACTTACCTTAGGTTCTGACACACGTTGTGTGGTTTCATTAAAAGTCGGGTTACCCTATAGTAGCGCAACGCAATCACTTGGTTACAGGTCGCTAACCTCCATGAACAACATAGATACACTCATCAGCAACAATGCACTATGGTCAAAAATGCTGGTGGAGGAAGACCCCGGTTTTTTTGGAAAGCTCGCGCAAGCGCAGAATCCACGCTTTCTCTGGATTGGATGTTCCGACAGCCGTGTTCCGGCTGAGCGACTGACGGGCCTTGAGCCCGGCGAACTGTTTGTTCACCGTAACGTTGCCAACCTGGTGATTCATACCGATCTCAACTGCCTGTCTGTCGTTCAGTACGCCGTAGACGTCCTTGAGGTCGAGCACATCATTATTTGCGGTCACTACGGCTGCGGCGGTGTGCAGGCCGCTGTGGAAAACCCGGAACTGGGGCTCATCGATAACTGGCTGCTGCACATCCGCGATATCTGGTTCAAACATAGCTCACTGCTGGGTGAAATGCCGCAGGAGCGCCGGATGGACACGCTGTGTGAACTGAACGTGATGGAGCAGGTGTATAACCTGGGTCATTCAACGATCATGCAGTCAGCGTGGAAGCGCGGTCAGAAGGTCTCTATCCACGGCTGGGCGTACGGCATTCACGACGGCCTGCTGCGCAATCTGGAAGTGACCGCCACCAACCGCGAAACGCTGGAGCAGCGTTACCGTTCGGGCATTGCCAACCTCAAGCTTAAGCATGTGAACCATAAATAAAGCGGGGATTTTCTCCCTCTCCCTGTGGGAGAGGGCTGGGGTGAGGGCACCAGGCCGCACTACTCGTCCAGAAGCACAACCTTCCCAACATAAGGCAGATGGCGGTAACGCTGCGCGTAGTCAATACCGTAACCGACGACGAACTCGTCCGGAATAGAGAAACCAACAAACTCCACCGGTACCTGCACTTCACGGCGGTCTGGTTTATCCAGCAGAGTACAGATGGCCAAGGATTTCGGCTCACGCAGGCTCAGGATCTCGCGCACTTTAGAAAGTGTGTTACCGGAGTCGATGATGTCTTCGACGATCAACACATCTTTGCCACGAATATCTTCATCCAGATCTTTCAGGATTTTCACATCACGGGTTGTGGACATGCCGCTGCCGTAGCTGGAGGCGGTCATAAAATCGACCTCATGTGACACCTGCACTTCACGGCACAGGTCTGCCATGAACATGAAAGAGCCACGCAACAGACCAACCAGCACCATTTCGCTGCCGCTGTCCTTGTAATGTTCGGTGATTTGACGACCCAGTTCGGCGATACGCGCTTTGATCTCGGCTTCCGGGATCATCACTTCAACAGTATGTTTCATATTACTAACCATATGATTTTAATGAAAATCTCTCAATGCGGATGAGTGTTATTCCGGCATCGATACGCAAGCCAGCCATTATATCAGCAAATGGCTAAGCCTGGCGTATGAGTTATAAAAAGCAAATATTGTGATTCCGATCACACTTGTTAATACCTATAATTAGTTGCTAGCAAATTATTAACAAAAACTGACGAGTACACTTTCTATGGCTGAAACAAACTCTAAACAGCCGCGTCTACTGGTGACACTAACAGCGTTATTCGCCGCCTTCTGCGGCCTGTACCTGTTAATCGGTGGCGTCTGGCTGGTCGCAATTGGCGGCTCCTGGTACTACCCCATTGCGGGCCTGGTTATGCTTGGCGTAACTGTTCTGCTCTGGCGTAGAAAACAATCCGCACTGTGGCTTTATGCGGCATTACTCCTCGCAACCATGATCTGGGGCGTCTGGGAAGTCGGGTTCGACTTCTGGGCACTGACGCCACGCAGCGACATTCTGGTCTTCTTCGGTATCTGGCTGATCCTGCCGTTCGTCTGGCGTCGCCTGATTGTACCTTCCAGCGGTGCCGTTGCGGCGCTGCTTGTCGCTCTGCTAATCAGTGGCGGTATCCTGACCTGGGCCGGCTTTAACGACCCGCAGGAGATCAACGGTACGCTGAATGCAGAATCCACCCCTGCGGCGGCTATCTCGCAGGTGGCTGACGGCGACTGGCCAGCGTATGGCCGTAACCAGGAAGGTCAGCGCTACTCCCCGCTGAAGCAGATCAACGCGGACAACGTGAAAAACCTGAAAGAAGCCTGGGTATTCCGTACCGGCGATCTGAAGATGCCAAACGATCCGGGTGAACTGACCAACGAAGTGACGCCAATTAAAGTGGGCAACATGCTTTATCTGTGTACGGCGCACCAGCGCCTGTTCGCGCTCGACGCGGCCACCGGTAAAGAGAAATGGCACTTCGATCCGCAGCTGAACTCCAACCCGTCGTTCCAGCACATCACCTGCCGCGGTGTCTCTTACCACGAAGCGCGTGCGGATAATGCCAGCCCGGACGTCATTGCCGACTGTCCTCGCCGCATTATGCTGCCGGTGAACGATGGCCGCCTGTTCGCGATTAACGCCGAAACGGGCAAGCTGTGCGAAACCTTCGCCAACAAAGGTATCCTGAACCTGCAGACCAACATGCCGGACACCACGCCGGGTCTGTATGAACCCACCTCACCGCCAATTATCACTGATAAAACCATCGTGATTGCTGGTTCGGTGACGGATAACTTCTCCACCCGCGAAACCTCTGGCGTTATCCGTGGTTTCGACGTGAATACCGGTAAACTGCTATGGGCCTTCGATCCGGGCGCGAAAGATCCTAACGCGATCCCGTCTGATGAACACACCTTTACCTTCAACTCGCCAAACTCCTGGGCACCGGCTGCGTATGATGCGAAGCTGGATCTGGTCTACTTGCCAATGGGCGTGACCACGCCTGATATCTGGGGCGGTAACCGTACCCCTGAGCAGGAACGTTATGCCAGCTCCATTCTGGCGCTGAACGCGACCACCGGTAAACTGGCGTGGAGCTACCAGACCGTACACCACGATCTGTGGGATATGGATATGCCGTCCCAGCCAACGCTGGCAGACATTACCGTTAACGGCAAAACCGTTCCGGTGATTTATGCTCCGGCGAAAACCGGTAACATCTTCGTACTGGACCGTCGTAACGGCGAGCTGGTTGTGCCTGCACCGGAAAAACCGGTTCCTCAGGGCGCGGCTAAAGGCGATTACGTCACAAAAACGCAGCCGTTCTCCGAACTGAGCTTCCGTCCGAAGAAAGACCTCAGCGGCGCAGACATGTGGGGTGCCACCATGTTTGACCAGCTGGTGTGCCGCGTAATGTTCCATCAGCTGCGCTATGAAGGCATCTTTACCCCGCCTTCTGAGCAGGGCACGCTGGTCTTCCCGGGTAACCTTGGGATGTTCGAATGGGGCGGGATCTCCGTTGACCCTAACCGCCAGGTAGCGATCGCCAACCCGATGGCGCTGCCGTTTGTCTCTAAACTGATCCCACGTGGTCCGGGTAACCCGATGGAGCAGCCGAAAGACGCGAAAGGCAGCGGTACCGAAGCCGGTATTCAGCCGCAGTACGGCGTACCGTTTGGCGTGACCCTGAATCCGTTCCTGTCTCCGTTTGGTCTGCCGTGTAAACAGCCTGCCTGGGGATATATCTCCGGTCTGGATCTGAAAACCAACCAGATCGTGTGGAAAAAACGTATTGGTACCCCGCAGGACAGCATGCCGTTCCCGATGCCGGTTCCGGTGCCGTTCAACATGGGTATGCCAATGCTGGGTGGCCCAATTTCCACCGCCGGTAACGTGCTGTTCATCGCGGCAACCGCAGATAACTACCTGCGCGCGTACAACATGACCAACGGTGAGAAACTGTGGCAAGGCCGTCTGCCAGCCGGTGGACAGGCAACGCCGATGACCTATGAAGTGAATGGCAAGCAGTACGTTGTCATCTCTGCGGGCGGTCACGGTTCGTTTGGCACGAAGATGGGCGACTATATTGTCGCGTATGCGTTGCCGGATGACGCAAAATAAATGCAAAACGGCAACCTCGGTTGCCGTTTTTTATGTTTGTTCCCTCTCCCACCGGGAGAGGGCCAGGGTGAGGGCATCAGGCCGCACCTGCGAAATGTAGGCCGGGTAAGGCGAAGCCGCCACCCGGCTTTTTTATACGGTAAAACCCAGCATCATCCCCGTATCTTCGTGTTCCAGCAGATGACAGTGCGCCATATAGGCAAACTCCTTCGGCGCCTCGTGGTCAAACTTCACCAGCACCTCGCTGACGCCGCCTTCCACTCTCACTGTATCTTTCCAGCCCGCGCGATGCGCATCCGGCGCTTTGCCGTTCTCTGAAAGAATACGGAACTGGGTGCCGTGAATATGGAACGGATGCAGCATCATGTCGCCTTCGCCTGAAATCACCCAGCGCTCAAACTGCCCTTTTGTAGCAGCAAACATTGGCGTGTTCATATCGAACGCTTTGCCGTTGATCATGTTGGCATTGTGGAAATCAAACCCGTGACCGCCGTGATTCATACCGCCCATCTTGCCGTGATCCATGTTCATATGGCCCATCATCTGCCCGTGGTGCATCCCCGCCATCGCCTGATCGCCATACTTTTTCACCAGCGCCTGCATGCCCATCATGTCGAGCATCGGATCCATGGAGAGCTGCAGCTTACGTTGCGTAAGCCCAGCCAGCGATGGAAGCGCCGGCAGCGTGGTTAAGGTGTCCGGCAGCGTACCGGAGGCGGTGATCTGCAGCGGCTGAATACGTAAAACCGGGTGTGGCTTATCGAATGGCGCAACGGCCATCCCCATCTGGCTGACCGGGAGCGTCACCAGGTCAAATGACTTACCGTCGCTGATGTCCACCAGCACCTCAAAGCGCTCGCCCATCAGCACAGGGAGTTCATTCACTTTGACCGGCTCAGGCAGCAGTCCACCGTCGCTCGCCACGACGTACAGCGGACGATTATCGCTGGTGGCAAAGTTCAGCGAGCGCGCGTTGCATCCGTTGAGCAGACGTAACCGCAGCCAGCCTTTTGGTGCAGCGTGCTGGGGGTAGATCGCGCCATTGGTCAGCAGCGTATCGCCAAACCAGCCTACCGCCGCGGTCATCACATCCAGCTGATAATCAATCTGACCGTCTGTGGAGAATTTTTTGTCCTGCACAATGACCGGCACATCGTCGATACCCCACTGTTTGGGCAGACGCAGCAGGCGACTTTCGTCATCTTCAATCAGCACCAGACCTGCCAGCCCCATGGCCACCTGATGGCCCGTTTTACCATGCTGATGCGGGTGGAACCAGCAGGTCGCCGCCCGCTGCTCGGGGGTAAAGGTCACGGTGCGCTTCCCGCCTGCTTTTATAATCCCTTGCGGGCCGCCGTCAACCTCGCCCGGCACTTCCAGCCCGTGCCAGTGCAGCGTCGTCTCTTCTGCCAGCGTGTTGTGAATATCAACGGTGACGGCTTTTCCTCTGCGCAGTTGCAACGCCGGGCCAAGCACATTGCCGTTATAGCCCCAGGTGGTGGCGTTATATTTGCCAAAGGCCGTTTTACCGGACTGAACCACCAGCTGGATACGGCCACGGGCATCGGCGGTCAATAAATCAGGAATGGGTAAGGCAGGTCTGTCAGCCGCCAGAACCGCGCGACTCCACAGTGGTAATGCGCTGGCAACCCCCAACGCAACGGAATATTTTAGAAATTCACGACGTTGCATATTCATTTCCTTATTTCGTGCAGACGATCTTTTGAGCATAAACCCTCCCCTTACCGGAAGGTCAAGTAACGCGGCAATAATAAAGATCGTCGCACTGGCACCAAATATGCTAACGTTGATTTTCCGTGATGCAGTGGTAGAAGCAATGAAGACGTTTTTCAGGACAATTTTGTTCACCAGCCTGATGGCAATGTGTGCGAACAGCTATGCGCTCAGTGAAAATGAAGCGGAAGATATGGCCGATCTGACGGCGGTTTTTGTATTCCTGAAAAATGATTGTGGCTACCAGAATTTACCCAACGGGCAAATTCGTCGCGCACTGGTCTTTTTTGCCCAGCAGAACCAATGGGACCTCAGCAACTACGACAGCTTCGACATGAAAGCGCTCGGTGAAGACAGTTACCGTGATTTAAGCGGTATTGGCATCCCAACGGCAAAAAAATGCAAAGCGCTGGCCCGCGATTCGCTTAGCCTGCTCGCCTACGTGAAATAACCTTCCCGACGCCTCTTGTTTCGCTGGAACCGTGCAACCACGGTTATAGTTAGCTATCATGTTTCGCTCATTTTTCGTGAGTGTAACGGATGTTAACGAAGAGGAGTCCGCGTATGGCCGACCACACGTTGTGGCATGAAACACTGCATGACCAGTTTGGTCAGTACTTTGCCGTTGATAACGTGCTATATCATGAGAAAACCGATCATCAGGATCTGATCATCTTCGAGAATGCCGCTTTTGGCCGCGTAATGGCGCTGGACGGCGTGGTGCAAACCACCGAGCGAGATGAGTTTATCTATCATGAGATGATGACCCACGTCCCGCTGCTGGCCCATGGCCACGCGAAGCACGTGCTGATTATCGGCGGCGGCGACGGGGCGATGCTGCGCGAAGTATCCCGCCACCAGTCCATTGAAACCATCACCATGGTAGAGATCGACGCGGGCGTGGTCTCATTCTGTCGTCAGTACCTGCCTAACCATAACGCGGGTAGCTACGACGATCCGCGCTTTAAGCTGGTGATTGACGATGGCGTGAACTTCGTCAACCAGACAACTCAGACGTTTGACGTCATTATCTCCGACTGTACCGACCCTATCGGCCCGGGCGCCTCGCTGTTTACCTCATCGTTCTACGAGGGTTGCAAGCGTTGTCTGAACCCTGGCGGTATCTTCGTGGCGCAAAATGGCGTCTGCTTCCTGCAGCAGGATGAAGCGCTCGACAGCCACCGCAAACTGAGCACCTATTTTGGCGATGTTAGCTTCTATCAGGCTGCCATTCCGACCTACTACGGCGGGATCATGACCTTTGCCTGGGCGACGGATAACGACGTCCTGCGTCATCTCTCCACGGAGATTATCCAGGCGCGCTTCCATCAGGCAGGTCTCCAGTGCCGTTACTACAATCCGGCGGTCCATACCGCAGCCTTCGCCTTGCCGCAGTACCTGCAAGATGCACTGTCCTCCCAGGGGGTGAACTAATTGAAAAAGCTTAAACTGCATGGCTTTAACAACCTGACCAAAAGCCTGAGTTTTTGTATTTACGATATCTGCTATGCCAAAACAGCGGAAGAGCGCGATGGCTACATCGCCTATATCGATGAACTCTACAATGCCAACCGTCTGACCGAGATCCTGTCGGAAACCTGCTCTATTATCGGCGCAAATATTCTGAACATCGCCCGCCAGGATTATGAACCTCAGGGCGCCAGCGTGACCATTCTGGTCAGCGAAGAGCCGGTCGATCCTAAGCTTATCGACAAAACCGAGCATCCGGGCCCGCTGCCTGAAGTGGTTGTCGCCCACCTTGATAAAAGCCATATCTGCGTGCACACCTACCCGGAGAGCCACCCGGAAGGCGGCCTGTGTACGTTCCGCGCCGATATCGAAGTATCCACCTGCGGCGTGATCTCCCCGCTAAACGCGCTGAACTATTTAATTCACCAGTTGGAATCCGATATCGTCACCATTGATTATCGTGTGCGTGGTTTTACGCGCGATATCAACGGCATGAAGCACTTTATCGATCACGAGATCAACTCCATTCAGAACTTTATGTCCGAGGACATGAAATCGCTGTACGACATGATGGACGTGAACGTGTATCAGGAGAACATCTTCCACACCAAGATGCTGCTTAAGGAGTTTGACCTTAAGCACTACATGTTCCACACAAAGCCAGAAGATTTAAGCGAAGAAGAGCGTAAGGTCATTACCGACCTGCTCTGGAAAGAGATGCGCGAAATCTACTACGGCCGCAATATTCCGGCCATGTAAGACTCGCACGGAGCAAGGACGCTCCTGTGTGCTATTTCTGTTTCATAAACTCCCGGTACGCCGCCACGACCTGCAGAAAGTCCTCCACGCCACACAGCGACAGGCTCTCTTCGTCGTAGTAACTCATCCCCTCTTCTATCTCGTCACCCGAGAATTCCAGCTGATTGGCCCGCACCATCACCTCTTCGCCATCCATCCACAGCGTGTATTCATGACCCGCACGTTGCCAGGAGCGTTCACTGCCTTTTATCGTATTCGCCGCCTGTTCAACTTCATCAAGAAGCGCTAGATTTTCTTTCACTTCTTCGTTAAACCAGTGTCCAACGGCTTCGTGGCCCATCGACATACGCACTTTCACCACCCCGGTGATGTCGCGCAGAAATTCGTAATCCATAGTGTTTTCCTCTGCAAAGCCATTACGGTAATTATCGCAGCAGAGAGGCAGAAAAAAAGCGTGTGAGGTGGGAGGAATGAAAATAAAAAGGTGAGAGCAAGGCCCTGCGGCCTGATGCCCTCACCCCGGCCCTCTCCCACGGGAGAGGGTGCAAACACTAAAAACCGTCTCGTGGAGACGGTTTTGCTTTTATACCGCCGTCTGGAAGATCACCCCGTCAGCTTTCTCGGTGTACTGAGAGAGCTGGTCGAAGTTCAGATAGCGATAGGTATCCACCGCCGTCTTATCAACCTGAGCAACGAAGGTCTGGTACTCTTCCGGCGTTGGCAGTTTGCCAATCAGCGCCGCAACCGCCGCCAGCTCAGCAGACGCCAGGTAGACGTTCGCACCGGTACCTAAACGGTTCGGGAAGTTACGGGTAGAGGTGGAGACCACCGTCGCACCGTCTGCCACGCGCGCCTGGTTACCCATACACAGGGAACAGCCAGGGATTTCGATGCGCGCACCGCTCTTACCAAACACGCTGTAGTAACCCTCTTCAGTCAGCTGCGCCGCATCCATACGGGTTGGTGGCGCTACCCACAGGCGGGTTGGCAGCTGGCCTTTGTGAGTATCCAGCAGTTTACCGGCAGCACGGAAGTGACCGATATTGGTCATACAGGAACCGATGAACACTTCGTCGATCTTATCGCCCTGCACGTCAGACAGCAGACGCGCATCGTCAGGATCGTTCGGCGCACAGAGAATTGGCTCTTTAATGTCTGCCAGATCGATGTCGATCACCGCCGCATATTCTGCGTCAGCATCGGCTTCCAGCAGCTGCGGATCCGCCAGCCATTTCTCCATCCCCTGAATACGACGCTCCAGCGTACGACGGTCGCCGTAGCCTTCCGCAATCATCCACTTCAGCAGGACGATGTTAGAGTTCAGATACTCAATGATCGGTTCTTTGTTCAGCTTGATGGTACAACCCGCGGCGGAACGCTCTGCAGACGCATCGGTCAGCTCGAATGCCTGCTCAACTTTGAGGTCCGGCAGCCCTTCAATTTCCAGGATGCGGCCAGAGAAGATGTTCTTCTTACCTTTCTTCTCAACGGTCAGCAGGCCCTGTTTGATGGCATACAGCGGGATAGCGTGAACCAGGTCGCGCAGGGTGATACCCGGCTGCATTTTACCTTTGAAGCGCACCAGTACCGATTCCGGCATATCCAGCGGCATCACGCCGGTCGCTGCGGCAAACGCCACCAGACCGGAGCCCGCCGGGAAGGAGATACCAATCGGGAAACGGGTATGCGAGTCACCGCCAGTACCCACGGTATCCGGCAGCAGCATACGGTTCAGCCAGGAGTGGATAACGCCGTCGCCCGGACGCAGAGAGACGCCGCCACGGTTCATGATGAAGTCTGGCAGCGTGTGGTGCGTGGTTACGTCAACCGGCTTCGGATACGCCGCCGTGTGACAGAAGGACTGCATGACCAGATCGGAAGAGAAGCCCAGGCACGCCAGGTCTTTCAGCTCGTCACGGGTCATTGGGCCGGTGGTGTCCTGAGAGCCCACAGAGGTCATCTTCGGCTCGCAGTAAGCGCCAGGACGGATACCGGCCACGCCGCACGCGCGGCCAACCATTTTCTGCGCCAGCGAGAAGCCACGATTGCTTTCTGCTACGTCTTTCGCATGACGGAACACGTCTGAGTGCGGCAGACCCAGCGCTTCACGCGCTTTGGTGGTCAGGCCACGACCGATGATCAGCGGGATACGGCCACCGGCACGCACTTCGTCGATCAGCACGTCGGTTTTCAGCTCGAAGCTCGCCAGCAGCTCGTTGGTGTCGTGGTTACGGACTTCACCTTTATACGGGTAAACGTCAATCACGTCGCCCATGTTCAGGTTAGAGACATCCACTTCGATTGGCAGTGCGCCAGCATCTTCCATGGTGTTGAAGAAGATTGGGGCAATCTTACCGCCAAGGCACAGGCCGCCACCGCGTTTGTTCGGCACATGCGGAATATCGTCACCCATAAACCACAGGACGGAGTTAGTGGCGGATTTACGGGAAGAACCGGTACCGACAACGTCACCGACGTAAGCCAGCGGGAACCCTTTTTTCTGCAACGCTTCGATCTGTTTGATCGGGCCGACAACGCCTGGCTGATCCGGCTCAATGCCTTCACGGGCGTTTTTCAGCATCGCCAGAGCGTGCAGCGGGATATCCGGGCGAGACCATGCATCCGGTGCCGGAGAAAGGTCATCGGTGTTGGTTTCACCGGTGACTTTGAATACGGTAACGGTAATTTTTTCAGCCAGCGCAGGACGGTTCAGGAACCATTCAGCATCGGCCCAGGACTGCATCACCTGCTTCGCATAGACGTTGCCTGCTTTGGCTTTTTCTTCCACATCGTAGAAGTTATCGAACATCAGCAGCGTTGAAGAGAGCGCTTTAGCGGCAATCGGTGCCAGCTTGTCGTTATCCAGCGCGTCAATCAGCGGATGAATGTTATAACCACCCTGCATGGTGCCGAGCAGTTCAATGGCTTTTTCAGGAGTAACCAGTGGGGAGGTGGCTTCGCCTTTGGCGATAGCAGCAAGGAATCCGGCTTTTACGTAGGCAGCTTCATCTACGCCAGGCGGTACGCGGTTGATCAGCAGATCTAACAGGAATTCTTCTTCGCCCTTAGGCGGGTTCTTCAGCAGCTCGACGAGCGCGGCCATTTGGGTTGCATCTAACGGTTTGGGTACAATTCCCTCGGCGGCACGTTCTGCTACGTGCTTACGGTATTCTTCTAGCACGACGGTTCTCCTCGCTCTCATTGTCATATGCGGCGGGCGTTCTCTTCACGCTCCTGTGAGACAGCAGTTTGTAGGGTAAATGCCCGATACCGCGTCGGGCAGCATAGCAGGATTTCTACACAGTGTTAATCCGTTTACAAAAAAGCAACATTAAAAAATTTGCTGAATCGTTAAGCATGGTGTAGAGGGCTGACGGGGGGAATTTTGGCAACTCGCTGCGGTCCGCTCGCAAGAGCGGCCTTCTGAAATCCCAGCGGCTTTTCAGCTATCACATATAATTGTGTAATAAATACTCACACTCTTTATCCGGACGTACCGGCAGTTCCCCAACAAAAGTCAAAACAGTAAAAGGCGAGTGAATAATACTCACGCCAACCGTAACGCCTCACGGCACAGCGCTTGTCTCGTTGGAGTCATTTTATGAAGTTGCCCTTTAAACCACATCTGCTTGTTCTTCTGTGCAGTGCCGGGCTGTTTGCCGCCTCAGGCGTCATGTTTGTCAAAAGTCGGGCGACAGAGCCTCTCGTCCCCGCTCCCGTCGCACAACAACCGGTCCCCCCCGCAGCAGTGCAACCCGCCCCTGTCGTCGCCCCAGCCTATACGGCCGCACAAATCGATCAGTGGGTTGCTCCCATCGCGCTCTATCCGGATGCCCTGCTGTCCCAAATTTTAATGGCCTCGACCTACCCGGCCAACGTCATCCAGGCGGCGCAGTGGTCCAAAGACAACCCTAAAATGGAAGGAGACGCCGCTATCCAGGCCGTTGCAAGCCAGCCCTGGGATCCCAGCGTAAAATCGTTGGTCGCGTTTCCTCAACTGATGTCGCTGATGGGTGAAAACCCGCCGTGGGTACAAAATCTGGGGGATGCGTTTCTCGCGCAACCGAAGGATGTCATGGATTCCGTCCAACGCCTGCGCGCGCTGGCTCAAAAGACCGGCGCCTTACAATCAACGCCTCAGCAGACGGTCACCACCGTGACGAAACCTGCCCCGGTCAAATCGGCCACCAGCGAATCGACGACTTCCACCACGCCTGCCCCGACGGTGATCAAAATTGAATCCGCGGATCCGCAGGTCGTATACGTCCCCACCTATAACCCCAATACCGTTTACGGTACCTGGCCAAACACGGCTTACCCGCCAACCTATCTTCCTCCTTCTCCGGGAGAGCAGTTTACGGATAGTCTGGTCAAAGGCTTAGGCTTCAGCCTGGGCGTGGCGACAACCTACGCCATCTTCAGCAACATCGACTGGGATGATGACGACGACTGGGACCACCATCATGACGATGACTGGAATCACGGCGGCTATAACCGCAACGGTGATAACAATATCAATATCAACGTTGAGAACTTCAATAAAATCAGTGGCCAACGACTGACGGATGCCAACCGCACCTGGCAGCATAACCCGGCATATCGGGAAGGTGTGCCCTACCCCACCAGCCAGCTCAATAACCGCTTCCATTCCACTGACACGGTAACGGGGCTCAGTTCTACGCAGCAAAAACCGATTAACCGCGACAGCCAGCGTCAGGCGGCCCTGAGCCAGATGGAGAAATCGACAGGCAAAACCTTCCCGCAAACCGCGCGTCCGGGAACCAAAGATGCACAGCGCCAGGCTTCAGGCGAACAGCTGAAGCAGATATCCCAGCGCAACAACTACCGTGGCTACGACACCAGACCGCAAACGGCAAAGCGAACCACCTCGCAGCAGCGTGATAATCACCCTGCCGTAACCCAGCGGCAGGAGAAACGGATCGCGCAGCCTGCTCAGCAACGCCATATCCCGCAGCGAACCAGCCAGCCTCGCGCAAATGCCCTGAGCGGCAACGACAGCCGCTCTGCCAACTGGCAAGCCCAGCAGCAGCGTGGTGCGCAAAGCAGACAACTGGCTGCCCGTCATCAGCAGCCGCGTCAGGCCCCTGCCGGACGTGCTGAACACCGTGAATTCCGTCATCGTTAAGGGAGCCAACATGAAAAAGAATCTTGTCTGTGGAATGGTGTTGTTCATGATGTCCGCCGCTGCGATGGCACAGCAATCCTTCAGCACGCCCGCTCAGGCGACCGATGCGCTGGCGCATGCCATCAGTGAGCAGAATGAAACGGCGATGAACAATCTGCTTGGAGAGAACTGGCGCGATTTTCTGCCGCCAGAAGGGGTCGATCCTGAGGCCGTCGATCGTTTCCTGCGCGACTGGAAGGTGCGGCACAACACGGTTATCGATGGTAATACGGCGCATCTGGTCGTCGGAAATAACGACTGGCAGTTGCCCATCCCGGTTGTCAAAACCGCTGCCGGATGGCAATTCGATATCAAGGAGGGCGCCGAGGAGATCCTGACCCGCGAGATCGGGCGTAACGAGCTTGCCGCCATCGAAGCATTACATGCCTATGTGGATGCCCAGCAGAGCTATTTCGCCATGAATCAAAAATACGCGCAGAAAATTGTCAGCTCTGAAGGGAAAAAAGATGGTCTCTACTGGCCCGTTTCTCCGGGTGAAGCCCCCAGCCCGCTGGGGCCGGCCTTCAGCCCCAAAGAGCCCGGTGCAGGCTATCACGGCTATCGGTTCCGTATCCTGCCTGATGAGAAAGGCTTTGCGATGGTGGCGTGGCCCGTCAGCTATGGCCAGACAGGCGTCATGAGCTTTGTGATAAACCAGGATGACAAAGTGTACCAGGCCGATCTCGGCAATGACTCTGAGCAGAAAGCCCGGGCGTTAACTACCTATAATTCGGATAAAACCTGGCAGCCTGTGGCTCCATAACTTCCAGTTGGTACTTGGCTTGTGAGCCAAAAGATTAAAAGTTTGAATGGCCGGGTAAGATCACCTTACCCGGCATAAAGGCATTTAGTTAAAGCTATAGGTTACCTGTCCCTGTATATCTGCAGGCATCTTTGTAAACGATGGAGAATCCTCTGCACCCCATTCAAAAATATGACCGTCATCTCTTAGCGCGCATAAACTGTATCCGCTTGCGTAGATTGCGCGGATATTATACAGCTCATCTTTTACTGAGGTTGTATCCCCACCTCCAGGCATTCCCCAAGCAACAACGGTGCCGTCACGGCGGAGTGCTGCAAACGAATCACATGATGCAGTCAGGGAAACAACATCAGATAAATCCTCCGGCATTTTTATATCGTATATTAATACTTCACCCCAACAATAAACTTTACCTTCAGATGTTAAAAAAGCATAACTGCCGTTTACAGCCCCTTGGACATCAATGATATTTGTCAGATTTGCAATATCTTGAGGCATTTCACGCAGGTGTATGCCATATCCCCAAAAAACAACACTACCATTCTTTCTTAAAGCAATAAATGAATGGCTAGTAGTATGTATTGAGGCAATATCGGTTAAGCTGGCAATACTTTCTGGAATTTGGCCACCATAATAAGTGTTACCCCATGCAAAAATGCTTCCAGACTTTCTCAACGCAACGAAAGCCCCTTTATTAGCATAAAGTGTAGCAACATCATTAACACTCTTTAAGTGCTCCGGAAGTTCACCACCATAAGACGCTTGCCCCCATGTTACAATATGACCACTCGATGTTATTGCAGCAAAGGCATATTCATTGGTTTGTATAGCAACTAAATCTTTGCGCTCTGCAATGTCCTGTGGGAAATCATCATGAGACATGCCATCGGTCCACTGGACGACCTGATTATTTGCTCTTAATGCCAGATAGGTATAATTTCCATTATCATCACCATATTGAGCAACTTTAATATCAACAATATCATTCAGTACGGCAACATTATCGGGTAACGGATTATTGTCATCAACGGACCAGGTAAACACCTGTCCATTGGCATTAACGGCCGCCGAAGCATCCACTCCACCGTAAATAGCATTGACGTTATGATTGCGATCGCTTGTAGGAGAAGTTCCACCACACGTTGGCGTTCCCCACGCAACTACCGTTCCGTCATTTTTGATTACGGCTAAAGCAAAGCCTGCTCCACCAAAATTACTGATATTGATAATTTCCCCCTGCCGATATACATCAGAAACTGCAAGCAGGCGTTTGTTCGGTCGTGTATCGGTAAAAATAGTACCGGTGAAACGAACCGTGGGTTCATCTTCATAACTCCAGTCAACGCTTACAGGCTGTAATGTCTCCTGATCAAGCGCAACCAGTTTATGAACAGCGTTTTTCATATAACCTTGCCCGCATTGCGTTCTGGCCCCCATTATTCGTAACGTTTTATTTCCAGACGCTACTTGTTTATTGTCCATGCTCGATTCTTCTCTTTGTTCCATTAATTAAAAGAGAGTATTCACGATATAAAATAGCCAGCGCAAGAATAATAACCATCCGGAACAGGACATTAATATTAAATGATATTTTGAAATTAAATCCGTTAAAATTCTCAAGCATAATAAAAAAGCCCCTACTCATCAGCAACCTGACTTTCGGGGCTTCATTTAGTTGGAACAACTAAAGAATGCTATATTACTTCTTCTTCGCTTTCGCGTTTGGCAGGTCGGTGATGCTACCTTCAAACACTTCTGCCGCCAGGCCCACGGACTCGTGCAGAGTTGGGTGAGCGTGGATGGTCAGCGCGATGTCTTCCGCGTCGCAACCCATTTCGATCGCCAGACCGATTTCACCCAGAAGCTCGCCGCCGTTGGTACCGACAATCGCACCACCGATAACGCGGTGAGTCTCTTTGTCGAAGATCAGTTTGGTCATACCGTCTGCGCAGTCGGAAGCGATAGCACGGCCAGAAGCAGCCCACGGGAAGGTGGCGGTTTCGTAGCTGATGCCTTTCTCTTTCGCTTCTTTCTCGGTCAGACCGACCCATGCCACTTCTGGCTCGGTGTACGCGATAGATGGGATCACTTTCGGATCGAAGTAGTGTTTCATGCCGGCGATAACTTCAGCGGCAACGTGACCTTCGTGAACACCTTTGTGCGCCAGCATTGGCTGACCGACGATATCGCCGATAGCAAAGATGTGCGGCACGTTAGTGCGCAGTTGTTTGTCAACGCGGATGAAGCCACGGTCGTCCACTTCCACGCCAGCTTTACCTGCGTCGAGGTTCTTACCGTTCGGCACACGGCCGATCGCCACCAGCACGGCGTCGTAACGCTGTGGTTCGGATGGCGCTTTTTTACCTTCCATGGAAACGTAAATACCGTCTTCTTTCGCTTCAACGGCAGTCACTTTGGTTTCCAGCATCAGGTTGAATTTCTTGCTGATACGCTTGGTGAAGACTTTAACGATGTCTTTATCCGCAGCCGGGATAACCTGGTCGAACATTTCAACCACGTCAATGTCTGAACCCAGCGCATGGTACACGGTACCCATTTCCAGACCGATGATACCGCCGCCCATAACCAGCAGACGTTTTGGAACGGTTTTCAGTTCCAGGGCATCGGTGGAATCCCACACGCGTGGATCTTCATGTGGAATGAATGGCAGTTCGATTGGACGAGAGCCCGCCGCGATGATCGCGTTGTCGAAGTTGATTACGGTTTTGCCGTTTTCGCCTTCCACTTCAAGGGTGTTCGCGCCGGTGAATTTACCCAGACCGTTAACCACTTTCACTTTACGGCCTTTCGCCATGCCAGCCAGACCTCCGGTCAGCTGAGTGATAACTTTCTCTTTCCAGGTACGGATTTTATCGATATCGGTTTTCGGCTCGCCGAAGACGATACCGTGTTCAGCCAGCGCTTTGGCTTCTTCGATAACTTTCGCTACGTGCAGCAGCGCTTTAGAAGGGATACAACCTACGTTCAGACAAACACCACCAAGGGTGTTGTAACGTTCTACGATGACGGTTTCCAGACCTAAATCAGCGCAACGGAAGGCTGCAGAGTAACCTGCGGGACCTGCCCCAAGTACCACGACCTGAGTTTTGATTTCAGTACTCATCATGACCTCTTATTGATTTCCGGCGGTCCAGGTACTTGTCGCCCTTCATCCACCGGGACGTTCTATCCGCCCGCAGTTTACAAAATTGTTAACAATTTTGAAACAACAAACGGCTCACGAATTGTCGCTTTCGCCAATAACCTCACAAACCACATGAGATTAACAGAAAAAAGCCGGCCGACTGGCCGGCTTTTCACTTACATCACCAGGCGGCGAATGTCGCTCAGCATGTTGTTGATGATGGTGATGAAACGCGCACCATCAGCACCGTCGATCACGCGGTGGTCGAAGGACAGAGAGATTGGCATCATCAGACGCGGCACGAACTCTTTGCCATTCCACACCGGCTCCATCGCGGACTTGGACACACCGAGGATAGCCACTTCCGGCGCGTTAACAATCGGTGCGAAGTGGGTAGTACCCAGGCCGCCGATGCTGGAGATAGTGAAGCAGCCGCCCTGCATTTCGCCGGCAGTCAGCTTACCATCACGCGCTTTTTTGGAGATGGTGGTCAGTTCACGGGACAGCTCAGTGATGCTCTTCTTGTTCACGTCTTTGAAGACCGGAACAACCAGACCATTTGGCGTATCAACCGCAACACCGATGTTGATGTATTTCTTCAGCGTCAGCTTCTGGCCATCTTCGGACAGGGAGCTGTTGAAGCGTGGCATCTGCTCCAGGGCAGCGGCAACGGCTTTCATGATGAAGACCACTGGGGTGAATTTCACGTCCAGTTTACGCTTCTCAGCTTCGGCGTTCTGCTGTTTACGGAACGCTTCCAGATCGGTGATATCGGTTTTGTCGAAGTGCGTAACGTGCGGGATCATGACCCAGTTACGGCTCAGGTTAGCACCAGAGATTTTCTGGATGCGGCCCAGTTCCACTTCTTCAATTTCGCCGAACTTGCTGAAGTCCACCTTCGGCCATGGCAGCATGCCCGGGATACCGCCGCCTGCGGCTGCAGCTGGTGCAGCTTCAGCGCGTTTCACCGCGTCTTTTACATAAGCCTGAACGTCTTCGCGCAGGATACGACCTTTACGGCCAGTCCCTTTCACTTTCGCCAGGTTCACGCCGAATTCGCGCGCCAGGCGACGAATCAGCGGGGTCGCGTGGACGTAAGCGTCGTTTTCAGCGAACTCAGATTTGCTTTCCGCTTTTGCAGCAGGTGCCGCTGGTTTAGCAGCCTGAGCCGGTGCAGCAGCCGGTGCTGGAGCAGCCGCGGCAGCCGGAGCGGCAGCAGGCGCAGCGCCTTCCACTTCGAAGACCATGATCAGAGAACCGGTAGAGACTTTGTCGCCGGTGCTGATTTTGATCTCTTTAACGGTACCCGCGAACGGCGCAGGCACTTCCATAGAGGCTTTGTCGCCTTCAACGGTGATCAGTGACTGTTCAGCGGCAACTTTGTCGCCCACTTTCACCATCACTTCGGTCACTTCGACTTCGTCACCGCCGATGTCAGGAACGTTAACGTCTTTCACGCCGCCTGCTGCTGGTGCAGCCGCTGGAGCCGGAGCAGCAGCCTGAGCTGGCACAGCGGCAGGTGCAGCACCCGCCACTTCGAAGATCATGATCAGAGAGCCGGTAGATACTTTGTCACCGGTGTTGATCTTGATCTCTTTAACGGTGCCCGCGAACGGCGCCGGCACTTCCATAGACGCTTTATCGCCTTCTACGGTGATCAGAGACTGCTCAGCCGCAACGGTATCGCCCACTTTCACCAGGATTTCAGTGACTTCAACTTCGTCACCACCGATGTCAGGCACGTTAACTTCTTTCGCTGCCGCGGCAGCTGCTGGAGCAGCGGCGGCCGGAGCTTCTTTCTTCTCTTCCTGCGCAGGTGCAGCAGCTGCTGCACCGTCGGCGGAATCGAAAATCATGATCAGTTTGCCAGTCTCGGTTTTATCGCCAACAGAGACTTTGATCTCTTTAACGATGCCAGCCTGAGGAGACGGGACTTCCATAGAGGCTTTGTCGCCTTCTACGGTGATCAGCGACTGTTCAGCTTCAACTTTGTCGCCTACTTTGACCAGGATCTCGGTGATTTCAACTTCATCAGCCCCGATGTCCGGTACATTGATTTCGATAGCCATTATTTTTTTACCTCTTACGCCAGACGCGGGTTAACTTTTTCTGCATCGATGTTGAATTTGGTAATTGCGTCCGCAACCACTTTCTTATCGATTTCGCCACGTTTAGCCAGTTCGCCCAGTGCTGCTACAACCACGTAAGAAGCATCAACTTCGAAGTGGTGACGCAGGTTTTCGCGGCTGTCAGAACGACCGAAGCCGTCAGTACCCAGTACGCGATAATCATCAGCTGGAACGTAAGTACGAACCTGCTCAGCGAACAGTTTCATATAGTCAGTAGACGCCACCGCTGGCGCGTCGTTCATCACCTGAGCGATGTACGGAACGCGTGGGGTTTCCATTGGGTGCAGCATGTTCCAGCGCTCACAATCCTGGCCATCACGCGCCAGTTCAGTGAAGGAGGTCACGCTGTACACGTCGGAACCCACACCGTAGTCTTTCGCCAGAATCTGCGCTGCTTCACGAACGTGACGCAGAATAGAACCGGAGCCCAGCAGCTGAACTTTACCTTTGCTACCTTCGATGGTTTCGAGTTTGTAGATACCTTTACGGATACCTTCCTCGGCACCTGCTGGCATTGCCGGCATGTGGTAGTTTTCGTTCAGGGTGGTGATGTAGTAGTAAATGTTCTCTTGCGCTTCGCCGTACATGCGCTGCAGACCGTCATGCATGATGACTGCCACTTCGTACGCGTAAGACGGGTCGTAAGAGATACAGTTAGGGATAGTCAGAGACTGAATGTGGCTGTGGCCATCTTCGTGCTGCAGACCTTCACCGTTCAGGGTCGTACGACCGGAAGTACCACCAATCAGGAAGCCGCGAGCCTGCTGGTCGCCTGCCTGCCAGCACAGGTCACCGATACGCTGGAACCCGAACATGGAGTAGTAAATGTAGAACGGGATCATCGGCAGGTTGTTGGTGCTGTAGGAGGTCGCAGCAGCCAGCCAGGATGCGCCTGCGCCCAGCTCGTTGATACCTTCCTGCAGGATCTGACCTTTCTCGTCTTCTTTGTAGTAAGCAACCTGCTCACGGTCCTGCGGGGTGTACTGCTGGCCGTTCGGGCTGTAGATACCGATCTGACGGAACAGACCTTCCATACCGAAAGTACGCGCTTCGTCAGCGATGATTGGCACCAGACGATCTTTGATCGACTTGTTCTTCAGCATCACGTTCAGGGCACGAACGAAAGCGATAGTGGTGGAGATCTCTTTGTTCTGCTCTTCCAGCAGCTGAGAGAAGTCTTCCAGCGCTGGCAGTTCCAGTTTCTCGGTGAAGTTAGGCTGACGAGCTGGCAGGTAGCCTTTCAGCGCCTGACGACGTTCGTGCAGGTACTTGTACTCTTCAGAACCTTCCGGGAAGGTGATGTAAGACAGGTTTTCTACCTGCTCATCGGTCACTGGCACGTTGAAGCGGTCGCGGATGTAGCGCACGCCGTCCATGTTCATTTTCTTAACCTGGTGAGCGATGTTTTTACCTTCTGCGGTATCACCCATGCCGTAACCTTTGATGGTGTGGGCCAGGATTACAGTCGCTTTACCTTTGGTTTCGCGCGCTTTTTTCAGTGCAGCGTAGATTTTCTTCGGATCGTGACCACCACGGTTCAGCGCCCAGATCTGCTCGTCAGTCCAGTCTGCAACCAGTGCGGCGGTTTCAGGATATTTGCCGAAGAAGTGCTCACGAACGTAGGCACCGTCTTTGGATTTGAAGGTCTGGTAGTCACCGTCAACGGTTTCGTTCATCAGCTGGATCAGTTTACCGCTGGTGTCTTTACGCAGCAGTTCGTCCCAACGGGAACCCCACATTACTTTGATAACGTTCCAGCCAGCACCTGCGAAGATGCCTTCCAGTTCGTTGATGATCTTACCGTTACCGGTTACCGGACCATCCAGACGCTGCAGGTTACAGTTGATGATGAAGCACAGGTTGTCCAGCTTCTCACGGGTAGCGATGGTGATCGCACCTTTAGATTCTGGCTCATCCATCTCACCGTCGCCCAGGAAGGCGTAAACGGTTTGCTCAGAGGTATCTTTCAGACCACGGTGTTCCAGGTACTTCAGGAATTTCGCCTGATAGATTGCACCAATTGGGCCCAGACCCATGGATACGGTCGGGAACTGCCAGAATTCAGGCATCAGTTTAGGGTGCGGGTAAGAAGACAGACCTTTACCGTGAACTTCCTGACGGAAGTTGTTCATCTGCTCTTCAGTCAGACGACCTTCCAGGAATGCACGTGCATAGATGCCCGGAGAGATGTGGCCCTGGAAGTACACCAGGTCGCCGCCGTCTTTCTCGTTAGCAGCACGGAAGAAGTGGTTGAAGCACACTTCGTAAACGGTCGCAGAGGACTGGAAGGACGCCATGTGGCCACCCAGCTCCAGATCTTTCTTGGACGCACGCAGAACGGTCATGATGGCGTTCCAGCGGATGGCAGAACGGATACGGCGTTCCAGATCCAGATTGCCCGGGTATTCCGGTTCGTCTTCAACGGCAATCGTGTTTACGTAGTTGCTAGCCCCTGCACCTGAAGCAACCTTCACGCCGCCTTTGCGGGCTTCAGAAAGCAGCTGATCAATCAGATACTGAGCGCGCTCAACACCTTCTTCACGGATGACCGATTCGATCGCCTGTAGCCAGTCGCGAGTTTCGATCGGATCCACGTCATTTTGGAGACGTTCTGACATGGGGGTATTCCTTATCTATCTAATACGTTGATTTGTCTGGAACCTGTCCCATTGTATTTTCGTCAGAAAACACAATAAGACAGGTTCTGCGTTTAGTTGCCGCGCTCTAAAAGTACCTGGCGCTTAATCCTTTCGTTGCTGTATGCGGCGTAATGAACGTTCGCGACGCGATTGTTCTCGGCTGCGGTCCAGCAAGATTTCCTCAATGAAAGCCAGATGTCGGTGCGACGCTTCGCGCGCCTGCTCCGGTTCCCCGGCCATTATCGCCTCGAATACTCGGGTGCGATGGTTGCTTACCAGCGGGAGCATGTCCCGACGGGCATACAACAATTCAAAATTTTGACGAACGTTCTGGGCCAGCATCGGCTCCATGCAGCGTAGCAGATGGAGGAGCACTACGTTGTGTGCCGCTTCGGTGACGGCAATCTGATACTGGACGACGGCATTGGACTCGGCGTCTAAGTCGCCGGACTGCTGTGCCCGTTCAATGGCCTGATGCAGTTCGCGGATACGCACGCGATCTTCATCAGTGCTGCGAAGGGCGGCGTAATAGGCCGCGATACCTTCAAGCGCGTGACGGGTCTCAAGCAGATCAAACTGGGATTCTGGGTGGTCAGAGAGAAGTTCTACCAGCGGATCGCTGAAGCTCTGCCACAGGCTGTTTTGAACAAAGGTTCCGCCGCCCTGGCGACGAAGCAGCAAGCCCTTTGCTTCGAGGCGTTGAATCGCCTCACGCAGAGAGGGGCGGGATACGTCGAACTGTTTAGCCAGCTCGCGTTCTGGCGGAAGTTTCTCACCCGGGCGCAGTGTCCCCTCGAGGATTAAAAACTCCAGCTGCTGCTCAATCACATCGGATAGTTTTGGTTGGCGAATTTTGCTGTAGGCCATATTCCCTGTCTTACGCCTTTTTGCCCGGAGTCAATTGGTCTTACCAATTTCAAGTTCGTATCGCTAAAGTAACAAAGTATTCACCTTCTGTCCATATTGGTTTTGATTGAAATCAGTAAACCCTGCACATTTTAACAACCTTACAGAAATAACGTTTCAGAAATGTAACTTTGCACAAATGAGCTGATTACTACTAAAGAGGGAGTTTTAACCATAATGAAACGAGGGCTTTTGCAATCTGAAGCGATTCAACAACGCAAAAAATGAAAATTCGCCCACTTTTAAGGCATTTCTATTCTATAGGTTGGGGTAGTAAGAATTAACGGTGCGATTTACAAATGCTTTCTTTTTATTCAACTCGTCATCAGCCCTTCATAAAGCAGGTGCATTCACAGGCGCTTACCACTATTCTTGCGCTTACGGAAGACATCTCCGCTTTTTTCGGTCTTATTAACCGTAAAGAAATAAATACAGAAAACGGATATTCATAATTACACACGCACAGCGTGAACATAACAACCACACACGAGGTTTCAAATGGAAGCTCAACAGCACGGCGATCAGCTAAAGCGCGGCCTTAAAAACCGCCATATACAGCTCATCGCATTGGGTGGTGCTATCGGCACAGGCCTGTTTCTGGGAAGCGCATCCGTCATCCAGTCTGCCGGTCCAGGCATTATTTTGGGTTACGCTATCGCAGGTTTTATTGCGTTTCTGATCATGCGCCAGTTAGGTGAGATGGTCGTTGAAGAGCCGGTTGCAGGCTCGTTCAGCCACTTTGCCTACAAATACTGGGGCAGTTTTGCCGGTTTTGCTTCCGGCTGGAACTACTGGGTGCTTTACGTTCTGGTGGCCATGGCAGAACTGACCGCCGTGGGGAAATACATCCAGTTCTGGTATCCCGAGATCCCAACCTGGGTTTCTGCGGCAGCGTTCTTCGTCATTATCAACGCCATCAACCTGACCAACGTAAAAGTGTTCGGTGAGATGGAGTTCTGGTTTGCCATCATCAAAGTCATTGCCGTGGTGGCGATGATTATCTTTGGCGGCTGGCTGCTGTTCAGCGGCAACGGTGGCCCACAGGCCACGGTGCGTAACCTCTGGGAGCAAGGTGGATTCCTGCCTCACGGGATGACCGGTCTGGTGATGATGATGGCCATTATTATGTTTTCCTTCGGGGGGCTGGAGCTGGTGGGGATCACCGCCGCTGAAGCCGACAACCCGGAGCAAAGCATCCCGAAAGCGACGAATCAGGTTATCTACCGAATTCTGATCTTCTATGTGGGTTCACTGGCCGTTCTGCTCTCGCTGCTGCCGTGGACACGCGTCACGGCCGACACCAGCCCGTTCGTCCTTATCTTCCACGAACTGGGCGATACCTTCGTGGCGAATGCGCTCAATATCGTCGTGCTGACGGCGGCGCTTTCCGTCTACAACAGCTGCGTGTACTGCAACAGCCGCATGCTGTTCGGCCTTGCGCAGCAGGGTAACGCACCAAAAGCCCTGCTGAACGTCGATAAGCGCGGCGTGCCGGTCAATACCATCATTGTTTCGGCTATCGTGACGGCGCTTTGCGTGCTGATTAACTACATGGCCCCCGAATCGGCGTTTGGCCTGCTGATGGCCCTGGTGGTCTCGGCTCTGGTGATTAACTGGGCGATGATCAGCCTGGCGCACATCAAGTTCCGCCGCGCTAAACAGCAGCAGGGCGTAACCACCCGCTTCCCTGCCCTGCTCTATCCGCTGGGTAACTGGGTTTGCCTGCTATTTATGGCGGGCGTGCTGGTGATTATGCTACTCACCCCAGGCATGGCAATTTCCGTTTACCTGATCCCGGTCTGGATTGCGATCCTCGGCGTGGGGTATCTGGTAAAACAGAAAAACGGTAAAACCGTAAAAGCACATTAATAGCCCTTCAGCTCAGCACTCGTTTCGCGGGTGCTGAGCGTTTGTTACCTTCCTCACAAATTCACCTCGTCAGCCGCTTTATCCATATCACCGCCCTGATACTGCAACGCATATATCGATTAGCCAGCAAATAATTCTCTCCATACCGTCACCCGGAGAGCAGTCAATGGATAACAATAAACTGTCAGTAAAAGAGAAGATCGGCTATGGGATGGGCGATGCAGGATGCAATATCATCTTCGGCGCCATCATGTTGTTTGTTAATTATTTTTATACCGATATTTTCGGTCTGGCACCTGCACTGGTCGGCGTGTTGCTGCTGTCCGTGCGCGTCATTGATGCCGTTACGGACCCGATCATGGGGGCCATCGCGGACCGTACCCGCAGTAAATATGGGCGGTTTCGTCCATGGCTTTTGTGGATTGCGTTCCCCTATGCGCTATTCAGTATCCTGATGTTCACCACGCCAGACTGGAGCTATAACAGCAAAGTTATCTATGCCTTTGTGACCTACTTCCTGCTCTCGTTAACCTATACGGCCATCAACATTCCCTACTGCTCGTTGGGCGGCGTGATCACCAATGACCCAAAAGAGCGCGTGGCCTGCCAGTCCTATCGCTTTGTGATGGTGGGTATTGCCACGCTTTTACTGTCGCTCACGCTCCTGCCGATGGCGGACTGGTTTGGTGGCGATAACAAAGCCAAAGGCTACCAGATGGCGATGACCGTGCTGGCGCTGATTGGTACCTGTATGTTCCTGTTCTGCTTCGCCACCGTGCGCGAGCGCGTACGTCCGGCGGTGCAGACCCATGATGAGCTGAAAAACGATCTGAAGGACGTATGGAAAAACGACCAGTGGGTACGCATTCTGCTGCTGACCCTCTGCAACGTCTGCCCGGGCTTTATCCGCATGGCGGCCACCATGTATTACGTCACCTGGGTAATGGGCCAGAGCACTCACTTTGCCACCCTGTTTATCAGCCTGGGCGTGGTGGGAATGATGCTCGGCAGTATGCTGGCGAAAGTGCTGACCGACCGCTGGTGTAAACTGAAAGTGTTCTTCTGGACCAACATCGTGCTGGCGCTTTTCTCCTGCGCGTTCTATTTCTTCGACCCGAAAGCGACCGTCACCATCGTGGTGCTCTACTTCCTGCTTAACATTCTTCACCAGATCCCGTCGCCACTGCACTGGTCGCTGATGGCTGATGTGGACGACTATGGCGAATGGAAAACCGGTAAACGCATCACCGGGATCAGCTTCTCGGGCAATATCTTCTTCCTCAAGCTGGGGCTGGCGATTGCCGGCGCGATGGTGGGCTTCCTGCTCTCCTGGTATGGCTACGACGCCGGCGCGAAAGCACAAAGCGCGGATGCTATTAACGGGATCGTCCTGCTGTTTACGGTGATCCCGGGCGTAGGTTATTTGATCACTGCCGGCGTAGTGCGACTGCTGAAAGTGGATCGGGAAACCATGAAACAGATCCAGCTCGACCTGGAGAAACGCCGCGCCAACTACAGCGAACTGAACGCCTGGCAGGAAACGAGAGTCGAAACAAAAGAAGGAACGCCGCATGCATAACTGGCCTAACCCGTTTATTGAACAACGCGCCGACCCGTACATTCTGCGCCATGAAGGGCAATATTATTTTATCGCCTCCGTGCCGCAATACGACAGGCTGGCGATCCGCCGGGCAGCGTCGCTGGAAGGGCTGCGCAGTGCCGACGAGGTGGTCGTATGGCGCAAACCGCAGACCGGCCCAATGAGCCAGCTTATCTGGGCACCGGAACTGCATCATATCGACGGTAAGTGGTACATCTATTTTGCCGCCGCGCACACCCAGGCGCTGGATGGTCTGGGCATGTTCCAGCACCGCATGTTTGTGCTGGAGTGTGCCGACCGCGACCCGCTAACCGGCACGTGGACTGAAAAAGGCCAGGTAAAAACGCCGTTCGACACCTTTGCGCTGGACGCGACCACGTTCGTGCATCAGGGGAAACGCTGGTATCTGTGGGCGCAAAAAGCCCCGGATATCTCCGGCAACTCCAATCTCTATTTATGTGAAATGGAGAACCCGTGGACGCTGAAAGGCGAGCCGGTGATGCTCAGTAAACCGGAATATGACTGGGAGTGCCGGGGCTTCTGGGTCAACGAAGGCCCGGCGGTGCTGTTCCACGGCGACAAGTTGTTTATCAGCTATTCCGCCAGCGCGACCGACGAGAACTACTGCATGGGACTGCTGTGGACAGAGATCAATGCCGATCCGCAAAATCCTGCCAACTGGCACAAGGCCTCGCGCCCGGTCTTCGTCACCAGCTACGAAAACCGCCAGTATGGGCCAGGCCATAACAGCTTTACACAAACGCCGGAAGGAGAAGATGTGCTGGTGTATCACGCGCGAAATTACACCGAAATTGAAGGCGATCCGCTTTATGACCCCAATCGTCATACCCGCCTGAAGCTCGTCCGCTGGCACGAAAACGGGATGCCAGATTTTGGCATCCCGCCTGCAGATACGCCTTAACCGCTACGGCACGCGGGTTCAGACCAGCGTGCCGTAAATGGTTAGCAACGCTACGATAACGACCACCACAAACGACGTTTTCTTCGCCATCGAGACCGCCGCTTTCGGCGTTTCTATCTTGTCGGTATGCGGCTCACGCGCCAGAGAGAACTGCGCCAGGCGTGTCAGCACCTGGTACTGCGAGGTATGACGGTCGCCAAGCGACGCGAACCACGCCGGGAGCGCTTTTTCGCCGTGGCCAATAAGCGCGTAGACCACACCCACCAGACGAACCGGAAGCCAGTCGAGCACGTGCAGGATCGCATCAATGCCGGAGAGCAAACGTTCATGCGGGGTGAGATAGCGGGCAAGCCAGGTCTGCCAGGCGCGCAGGAACGCATATCCCATCAGCAGTACCGGCCCCCACGGGCCCCCCACCACAAACCAGAACAGCGGCGCCAGGTAGTAGCGGAAGTTAATCCACAGCAGCGCGTTTTGCAGTTCACGCAGGAACTCGCGTTCATCGCAATCCGGCGGCACGCCGTGGATCATCGTCAGCTCGCTGGCCATGGCGCTACGTGCATGCGCATCATCACGGGAAGCGGCTTTCAGATAAGCGTGATAGTGCATACGCACTTTGCCTGCGCCAATGCACAGCACGCCGAGCAGGATCCACACCACCAGTAGCGGCACGTTGAAAAAGAGGCCGTATAACGAGCGCAGCAGCAAGAACGTAATCACCATCACGCCCGCGGTCATCAGCAGCGTACGCAGCATGGAAAAATGGTTAATCCGGCGGAAAAGCACCTCCAGCCGGTGATCCAGATGCCAGTGCTCACCGAGTTTGAACAAGCGTTCTGCGATGATGACCAGCAGCATGGTAAACAACGTCATGTTATCTCCTTATTCTGACGACGCGGTAAGCATGGCGCGAAACCGGGGCCAGTCAAATGCAGGGCCAGGATCGGTTTTTCGCGCCGGGGCGATATCACAGTGTCCCGTCATGTTCTCTGCAATCGCAGGGTAAAGCCTGATAAGCGTTTGGGTGATATCCACCAACCGCTGGTACTGTGCATCGGTATAAGGGGTGGTGTCCGTGCCTTCCAGTTCAATCCCAATAGAGAAGTCATTGCAACGCTCGCGCCCCTGATACATCGAGACACCCGCATGCCAGGCGCGCTTATCAAAAGGAACATACTGAACCACTTCGCCATCGCGACGGATCAGGCAGTGCGCCGATACGCGCAGATGCGCAATCTCAGCAAAGAAAGGATGGGCATCGGGATCTATCGTTCCCGTGAATAACGCATCGATCCACGGACCGCCAAACTCACCCGGCGGGAGACTAATGTTATGAACCACCAGCAGTGTGGGCTTTTCATCCTCCGGGCGGCCATCGTGGTGCGGCGAGGGTACACGCCGCGCATCCACCAGCCATCCGTCTTCTAACAACATGCTGGAACTCCTTATGTATGGTGCTGTTACTCGGTTCAGAGTAGCATGTTTCAATATTATGATTCGTTACCAATTTGGAGTTTTATCATGCCGTCTCGCCGCTACAACCCCGACCACCGACGTGAAGCGCTTCTGGAACGTATTAATATGGATATTCCGGCAAGCGTTGCCCATGCTTTGAAAGAAGATCTGGGCGGTGACGTCAGCGCGGACAACGATATTACCGCACAATTATTGCCGAAAGAGACACGCTCACACGCCGTGATCATCACCCGTGAAGATGGCGTGTTTTGCGGCAAGCGCTGGGTTGAAGAGGTCTTTACTCAACTGGCCGGCGATGAGGTGCAAATCACCTGGCATGTTGAAGACGGTGACGCCATTACCGCAAACCAGCCGCTGTTTGAGCTTGAAGGCCCGTCCCGCGTGCTGCTGACCGGTGAACGTACCGCGCTTAACTTTGTGCAGACCCTGTCAGGGGTGGCAAGTGAAGTGCGTCGTTACGTTGACCTGCTGGCCGGTACCCATACGCAACTGCTGGACACCCGTAAAACGCTGCCAGGTCTGCGCACGGCATTAAAGTACGCGGTGCTTTGTGGCGGGGGAGCCAACCACCGTCTGGGGTTGTCCGACGCCTTCCTGATTAAAGAGAACCACATTATTGCCTCTGGCTCCGTGCGTCAGGCGGTGGAGAAAGCCTTCTGGCTGCACCCGGATGTGCCGGTTGAAGTGGAAGTTGAAAACCTCGAAGAGCTGGAGCAGGCCATCAAGGCCGGTGCCGATATCATCATGCTCGATAACTTTGAAACAGCACAGATGCGCGAGGCGGTGAAGCTCACCAACGGCCAGGCACAGCTCGAAGTTTCAGGGAACGTCACCTTCGAAACGATCCGTGAATTCGCCGAAACCGGCGTGGACTACATTTCTGTCGGGGCGCTGACCAAGCACGTTCGCGCCCTCGATCTCTCCATGCGCTTCAAATAACGTCGTTTCCCCTCTCTGCTGGAGAGGGGAAATTTCAGCCCTCCTCGCAATCTCTCTGTTCTTCTCTGCAAGTAAGTACAAATTCCCTGAACGCCGCTTCACGTTCCATTTTTTGCCCCTCGTCTGCTTTTTTCCACACTGTCAGAGTAGCGTCACTTAACCCTGAGGAGCAGATATGAACAGACAGCAAGGCTTCACGCTCATTGAGCTGATGGTGGTAATCGGCATTATTGCCATCCTGAGCGCCATTGGTATTCCCGCCTACCAGAACTACCTGCGAAAAGCGGCCCTGACCGACATGCTACAAACGTTCGTGCCCTATCGCACGGCGATTGAGCTTTGTGCCCTGGAACATGGCGGCGTAACGAGCTGCGACGGCGGCAGTAACGGTATCCCTTCTCCAACAACAACACGCTATGTCTCGGGAATGAGCGTGACGCAGGGCGTCGTGTCGTTAACCGGGCAGGAGAGCCTTAACGGACTTGAGGTGGTGGTGACGCCGCAATGGAGTAGTGGCAACGGTATGACGGGCTGGAAACGTAGCTGCAATATCAGCAATGACGGTGCGCTCAAAGAGGCCTGCGAAGATGTTTTCCGTTTCGACAGTAACTGACAGGAGCGGATAATGAATTCAGATCAACTCGTCACCCTGTGCCAGCGCCACCATGCTTTGCTGCTGACCAGCGACGCCGACATGATTAGCATCGCCGTCGTGGGAAATCCCGCCGCTGAAATGATGGAAGCGCTGCGTTTCGCCACGCAAAAACGTATTGATATTGAATGCTGGACAGCGGAGCGCATGGAAAAACACCGGCAGTTAACCGCGCAATCACACCTCCCGGTTGTTTTAACGCCGCATAACACGGTGGATATTCTCAACCACACCCTGCAGCAGGCGATCAACCAGCGCGCATCTGACATTCATATCGAACCGATGGGGGATATCTGTCAGGTCCGCTTGCGTATTGACGGTGTGCTTTGTCCGCTGCCTCCGCTTTCTGCAGCGGTGGCAAATACCCTCACCGCTCGCTTAAAAGTGCTGGGCCAACTGGATATTGCGGAGCGCCGTTTACCGCAGGATGGTCAATTTACGATTGAACTGGCAAGCGAGCCGGTCTCTTTTCGCATCGCCACGCTTCCCTGCAGCGGCGGAGAGAAAATTGTGCTGCGCCTGCTGCATCAGGTTCATCAGGCGCTGGAACCCGAAAAACTGGGAATGAGTGCGAAACAGCTGGCCCGCTTTAACGAGATCCTTCATCAACCGCAGGGGCTGATTTTGGTCACGGGCCCCACTGGCAGCGGAAAAACGGTCACGCTCTATAGCGCATTGCAGGCGCGTAATACCCCTGACGTTAACATCTGCAGCGTGGAAGATCCGATCGAGATCCCGCTTGCGGGGCTGAACCAAACGCAGATTAATCCCCGTGCGGGCTTAACCTTTCAGAGCGTTCTGCGGGCGCTCCTGCGCCAGGATCCGGACATCATTATGGTAGGCGAAATCCGCGATAGTGAAACGGCAGAGATCGCCATTAACGCCGCACAGACCGGGCATCTGGTGCTGTCGACACTGCACACCAACTCCACGACGGAAACCGTCATTCGCCTGCAGCAGATGGGGGTCGCACGCTGGATGATCTCCTCTGCACTTTCGCTGGTGATTGCCCAGCGACTGGTGCGTCGTCTGTGTCCTCACTGTCGGCAGGAAGCCAACAGCCGCGCAGAATTACCGCGCACCGTATGGCCCCGGCCGCTTCCTCGCTGGCAACCTGGCGGCTGCGATCGCTGCTATCACGGCTTTTATGGCCGCGTCGCCATTTTTGAAGTCCTCGCCATCGACACCACGCTCCGGCAGGCCATCGCCAGTGGCGCCTCGATAGAGGTCATCGAAGCCAGCGCCCGTCAGGCGGGAATGACATCGTTATTTGAGCAGGGTTGTCTGGCCGTTGAGCAAGGACTCACCACGCTCGAAGAGTTGCTGCGCGTGCTGGGAATGCCCAATGAGTGTTAATCATCTCTGGCGCTGGCGGGCGCTATCCAGTGAAGGCGAATCTCTGTGTGGGGTGCTGTGGGCGCCAGATCGCGAAACGGCCTTCGTCAGGCTGATGCGTAAAGAGTTACACCCACTTTCGCTCACCCGATGCTCGCTGACGCACCGCTGGCGACCCCAGCATTGCTATGAGATGTTTCGCCAGCTTGCCACGCTGTTGCAGGCTGGCCTGACGTTATCGCAAAGTCTGCAAATGCTGGCCGAGCAGCATCCTGTCAAACACTGGCAGGCGCTGCTGGAAAACATGAATGATGATCTGAGCGAGGGATGCGCCTTTTCAGAGGCGCTGAAGCGATGGCCTGCGGTATTTAGCCCGCTGTATGTCTCGATGGTAAAAACAGGGGAGCTAACGGGAAAGCTGGAAACGTGCTGCCGCCAGCTCGCTCAGCAGCAACAATCCCAGCAGCAACTCACGGCAAAAGTGAAGAAGGCGTTGCGCTATCCGACGATCATCCTGGCGCTGGCCGTTCTGGTCGTTCTGGCCATGGTCACCCTGGTCTTGCCGGAGTTCGCGGCCATCTACAAAACGTTTAATACTCCCCTGCCGCTGCTGACACAGATGGTCATGGGCCTGTCGGCGTTTATCCAGACATACGCCATCGCCCTGTTCGTGCTGTTGCTTATTCCCGTGACCATCGCCTGGGCGCTGCGACAGGATCCGCGCTGGCAACGTATCCTGATGCATATTCCCGTGACGGGAAGGCTGGCTAGAGGGCAAAAACTGGGGCAGATCTTTACCGTACTGTCACTCACCCAGCAGGCGGGCATCCCCTTTTTACAGGGATTACAGAGCGCAGAAGAAACTGTTGATAGCCGGTACTGGCAAGGCATATTGCGCAGCGTTCGTGGGGACATTGAACAAGGCTTTACCGTCTGGTCTTCATTTCAGAAAGCGGCCGTCTTTACCCCGCTGTGCATTCAACTCATACGCACCGGAGAGGTCTCTGGGTCACTCGATATTATGCTGGAAAACCTTGCCCGCCATCATACGGAGCAAACCTTTCAACTGGCAGATAATCTGGCCGCGCTTCTGGAGCCAGTGCTTCTGATTGTGACGGGGGTGATTATCGGTACGCTGGTGGTGGCGATGTATCAGCCCATTTTCCATCTCGGGGATGCAATGAGCGCGGGATAACGCTGGCGTACGGACATACGCCAGCGGAAACATTACAGGCTATTGAAAACGCGGTTTTCCTGCTCCTGAACGCGGATAAACGTCGTACGTTTTGTCAGCTCTTTCAGACGGGATGCCCCAACGTAGGTACATGCGGAACGCAGGCCGCCCAGGATGTCACGAGCCGTGTTTTCGACCGGGCCACGCAGGGGCAGCTTCACGGTTTTGCCTTCCGCAGCACGGTATTTTGCCACGCCACCTACGTGACGGGTCATTGCTGATTCTGAGCTCATGCCGTAGAACAGCATGAACTTCTCGCCGTTCTCTTCAACCACGGTACCGCCGCTCTCTTCATGACCCGCCAGCATGCCGCCAAGCATCACGAAATCCGCGCCGCCGCCAAAGGCTTTCGCGACATCACCCGGCATGGTGCAACCGCCGTCGCTGATGATCTGGCCGCCCAGACCGTGCGCGGCATCAGCACACTCAATCACCGCAGAAAGTTGCGGGTAACCCACACCGGTCTTCACACGCGTGGTACACACGGAACCCGGGCCAATGCCCACTTTTACGATGTCTGCACCGGAAAGGATCAGCTCTTCACACATTTCACCGGTTACCACGTTGCCCGCGATAATGGTTTTGCTGGGCCAGGCCTCACGCGCCTTGCTGACAAACTGCACGAAGTGCTCGGAGTAACCATTTGCCACATCAATACAGACAAAATTGAGCGCCGGGTTAGCGTTAAGAATCTGTTTGGTCTTCTCGAAATCGGCATCGGAGGTACCGGTGGAAACCATGACATGCTTCACCACATCGTCCGATGCAGAGGCGATAAAGGCATTCCACTCTTCCGGGCTGTAGTGCTTATGCACAGCGGTAAGGATATCGAATTTCGCCAGCGCGGTCGCCATCTCGAAGGTTCCCACCGTATCCATATTGGCTGCGATGATCGGCACGCCAGACCAGGTCTGACCGGAATGTTTAAAGGTGAATTGACGTTCGAGTTCAACGTCTGAGCGACTTTTCAGTGTAGAGCGTTTAGGGCGGATAAGAACGTCTTTGAAACCTAACTTCAGATCTTCTTCGATACGCATGTGCGGATTCCTGGGGTTAGAGGCAAATATGTTAAAAGCACAACTCCAGTGACGTTATCATACGCACTAATACCTGCTCCGCAAGACTGCGAAATTCTCTTTTTTTACGCTACAATCCTATAAATTTACCTGGTAAAAAGCCGGTAAAGAGAGCCAAACAGTGGCTGGCGCACGTTTGAATTTTAACCAACTGATTTTAATAATGAATAATTCCCAGGATTTGATTTAATGGGGTATATCGTCGCATTAACCGGCGGCATCGGTAGCGGGAAAAGTACCGTTGCGGACGCATTTTCTCGTCTGGGTATCACCATAATCGATGCCGATATCATTGCCCGTCAGGTGGTAGAGCCAGATACACCCGCACTAAACGCCATTAAGGCACATTTTGGTCAGGCAATTATCAACGCGGATGGCACGCTAAATCGCCGCAAGCTTCGTGAGTGCATTTTTTCTGATTCTTCAGAAAAGGCCTGGCTTAATGCTCTGCTCCACCCCATTATCCATCAGGAAACCCAGCGTCAGATTGCCGCAGCCCGCTCGCCGTATGTTCTGTGGGTGGTTCCGCTGCTGGTAGAGAATCAACTGCACAATAAAGCCGACCGGGTACTGGTCATTGATGTCTCACCCGAAACGCAAATCCAGCGCACCGTGGCGCGCGACCATGTCTCGCGCGAACAGGCTGAACAAATTCTTGCCGCTCAGGCCACGCGCGCTCAGCGCCTTGCCGTTGCGGATGATGTTATTGATAATAACGGCGCACCAGATGCCATTGCATCGGATGTTGCCCGCCTGCACGCGCAGTATCTGACGTATGCCGCGCAGGCCGTTGCACAGGAAAAACCATAATGTCGACCCACATCCTTTTTGAGCATCCGCTCAACGAAAAAATGCGTACCTGGCTGCGTATCGAATTTCTGATTCAACAACTCTCACAACATTTGCCCATCAACGATCATGCTACGGCGCTGCACTTCTTCCGCAATGTGGGCGATCTTCTGGATGTGATTGAGCGAGGCGACGTTCGCACCGAGCTACTGAAAGAGCTGGAGCGCCAGCAGCGTAAACTACAGGCCTGGGCCGAAGTACCGGGCGTTGACCAGAGCCGAATTGATTCACTCCGTCAACAGCTTAAAAACAGCAGCAGTACGCTGATGGCCGCTCCCCGCGTTGGGCAGTTTTTGCGTGAAGACCGCTTAATCGGGCTGGTGCGCCAGCGCCTGAGTATCCCGGGCGGCTGCTGCAGCTTTGACCTGCCGACACTGCATATGTGGTTGCATATGCCGCAGGTCCAGCGTGATGCACAGGTGAAAAGTTGGCTGGACAGCCTGGAGCCAATGCATCAGACGTTATCCCTGATCCTCGATCTCATCCGTAACTCGGCGCCATTCCGCAAGCAAACCAGCCTGAACGGTTTCTACCAGGACAACGGTGATGATGCGGATCTGCTGCGTCTGAATCTCTCTCTGGGTGAACAGCTTTACCCGCAAATCTCCGGGCATAAGAGTCGTTTTGCGATTCGCTTTATGCCGCTGGATAGTGAAAATGGCACCGTGCCGGAACGCCTCGATTTTGAACTGGCCTGTTGTTAAGGAGTGCCTATGTCTGATGTAACCACCGTAAACTGCCCAACCTGTGGCAAAATTGTTGTCTGGGGAGAGGTGAGTCCGTTTCGCCCATTCTGCTGTAAGCGCTGTCAGTTAATTGACCTGGGCGAATGGGCGGCGGAAGAGAAACGCATTCCAAGTGAAGGCGATCTCTCAGACAGCGATGACTGGAGCGAGAACCAGCAGTAGAGTTCAAAGCCTGCTGGCGCTTCGCTTAGCAGGCCTACAGGTTGCCCGTTAGCCGGGATATGACGGGCGCATTTGCCGGAGGAAATTTTTCGGCATCACTCGCGTGAAGCGAAACCCAGCCACCCGGTTGACCCTCTTTCCCCCAGGGTTCCCCCTCCCAGCTTTCCACAAGCCAGAACCACAACGTGATGTGACGATCCGGAAACTGGTATTCCAGCTTATCAAACAGAGTTGCGCCAATCGGAGTGATGCCGACCTCTTCCTGAAGCTCACGCACCAGCGCCTGCTCCGGCGTTTCACCGGACTCGATTTTCCCGCCAGGAAACTCCCACTTGTTTGCCATGTGGGCGTCAGCGGCACGTTGCGTGATGAAGATTTGGTTTTGCGGGTTGCGAATAATCCCGACAGCAATTTGCAGTATTTTCATATTGTCACTTCCATAAAAAAGGCGCAGATTTCTGCGCCTTTTCGTTTTTTATGAACTTAGCTCAGACGGCCGTGGCACGCCTTATATTTTTTACCGGAGCCGCATGGGCACGGATCGTTACGCCCCACTTTGCGATCGCCAGTTTGCGCGGCGATCGCCGCAGCGGCTTCGCTATCGTCAGTCTGGTGGCTGAGCTGCTGCATCTGTGCCAGACGCTCGGCTTCCTCACGACGCTGTTGCTCCATCGCTTCCACTTCTTCCGGCATACGCACCTGCACTTTGCTCAGGGTGCTGATAACTTCATATTTCAGCGACTCCAGCATGGAGGCAAACATCGAGAAGGATTCGCGCTTGTACTCCTGCTTAGGATCTTTCTGCGCATAGCCACGCAGGTGGATCCCCTGACGAAGGTAGTCCATCGCCGCCAGGTGCTCTTTCCACAGTGAGTCCAGCGTCTGCAGCATCACCCCTTTTTCGAAGTGACGCATCATCTCAGCGCCAACAACCTCTTCCTTACGCTTGTATACCTCCAGCGCGGTTTCGTAGATACGTTCGCGCAGGGTCTCTTCGTGCAGCTCAGGCTCTTTATCCAGCCACTCTTTGATTGGCAGGTCGAGGTCGAAGTCGTTTTTCAGGCGCTCCTGAAGGCCTTCGATATCCCACATCTCTTCCAGAGACTGAGGCGGAATGTGCGCATCGATAGTCGCTTTGAACACATCTTCACGAATGCTGTTGATGGTTTCGCTCACGTCGGATACGTCCAGCAGTTCGTTACGCTGGGTATAGATAGCACGACGCTGATCGTTGGCGACGTCGTCATATTCCAGCAGCTGCTTACGAATATCGAAGTTGCGGCTTTCCACTTTACGCTGCGCGTTGGCAATCGCTTTGGTCACCCATGGGTGCTCAATGGCTTCACCAGGTTTCATCCCCAGCTTACGCATCATGCCGGAAACACGGTCAGAGGCGAAGATACGCATCAGCGCATCCTCCATCGACAGGTAGAAGCGGGAAGAACCGGCATCACCCTGACGACCTGCACGACCACGCAGCTGGTTATCGATACGACGTGATTCGTGACGCTCAGTACCAATGATGTGCAGACCACCAGATGCCAGAACCGCGTCATGACGCACCTGCCAGTCGGCTTTGATCTGCGCAATCTGTTCCGGCGTTGGGTTTTCCAGCTCAGCCACTTCGGCCTGCCAGCTACCGCCCAGCATAATATCGGTACCACGACCCGCCATGTTGGTGGCGATGGTCACAGCCGCCGGATAACCTGCCTGCGCAACGATATCTGCTTCTTTGGCGTGGAATTTGGCGTTCAGTACGTTGTGCTTGATACCCGCTTTGGTCAGCTCATTAGACACCACTTCGGATTTCTCGATGGAGATGGTCCCCACCAGAACCGGCTGGCCTTTAGCAGTACGTTCGCGAATATCTTCGATGATTGCCTGAATTTTTTCCGCTTCGGTCATGTAGACCAGGTCCGGCATGTCCTTACGGATCATTGGACGGTTGGTTGGAACGACAACGGTATCCAGTTTGTAGATGGAGCTGAATTCAAACGCTTCGGTATCTGCTGTACCGGTCATCCCTGCCAGCTTCTCGTACAGACGGAAGTAGTTCTGGAAGGTAATAGACGCCAGCGTCTGGTTTTCGTTTTGAATATCCACGCCTTCTTTGGCTTCAACGGCCTGGTGCAGACCGTCAGACCAGCGACGACCCTGCATGGTACGGCCGGTGTGCTCATCAACGATGATGACTTCGCCGTCTTTGACGATGTAGTCGACGTCGCGAGTGAACAGCGCATGGGCGCGCAGTGCGGCAGTCACGTGGTGCATCAGCATGATGTTGCTCGGGGAGTAAAGAGATTCACCCTCTTCCATGATGCCTTCAGCCACTAACAGCTCTTCAATTTTAACCAGACCACGTTCGGTCAGGTTGACCTGGCGCGCTTTTTCATCAACGGAGAAGTGGCCTTCACCCTGGAAGGTATCGGAGTCTTCTTTCTCCTGACGCAGCAGGTGTGGAATGATTTTGTCGACTTTACGGTACATATCAGAGCTGTCTTCGGCCGGGCCGGAGATGATCAGCGGGGTACGCGCTTCATCGATCAGAATGGAGTCCACCTCATCCACCAGCGCATAGTGCAATTTACGCTGCACACGTTCTTCAGGGCTGAACGCCATGTTGTCACGCAGGTAGTCGAAGCCGTATTCGTTGTTGGTACCGTAGGTGATATCGGCGTTATACGCTTCGCGCTTGGCTGGCGCAGGAAGACCGGACATGTTGATGCCGACGGTCATCCCCAGGAATTCGAACAATGGACGGTTATTTTCGGCGTCACGCTGTGCCAGATAGTCGTTGACGGTCACGACGTGCACGCCTTTACCGGTCAGTGCGTTCAGATAGGCAGGCAGCGTCGCGGTCAGGGTTTTACCTTCACCGGTACGCATTTCCGCGATGCAGCGCTCGTTAAGCACCATACCGCCCAGCAGCTGCACGTCGAAGTGACGCATGCCGAATACACGTTTACTCGCTTCACGCACAACCGCGAAGGCTTCCGGGATCAGGCTTTCTAAGGTTTCGCCTTTTTCCAGGCGTGCGCGGAATTCTGCGGTTTTCGCTTTCAGCTCGTCATCAGACAGCTTTTCCATCGCCGGTTCCATACCGTTGATGACAGCGACAGCTTTGCGCATACGGCGCAGGGTACGATCGTTACGACTACCAAAAACTTTGGTTAATAATTTGATTAGCATAATAAATTCTCAAACGCCCCATAACGGGCAGATAAATTAAGGTATTGAAAACGGTTAATTTAACTGAGGCGCTGAGGCCCGGCGCGGATGCCATGAACCTGGCTTATCCACGTCGAGACAGAGAATGTGGCGGGTGAAAGAACGATGGATTGCGCTGTCTGCGGAACGCTAACAGCTGGCTGGCTGTCCTGCGTCAACAGCGCGTTGAGCGTATCCAGCAGCGCAAGGTGTTGCGCCTGAACCGGCAGCGTCTCTTCAGCAACCGGTATGGCCTGCGGCGCCATTGCAAATGACAGATGGCGGATAACCGTGCGGATGGCGTGCTGCTGCCAGTAATCTACCGAAAAGTTAGGACGGCGGCTGGCTTCAAGCCACGCAAGATTGGTGAAGTTAACGCGCGCGGTGAGATCGTGTTTGGTGGTTGACGTCTTTGCCGGTGTGGCAGTTTCAGCGCTGTTGCTGAGCGCAGGCAAGCCGAAACTCGCCGCGACCATCCCTAATAAGAGATGCGGCCAGAAGTAACGTCTGCCAAATTGTCGCCAGCGCGTCAGAATTCCGCTCACTTGCTCCACCACATAAGCCCGTCTTACACAGGCTGAGTTCAGTTATTCTTTTAAGCGCCCAGATATTACCACTAAAGCCAATACACAGCAGCAGGAATGACGTACTGCAGCGGGGAAAAACGGTCAAGAATGCAGCTAACGCACAGATTTTCTACGCCTGCTAAGCGAAAGGGGAAGCTGGGGCAAAATGAAGAAAGGTGAAAATAAAAACGACTGGTTTCCCTGGTCGGAGAGAGTACCAGGTTAACCAGTCGATTTTTTTACGAAACGGCTTGAACCGTTACGCCAGAACCAGGCCAGGGGCTTTGAAGGCCAGCGGCAGTTCAGCTTCGTCTTCGAAGGTCACATACTCCCAGGCTTCCTGTTTTGCCAGGACGGCCTGCAAGAGTTTGTTATTCAGCGCATGACCGGATTTGAACGCGGTAAATGCACCAATAATGTTGTGACCACACATGAACAGGTCGCCAATTGCATCAAGCATTTTGTGGCGAACGAATTCATCTTCGAAACGCAGACCGTCTTCGTTCAGTACGCGATAATCGTCAACAACGATGGCACAATCGAAGCTGCCGCCCAGGCACAGGCCGCGGGACTGCAGATATTCGATATCACGCATGAAGCCGAAAGTACGAGCACGGCTGATCTGGCGCATAAACGCATCAGCAGAGAAGTTCATCGCATAGCGCTGGGTACTGGCATCAATCGCCGGATGGTTAAAATCGATGGTGAAGTCCAACGAGAAACCATTGTACGGTTTGAATTCAGCCCACTTGTCGCCATCTTCGACGCGAACGGTCTCTTTGATGCGAACAAATTTCTTCGCGCAGTTCAGTTCTTCGATGCCGGCATCCAGCAACAGATAAACGAACGGAGCAGCACTACCATCCATGATCGGGATTTCTGGCGCATCGACTTCAACAATAATGTTGTCGATACCCAGACCCGCCAGGGCGGCGTTCAGGTGCTCTACGGTAGAAATCCGCACGTCATGCTCGTTCACCAGACAAGTACAGAGCATAGTATCACGCACAGATTTGGCATCGGCCGGAAAATCTACCGGTGGATTCAAGTCGGTGCGACGATAGATGACCCCGGTATTGGCCGGCGCAGGGCGTAACGTCAGGGTGACTTTCTTGCCGGTATGTAAACCGACACCCGTCGCCTGAACGATACGTTTAAGTGTCCTTTGTTTGATCATCGTATAATCTCGCCAAATTAACTATCCAACCGAGAGTGTATATCACTAACGGTGGGCCAGTTTAGCACAAAGAGCGGAAATCCCCAAATTCCAGCCAATTCTTAGTCAGCTTGCTTACGCAGGAACGCCGGGATATCCAGATAATCTGGCTCTTTCGCCGTTTGCGGCGTTGGGTCATTAACCACTTTCGCGGCCGGTTTTTGCTCCTGAGTCAGAGGAGACATACCGTGCTGCTGGTAACGATCCATTACCGGTTGCTGAGTCTGCTTGTTCGTCACCAGAGTGATTTCAGGACGCTTGTCCATACCGATACCGGTAGCAACAACCGTTACACGCAGCTCGTCGTTCATTTCCGGGTCAAGGGAGGTACCGATTACCACGGTCGCGTTGTCAGAGGCGAACGCACGGATGGTGTTACCCACGGTTTCGAACTCATCCAGACGCAGGTCAAAGCCAGCGGTGATGTTGACCAGCACGCCACGCGCACCCGACAGATCGATATCTTCCAGCAGCGGAGAAGAGATAGCCATTTCAGCCGCTTCTTCCGCACGGTCTTCACCGCTCGCCACGCCGGAGCCCATCATCGCGTAGCCCATTTCGGACATCACGGTGCGAACGTCAGCAAAGTCAACGTTCATCAGGCCAGGACGGGTAATCAGTTCAGCGATACCCTGAACCGCGCCTTTCAGCACGTCGTTTGCTGCGCCAAAGGCATCCAGCAGAGAGATACCGCGACCCAGCACTTTCAGCAGTTTGTCGTTCGGGATGGTGATCAGCGAGTCCACATGCTTGGACAGCTCGGTGATACCCTGCTCCGCGAAGGCCATACGTTTCTTGCCTTCAAAATTGAAAGGCTTGGTCACGACAGCAACGGTCAGGATACCTAAATCTTTAGCCACTTCAGCCACAACAGGTGCTGCGCCGGTACCTGTACCGCCACCCATTCCTGCTGCGATGAAGACCATGTCCGCACCTTCCAATGCAGCACGCAGCGCTTCACGATCTTCTTCAGCCGCATTGCGACCCACTTCCGGGTTAGCCCCTGCGCCCAGACCTTTGGTGATGCCACCACCAATCTGGATAGTCTGGCCAACTGCCGTCTTACGCAGTGCCTGTGCATCGGTGTTAACCGCAAAGAATTCAACACCTTCAATGCGCTCGCGCACCATATGCTCTACGGCGTTACCGCCGCCGCCACCGACGCCGATGACTTTAATCACCGCGTCGTTGGTCAGTTCCATAGGTTCAAACATAATTTCTCTCTCCGTTGTGCCTGTCGCCCGAGACCGTTAATTCTCTCCGGTCTCTTAAAAAAATTAAAACTCTTTTCGCAGCCAGTTGTTCAGTCGTTTGACCCACGACCCCACTGAGACGCGTTTTTCCACTTCTGCTTCACCACTGAGATGGGATTCTTTCCCGTAGTGGAGCAGGCCCACAGCCGTTGAATAGTAAGGCTCCTGGGCATAATCCGTTAAACCGGTAATATTCAGCGGTGCGCCAATACGCACCTGCGTATGGAACACACGCTGCGCACAGGCCGCAAGACCTTCAATTTGCGCTGCACCGCCGGTTAATACAATCCCCGCCGCAAGATGATGTTTTACGCCCTGCTGGCGAAGCTGTTCCTGTAATTGCAAAATCTCTTCGTTGACCAGGTTGAGCAGCTCGGTATAGCGCGGCTCAATCACCTCTGCCAACGTCTGGCGCTGCAGGCTACGCGGCGGACGGCCGCCCACGCTTGGCACTTCAACGCTCTCATCTTTGCCAACGATAGACCCCAGCGCACAACCGTGGCGCACTTTAATCGCTTCTGCATCGCTTGGCGGCGTACCAAACGCGTAGGCAATATCGCTGGTAACCACGTTCCCCGCGTAAGGGATCACTTTGGTGTGGCGCAGGGCACCGCCGGTATACACGGCCATATCCATTGTACCACCACCAATATCGACCACACAGACGCCCAGTTCACGTTCATCTTCGGTCAGCACGGAATAGCTTGCCGCCAGACCGGCGAAAATAAGTTGGTCAACTTTCAGGCCACAACGTTCAACGGCTTTTACGATGTTCTTCGCCATATCGTTATGACATGTGATCAGGTGCACTTTTGCCTGCATACGCACGCCAGACAGACCAACCGGGTTCTTGATCCCTTCCTGGTAGTCGATCGCATATTCCTGCGGGATCACGTGCAGCACGCGATGCTCATCGCGCACGCGCACGGACTTCGCCGTATGCACAACGTTTTCAACGTCTTCCTGCGTCACTTCTTCTTCAGAAATGGGCACCATGCCGATTTCGTTCTGGCAGCTGATATGCTTACCAGAGAGGGCCAGATAGACAGAGGAAATCTGGCAATCTGCCATTAATTCAGCCTGATCGATGGCTCGCTGCACGCATTTCACCACCGACTCAAGATCGTTTACCCCACCTTTATCCATACCACGGGACGGGCAACTGCCCACGCCAATGATATTGACCATACCGTCGGGCAGAACTTCCCCTACTAAAGCGGCAACCTTCGCGGTGCCAATCTCCAGTCCAACTACCAGTTTTCTGTCCGTCGCCTTGATCATTGTTGTTCTGCCTGTACCTGTGCCTGATTCTGTTGCTGATTAGGTTCCTCGACCGGAGCCGGTACCCAACCGACTGCTGCGCCTGAGTCATAGCGCAAATCAACGTAGCTTATCCGTTTGCCGTCAGTCTGTGCCTGCTGCTGTAAAACCGGGTAAAGTTCTACAAAACGCGCCAGACGCTTCATCGTGTCGCCGCGGCCAAGGTTGAGCTTAATGCCATTCGTTAAGGTGAGCTGCCACGAACGGCGCGCCGTCATCGCAGCTTCTTTTAACGTAAACCTGTCCTTCGCCAGCACTTGCCCCATCTCGCGAAAACCCTGTAATACTTCGTTTTCGCTGCCTTCAGGACCATACAACATCGGTAAATTTTGCTTGTTGACACGATCGGCCGGGACGCTGAAGGAATTTCCGTCTACGTCAACCATGTGCTGATCATTCCAACGCGCAATGGGCACATATTCAACCAGATGAATCTTCAATTCATCAGGCCATTGCTTTCTTACACTCGCCTGTTTTATCCAGGGCAGACGTTCAATCTGACTCTGAATAATGTTGACATCCTGCGTCATAAAAGTGCCAGGCGACCCCAGTGCCAGAATCGACTGGCGAATATCATCGTTACGCGTGTAGTGGCGTTCACCGGTGACCACCAGCTTCGACAGCGGCAACCGCTGCGCATCTTCCATCCAGCCCAGTACCATCCAGCCGCTGATAAACACGGTGCACAGCACCCCGAGCAGGAAAATAATCCCTGCAAGACGCGTTCCATTACTCCGGCGTAAAGAAGAATATTCTTCCTCGTCATCGCGGTTGCGCGTGTTCAATGCAGCCTGAGACATATCAGCCCGCCTGGTCCAGAATACGTACGACTAACTGCGAGAAGCTCATCCCCGCCTGACGCGCGGCCATCGGCACAAGGCTGTGGCTGGTCATGCCTGGAGAAGTATTCGCTTCCAGCAAATAAAATTGCCCATCGCTGTCGAGCATCACATCAATGCGTCCCCAGCCACTGCAACCAAGAATATGCCAGGCTTTAAGCACCAGGGACTGTAAATCCGCTTCACGTTCTGCTTCAAGACCTGCTGGGCAGAAATATTGCGTCTCGTCAGAGAGATACTTCGCCTCATAATCATAGAAGACGCCAGCAGGTTGGATGCGAATCGACGGTAAAATTTCTTCACCAAGCATTGCCACGGTAAATTCCGGTCCGCTGAGCCATTTTTCAATCAGAACTTCTTCATCGTGTTGAAATGCCAGCGCTAAAGCAGACGATAAATCGTCAGCTTTATCAACTTTGGACATCCCAACGCTCGACCCTTCACGGCTGGGCTTTACAATAATCGGTAAGCCCAGCTCAGCAATGCGTGCATTAACGCTATCCTGAAGGCCCATTTCAAATTCGCGGCGCGTCAACGCAACCCACGGCGCAACCGGCAAACCCGCCCCCTGCCACAGCAGTTTACTGCGCAGTTTATCCATTGAGAGGGCGGAGGCCATCACGCCGCTGCCGGTGTAGGGCATACCGATGAGATCCAGCAACCCTTGCAGGGTACCGTCTTCTCCCCCACGACCGTGCAGAGCAATAAAGACTTTATCGAAGCCCATTGCTTTCAGCTGCGTTACATCGACCTCTTTCGGATCGACCAGATGTGCATTAACGCCAGCCTCACGCAGGCCCGCCAGTACCGCAGCGCCTGAATTCAGGGAAACCTCGCGCTCGGCGGAGGTGCCGCCAGACAGGACAGCAATCTTATCAGCCATGATGCTCATCCTCCTGAGTTTGCGGCTTCAGTTTGATTTCAGCTAAGGTACGGGCGATTTTGCCGATATTTCCCGCGCCCTGAATCAGAATCAAATCGTTACCTGTCAGTACCGGCGCCAGAATTTCGGCGACCTGAGCAGGATCCGAAACCAAAATAGGGTCTACTTTACCGCGTCCGCGAATGGTTCGACACAGAGAACGGCTGTCCGCGCCTGGGATCGGCGTTTCGCCCGCAGAATAAACATCCAGCATCAGCAATGTGTCCACCTGGGACAGCACGCTGGCGAAATCGTCATACAGATCCCGCGTACGCGTAAAACGGTGTGGCTGGAAGATCATCACCAGGTTCTTCTCTGGCCATCCCGCACGTGCGGCCTTAATGGTCGCGTCCACTTCGGTTGGATGGTGGCCATAGTCGTCTACCAGCATGGCAGTACCCGGTTTACCGTTTACCGCATCCAGCGGGAATTCGCCAAGGAAGTCGAAACGACGCCCGGTTCCCTGGAAGCTTTCCAGCGCGCGCAGGATCGCATCGTCATCAATGCCTTCTTCTGTTGCGACGGCCACCGCCGCGGCTGCGTTCAGGGCGTTATGACGGCCTGGTGCGTTCAGCGTCACGTGCAGCAGCTCTTTGTCCTGACGCGCCAGGGTGAAATGCCCCTGCGCACCAATCTGTTTGTACTCTTCCACGCGAACATCCGCGTCTTCGCTGAAGCCATAGGTAGTGATCTGACGACCAACCCGCGGCAACAACTCGCGAATGACCGGATCGTCCACACACATTACCGCGCGTCCATAGAACGGCAGGTTATGCAGGAAGTTGATAAAGGTCTGCTTTAAGTTCTCGAAGTCGCCCTGGTAGGTATCCATGTGGTCAGCTTCGATGTTAGTGACAATCGCCACCATCGGCTGCAGATGCAGGAACGACGCATCGCTCTCATCCGCTTCCGCAATCAGATAACGGCTGTGGCCCAGACGCGCATGCACACCTGCTGCTTTTACCAGACCGCCGTTGACGAACGTCGGGTCGAGACCCGCTTCGGCATAAATACTGGAAACCATCGCCGTGGTCGTGGTTTTACCGTGCGTCCCGGCAATCGCAATCCCGTGACGGAAACGCATCAGTTCTGCCAGCATTTCCGCGCGGCGGATCACCGGAATACGCGCTTCATGCGCGGCCACGATTTCCGGGTTATCAGAGGAGATGGCGCTGGATACCACCACCACACTCGCATCGCGCACGTTTTCAGGGCGATGGTTGAAATAGATAGTCGCCCCAAGCGACGCCAGTTGCTGCGTAACAGGGTTTGGCGCCAGGTCAGACCCGCTGATCTGATAGCCTTCGTTAGCTAACACTTCGGCAATACCGCCCATGCCAGCACCACCGATGCCAACAAAGTGAATGTGCCGGACGCGACGCATCTCGGGCACGATTGAACGCAGTTTTGCCAGTTGTTGTGTATTCATTCTCTAAACGCCATCGACTACTTAAAAAATTCGTGCCGCGCTTCACGCGCTGCGAGGGTTAAGCCTGGGCTGCCAGGCTCACTTCTTTTGCCACCCGTTCCGTTGCATCAGGAATGGCTGTCGCACGTGCGCGTTGCGCCATCTCCATTAATGCTTCTCTGTTCCAGCCCGCCAGGGTGGTGGCGACCGCATCGGCGGTAAATTGTGGCTGCTCAAAAATTTTCGCGGCACCGGCTTTTTCAAGCGGCAGCGCATTCCAGTACTGCTGACGGTCTTTGTGCTGGAACGGCACAAACAGGGCCGGTAAACCTGCAGCAGCAATTTCACTCACCGTTAATGCGCCAGAGCGGCAGACCACGACATCGGCCCAGGCATACGCTGCTGCCATATCGTCGATAAACTCTGTTACTTTGTGCTGCGGCTGGCCTTCTGCCGCATAAGCCTGCTCAACGGTCTGCTGAGCGCCTTTTCCGCTTTGATGCCAGATCGTCACGGCATCACCCAGCTTTGCGGCAACCTGCGGCATCGTCTGGTTCAGGATACGTGCCCCCTGCGATCCACCGACGACCAACACACGGACCGGTCCTTCACGGCCAGCCATGCGGGCATCCGGTAACGGCAGCGCCAGTACGTCCACGCGCACCGGGTTACCCACGACGTCCGCTTTCGGGAACGCACCAGGAAACGCCTGCATCACTTTGGTGGCGATTTTCGCCAGCCATTTATTGGTCAGGCCGGCGATACCATTCTGCTCATGTAATACGACGGGAATGCCCAACGACCACGCGGCAAGTCCCCCCGGACCTGAAACGTAACCGCCCATGCCCAGCACCACATCAGGCTGAAAGCGCTTCATGATGCTGCGCGCCTGACGCCATGCGTTGAAAATGCGCACCGGCGCCAGAAGTTGGGCCTTAATACCTTTGCCACGAAGGCCAGAAATACGAATAAAGTCGATCTCAATACCGTGCTTCGGTACCAGATCGGCTTCCATGCGGTCTGCGGTTCCCAGCCAGCGTACCTGCCAGCCCTGATCCATTAAATGGTGCGCAACCGCCAGCCCCGGGAACACATGTCCACCGGTACCGCCTGCCATCACCATTAACCGCTTCGGTTGATTCATCGTGAACCTCGTGTAAACGCCTGGGCTTTTTCCAGACGCGTTTCATAATCTATACGTAACAACATCATGATGGCCGTCGACATGATCAACAGACTGGAACCACCATAACTGATCAACGGCAACGTCAGGCCCTTGGTCGGCAGCATACCCGCTGCGGCCCCGACGTTAACCAATGCCTGGAAGCTAAACCAGATACCAATTGAACAGGCTAAGAAACCTGAGAAGCGGTGATCGATCTCCAGCGCTTTCCGCCCAATCGACATGGCGCGGAAAGCGACGAAGAATACCATTAATAGCGCTAATACCACACCGATATAACCCAGTTCTTCCGCAATAATGGAGAAGATGAAGTCAGTATGCGCTTCGGGTAAATACTCCAGTTTCTGAACAGAGTTGCCCAGGCCTTGTCCCCAGACTTCACCGCGGCCAAACGCCATGAGTGACTGCGTCAGCTGATAGCCACTGCCAAACGGGTCTTCCCACGGGTTCCAGAACGAGGTCACACGGCGGATACGGTATGGTTCAGCAAGGATCAGCAGGACAACCGCTGAAATACCCATCCCGATAATGGCGATGAACTGCCACAGTTTCGCCCCCGCCAGGAACAGCATCGCCAGCGTCGTCACAAACAGAACCACCACGGTACCGAGGTCAGGCTGTGCCAGCAGTAAGACCGCCAGCACCAGAATCACGCCCATCGGTTTCAGGAAGCCGCGAAGGTTGTTACGCACTTCATCTACTTTGCGCACCAGGTAGTTCGCCAGGTAGCAGAACAGGGACAGTTTGGTAAATTCTGCAGGCTGAATACGCAGCGGACCAAAGGCGATCCAGCGCGATGCCCCGTTTACGGAACTCCCCACCACCAGCACGATCAGCAGCATGATGATCGAGGCGATCAGCATCGCGGTACTGTGTCGCTGCCAGAACGCCATTGGCAGACGTAAGGTTATCAGCGCAAGACAGAACGCCAGGATGATGTACAGACCATCTCGCTTGGCAAACAGGAAAGGATCGTTCGCCAGTCGCTGCCCGACGGGCATTGATGCTGACGTCACCATAATAAAGCCGACCGCCGCCAGCCCCAGGGTGAGCCAGAAGAGCGTGCGATCGTACATGATCAGGCTGTCGTTATCTTTCTGACGAGAGCCCATCACCCAGCCTTTCAGTGCCGCAAACAACCACACCAGGACACCAAATCCTGGGAAGCGCGGCATTTTCAGGCGAGGGAGAGATAAACGCATCAGCCTAACTCCTTCGCCAGGCGGGTAAAGAGATCACCACGCTGTTCGAAATTCTTGAATTGATCGAGGCTGGCGCATGCCGGAGAGAGCAGCACCATATCGCCCGGCTTCACGCGAGGAGCAATCAGGCGCATTGCCTGTTCCATGGTTTCGGTCTGCTCGGCGATCTCAGGACGCAGTTCTGCCAGTTCCCTGCCATCACGACCAAAGCAGTAGAGACGGATGTTATCGCCAGAAAGATACTGCTTCAGGGAGGTGAAATCGGCGGATTTACCGTCGCCACCCAGCAGCAGATGCAGAGTACCTTCCACCTGCAAACCATTCAGCGCGGCCTCTGTACTGCCTACGTTGGTGGCTTTGGAATCATTGATCCAGCGTACGCCGTTATGCTCCAGCGCCAGCTGGAAACGGTGCGCCAGTCCGGTAAAGGTGGTCAGCGCCTGCAGGCTGGAGGAGCGTGGCAAACCGACGGCATCCGCCAGCGCCAGCGCCGCCAGCGCATTGGTGTAGTTATGCTGACCGGAAAGCTTCATCTCCTTCACGTTCAACACCTTCTCACCTTTCACCCGCAGCCAGGTTTCACCCAGCTGACGGTTCAGATGATAATCACCCATGGTGATACCAAAGCTGATGCAGCGGTCATCGGCACCGCGTACCGGCATGGTCAGGGCATCATCGGCGTTAACGACGCAGACTTTGGCATTTTCATATATACGCAGTTTGGCTGCGCGATACTGCTGTAGACCAAATGGATACCTGTCCATATGATCTTCGGTCACGTTCAGGATTGTGGCCGCGGCCGCATGCAGGCTGGAGGTGGTTTCCAGCTGGAAGCTGGAGAGTTCCAGTACGTACAGCTCGCAGCCTTTGTCCAGCAGCATCAGCGCCGGCAAACCAATGTTGCCGCCAACGCCGACATTTTTGCCCGCCGCTTTCGCCATCTCACCCACCAGGGTAGTGACGGTGCTTTTTCCGTTAGAGCCGGTAATGGCGATAACAGGTGCCTGCGCTTCGCGGCAGAACAGCTCGATATCACCGACAATCTCAACGCCCGCATCCGCCGCGGCGCTCAGTGAAGGGTGCGCCAGCGCCATACCGGGGCTGGCCACAATCAGATCGGCTGCCAGCAGCCAGTCATTATTCAGACCACCAAGGTGGCGTTCAACCTGTTCCGGCAGTTTGTCCAGACCCGGCGGAGAAACACGCGTATCCATCACCCGCGGCGTCACGCCGCGCGCAAGGAAAAAGTCCACGCAGGACAGGCCAGTAAGGCCCAACCCGATGATAACGACTTTTTTGCCCTGGTAATCTGCCATGATTAACGTACCTTCAGCGTTGCCAGGCCAATCAGCACCAGCATCAGCGAAATAATCCAGAAGCGCACGATGACGCGCGGCTCTGGCCAGCCTTTCAGTTCATAGTGATGGTGAATCGGTGCCATACGGAAGATGCGCTGGCCGCGCAGCTTAAAGGAACCGACCTGCAGGATCACCGACAGGGTCTCAACCACGAATACCCCACCCATGATGACCAGCAGGAACTCCTGGCGCAGCAGCACGGCAATAATACCCAGCGCGCCGCCCAGAGCCAGTGAACCGACGTCACCCATAAAGACCTGGGCCGGATAGGTGTTGAACCACAGGAAGCCCAGCCCCGCCCCGACAATGGCCGTACAGACGATCACCAGCTCGCCCGCGTGACGCAGATAAGGAATGTGCAGATAGTTGGCAAAGTTCATGTTGCCGGTCGCCCACGCCACCAGCGCGAAACCTGCGGCCACGAAGACCGTTGGCATAATGGCCAGGCCATCCAGACCATCGGTCAGGTTCACCGCGTTACCGGTGCCCACAATCACGAAGTACGCCAGCAGAATGTAGAACAGCCCCAGTTGCGGCATGACGTCTTTAAAGAACGGCACCACCAGCTCGGTAGCGGGAGTGTCTTTTCCGGCCAGATACAGCGCGAAGGCCACGCCCAGCGCAATTACTGACATCCAGAAATATTTCCAGCGGGCGATCAGACCTTTCGTGTCTTTACGTACCACTTTGCGGTAATCATCAACAAACCCAATGATTCCGTAGCCCACCAGCACAGTCAGCACACACCAGACGTACGGGTTGGATGGATAGGCCCACAGCAGCACGGAAACCACGATCGCGGTCAGGATCATAATCCCGCCCATGGTTGGCGTACCGCGCTTGCTGAAGTGCGATTCCGGACCATCGTTACGCACAACCTGGCCGAAAGAGAGTTTTTGCAGACGGGCAATCATGCGCGGGCCCATCCACAACGAGATGAACAGCGCAGTCAGCAGGCTGACGATGGCGCGAAACGTCAGATAGGAAAAGACGTTAAAGCCTGAGTAATATTTGACCAAATGTTCGGCCAGCCAAACTAACATGTCCCGTTCTCCTGTAATGCGTGCACTACCTCTTCCATGGCGGCACTACGTGAACCTTTCACTAACACAGTCACAATTTGTTTTTCAGCAATCAACGTCTTCAGACGTTCAATCAGTGCGGCTTTATCGGCAAAATGTTCGCCAACACCGCTGGCATGGCTAATCGCCTGGCTCAGTTTTCCTGCGCTCAGTACGCAATCCAGCCCGGCCGCTTTCGCGGCTTCACCCACCTGGATATGACAGGCTTCGCTCTCATCGCCCAACTCGGCCATATCGCCAACCACCATCACGCGATAGCCTGGCATTTCGGACAACACCTGTACGGCTGCCGTCATCGAACCGACGTTCGCGTTGTAGGAGTCATCCAGCAGCAGTTTGTTTTCTGCAAGCTGGACTGGGAACAGACGTCCCGGTACGGCTTTTAAATTCGCAAGGCCAGTTTTGATCGCGTCATGTGTTGCGCCGACGGCCATCGACAGCGCCGCGGCAGCAAGCGCATTAGCGATGTTATGGCGACCCGGCAGCGGCAGCAGAACCTCAATGCCTCCCGTTGGGGTATTGAGCGTGAATTCCGTGCCATGCGAAGTCACATGGATCTGGGTCGCGGTAAAATCACTGTCTGCCGCATTAGGCGAGAAGCGCCACGTCTTACGTGAACCGATGATGCTCTGCCAGTTCAACCAGTCGTTATTATCGGCATTCATAATGGCGATACCGTTATCCGGCAGGCCGGTATAGATCTCACCTTTGGCTTTCGCCACGCCTTCAAGTGAACCGAAACCTTCCAGATGCGCGGCGGCCAGGTTGTTCACCAGCGCAGCCTCCGGACGCGTCAGGCTGACCGTCCAGGCAATTTCACCCTGGTGGTTTGCCCCTAATTCAATCACCGCAAAGTCATGCTCTTTGGTGAGGCGAAGCAATGTCATCGGCACGCCGATGTCATTATTTAGATTGCCTGCGGTGTAAAGCGTGTTACCGCACTGACTGAGGATCGCCGCCGTCATCTCTTTTACTGACGTTTTGCCCGAAGACCCCGTCAGAGCAACAACGCGAGCTGGCACCTGCTGACGAACCCATGCTGCCAGCTCACCGAAGGCAAGGCGCGTATCCTTCACCACAATCTGCGGTAAATCGATATCGAGTTTGCGGTTCACCAGCAGCGCACCCGCACCATTCTCTTTCGCCTGTTCAGCAAAATCGTGGGCGTCAAAACGTTCGCCCTTCAGTGCCACAAACAGGCACCCGGCGGTCACTTTGCGGGTATCTGTCGTCACGGCGTCGATGGTCAGATCCTGACCATGCAACGTACCCTGCAAGAGGGTTGCCGCCTTGCCGAGCGTTAAGCTGATCATGCCACCACTCCCAACAGACGCGCTGCCGTTACACGGTCCGAATAGTCCAGACGACGATTGCCAACAATCTGATAATCTTCATGGCCTTTACCCGCCAGGAGCACGACGTCGTTCTCCTGCGCCTGCATGATGGCGTTGGTCACGGCTTCCGCACGGCCTTCCACCACGCGGGCACGTCCTGCGTCCAGCATACCGGCCAGGATATCGTTGATAATGGCGCGCGGCTCTTCAGTACGCGGGTTGTCATCGGTCACAACCGGAATATCCGCGAACTGTTCGGCGATGGCACCCATCAACGGACGCTTGCCCTTGTCGCGATCGCCCCCACAGCCAAACACACACCAGAGCTTACCGGCGCAGTGCAGACGTGCCGCTTCAAGCGCTTTTTCCAGCGCATCCGGCGTGTGGGCATAATCGACAACAACGGTCGGTTTACCTGGTGCACTGAACACTTCCATACGGCCACAGACGGGCTGCAGACGCTCTGCGATGTTGAGCAGTTCGGCCATCGGATAGCCCAACGCCAGCAGCGTTGCCAGCGCCAGCAGGAGGTTGCTGACGTTAAACGCCCCCATCAGGCGGCTTTCAATTTCGCCTTCACCCCAGGAAGAGGTAAAGCGAATCGTCGCGCCACTGTCGTGATAATTAACCTCAACCGCCTTCAGCCAGCGGCCATGGCAGTTCGGATTGATATGGTCTTCCATCGACACCGCAACCGCATCCGGCAGCTTCGCAAGCCAGCGGCGCCCCACTTCGTCATCAGCGTTGATGATGGCCTGTCCATAGTGATGCGTGGAGAAGAGCAGCCATTTCGCGGCCTCGTAATGCTCCATATCACCATGATAATCAAGATGATCGCGACTCAGGTTCGTGAACACGGAGGCAGCAAATTTCAACGCCGCCACACGATGCTGTACCAGACCATGAGAGGAGACTTCCATCGCGGCAAAGGTCGCACCCTGCCCTGCCAGACCGGCAATCACATGTTGTACGTCAACCGCGGAGCCGGTGGTATTTTCCGTCGGGCTCACTTTACCCAGCAGCCCATTCCCCACGGTGCCCATTACGGCGCCGGTTTCTCCCAGCAGTTGCGCCCATTGCGCCATCAATTGGGTGGTCGTCGTTTTACCGTTAGTGCCCGTCACGCCCACCAGACGCAGCTGGTCTGAAGGCTCGTTATAAAAACGTCCCGCCAGTGCGGAGAGTCGCTCATTCAACTGGCTAAGGTAGATAACCGGCACACCGTGCATTTCACGGATTTCACCGTCGGTTGCCTCATCTTTAGCCTCAGCAATAATGGCAGCTACACCTTGCGCAATCGCCTGCGGGATATATCGACGCCCGTCCGCCTGATGACCAACTACAGCCACAAAAAGATCGCCGGAAGCAGCCACACGGCTGTCCAGTACCATCTCCCGTAGCGCTCGCTCAGGTGCGTTTGGCACCCACGGAGCGAGAAGGTCGCGCAAATTACGATCTGCCACCTGTACCCTCGCCTTGATTAATTACAAATTCACTTTTTTCGCCCGTTGCCAGCGCGTCCGGTTCAACGTTCATGGTGCGTAATACGCCGCCCATGATGGCGCCGAACACAGGCGCTGAAACGGCGCCGCCGTAGTATTTACCCGCCTGTGGATCGTTAATGACGACCACCAGCGCAAAACGCGGATTGCTTGCAGGCGCAACGCCTGCGGTATAGGCAATGTATTTGTTGATGTAGCGGCCGTCTGGCCCCACTTTTTTCGCCGTACCAGTTTTAATGGCGATGCGATAGCCTTTGATCGCCGCCTTCACGCCGCCACCGCCAGGTAGCGCCACGCTTTCCATCATATGCACAACGGTACGAACGATAGATTCCGGGAAGATACGCTCGCCCGGAACCGGTGGATCAACTTTGGTAATCGACAGTGGGCGATAGACGCCATAGCTGCCAATCGTTGCGTAGACTCGCGCTAACTGTAACGGGGTTACCATTAGCCCGTAGCCGAAAGAGAAGGTGGCCCTCTCTATGTCAGACCACCGTTGTTTTTGAGGATATAAGCCACTGCGTTCTCCGACCAACCCCAAATTGGTCGCCTTTCCTAGCCCAAAACGTGAGTAAGTCTCTACTAACGCTGAGGACGGCATCGCTAACGCCAGCTTTGAAACACCGACGTTACTCGACTTCTGTAATACCCCGGTCAGGGTCAATTCGCTGTAGCGCGCCACGTCTTTAATCTCGTGGCCGTTGATTCGGTAAGGGATCGTGTTCAGAACCGTGTTCTCATTGACGATGCCGCGTTGCAGCGCCGTCATCACCACCATCGGCTTCACCGTGGAGCCAGGTTCGAACACGTCGGTAATGGCCCGGTTACGCATTGCATCTTTTGCGGTACCGGTAAAGTTGTTCGGGTTGTAGGACGGGCTGTTGGCCATCGCCAGCACTTCGCCAGTGCTGACATCCACCAGCACGGCGCTGCCCGACTCCGCCTTGTTAAAGGCCACGGCATTGTTCAGCTCGCGATACACCAGCGCCTGCAGGCGTTCATCAATGCTCAACGCCAGGTTATGCGCGGCCTGGCTGTCTGTGGAAGAGATATCTTCAATCACGCGACCATAGCGGTCTTTACGCACGATTCGCTCACCCGGCTGACCGGTAAGCCACTTATCGAAGCTTTTTTCAACCCCTTCAATCCCCTGGCTATCGACGTTGGTAAAACCAATGAGGTGAGCGGTTACTTCGCCGGAAGGATAGTAACGGCGAGACTCTTCTCGCAGATGGATACCCGGGAGCTTCAGTTTTCTGATGTAATCGGCCATGTCAGGGTTAACCTGACGCGCCAGATAGATAAAGCGCCCTTTCGGGTTGGCATTAACGCGGGAGGCAAGCTGATCCAGCGGCATTTTCAGGGCGTCAGACAGCGCTTTCCAGCGGTTGTCGAGCGTGATACCACCGGCATCGTGCAGCTCTTTCGGATCGGCCCAGATCGCCTTCACCGGTACGCTCACCGCCAGCGGACGACCGGAACGATCGGTGATCATCCCGCGAGATGTGGAGACTTCCTGTACGCGCAGAGAGCGCATATCGCCCTGGCGCACCAGCATGTCAGGCGCGATGATTTGTAGCCACGCCACACGTCCCAGCAGGAAGCCCAGCGCGAGTAAAATGCAGCCGCAAAGCAACGCAAAACGCCAACTGATAAAGTTGGCCTGTTCTTCCTGACGTTTTGGTTTTAGCGTTTTTGCCGCTGCTCTCATGCGTCGCGTTTTCCCTTATTTTTGTACTACGATATTTTCCTGGGAAGGATCAACATGCTGCAATTGCAGCTTTTCTGTTGCGATCCGCTCGACCCGGCTGTGATCGCCGAGGGCGTTTTCTTCAAGGATCAGGTTTCGCCATTCAATATCCAGCGCATCGCGTTCCAGTACCATCTGCTCGCGTTGCGCAGTCAATAAACGTGTGTGGTGGGCTGTCGTCACCACCGTTACTGCCGTCACAATGATGCAAATGAACAAGCAGAGTGGCAGCTTCCCAAACCGCAAAAGATCGTCGCCGATCACACCAGGCAAGGCATGGCGCTCGTTGCTTCCTAACGAATCCTTAACTTTGCTTAGGGTCTCTGTCACTCTGCCGATCATGCGTTCGTCCTCTCTGCAATACGCAGCACTGAACTACGGGCGCGTGGATTCTCTGCCACCTCTTCTTCGCCCGGCATCAACTTGCCTAATGCTCGCAACTGACGGCCACCCAGCTTCCTGAGTTGTTCTTCCGTCATCGGCAGCCCTGCTGGCACCTGTGGACCGCGGCTTTGTTCACGCATAAAGCGTTTCACAATACGGTCCTCCAGCGAATGGAAGCTGATGATGGACAACCGCCCTCCCGGGGCCAACACGTCGAGCGAGCTTTTTAGCGCCAGCTCTATTTCCTCCAGTTCACTGTTTACCCAGATGCGAACCGCCTGGAAGGTACGGGTCGCGGGGTGTTTGTGTTTATCCTTCACCGGTGTTGCCGCCGCAATCACCTCGGCCAGCTCTTTCGTGCGGGTCATCGGCTCAATACGATTGCGCTCAACAATGGCGCGCGCGATGCGCTTGCCAAAACGTTCTTCGCCAAAGGTTTTAATCACCCAGGCGATATCGGCTTCATCCGCGGTCTGTAACCACTCGGCGGCAGACTGACCGCGCGTGGGATCCATGCGCATGTCCAGCGGGCCGTCACGCATAAAGGAGAAGCCGCGTTCAGCATCATCAAGTTGGGGTGAAGAGACGCCAAGATCGAGAAGAATCCCGTCGATCTTGCCCGTCAGGCCGCGCTCAGCAACGTAATCCGCCAGCGCAGAGAAAGGTCCATGCACGATGGAAAAGCGTGGGTCATCGATGGTTTGCGCAACAGCAATCGCCTGCGGATCGCGATCAATTGCCAGCAGACGTCCTTCCGCTCCAAGCTGGGAGAGGATCAAACGCGAGTGGCCACCGCGACCAAAAGTGCCATCAATGTAGATGCCGTCCGGACGAATATTCAGGCCGTTGACGGCCTCATCCAGCAACACCGTTGTATGTTTATAATTTTCCATCATATTTATAGAGACAAGTCCTGCAGCCGTTCCGACAAGGTAGCGGAATCAGACTGCTCAGCGTCGATATCTTCCTTGACCTGTTGATACCAGGTCGTTTCGTCCCACAGTTCAAACTTGTTGAACTGACCGACCAGCATCACTTCTTTGGTCAGACCGGCATGCTGCCGCAGCACAGGCGCAATCAGTAATCGCCCTGCACTATCCATCTGACACTCACTGGCATGCCCCAATAACAACCGCTGCACGCGGCGTTCCTGTGGGTTCATGCTCGACAGTCGCGACAGCTTTTGCTCAATAATTTCCCATTCAGGTAAAGGATAAAGCAGCAGGCAGGGGGAGTTGATGTCAATGGTGCAAACCAGTTGACCCGAAGCGTTCTCGATCAGCTGGTCGCGGTATCGGGTTGGTACCGATAAACGCCCCTTACTGTCGAGATTGACTAACGTTGCTCCACGTAACATGCCAGTCTCACCCCTCCTCACCACTTTAACCCACAAATTCCCACCTAAAGGAGTTTACGGAGCGAGGGAAAAGCTTGTCAAGCCAGGACTCTCTCTATACGAACCCGAAAGGGCTCTATTTACAGAGATAAACAGTCCTGGTTAATAACTGCACAACTGGCGAGGCAAAATTAACGTTATGAATATTTGTAAGAAAAAAACCGAATATGCACACTAGCGTTAAGGCTCACTCAATATCATCGCATCGAAATATAAAGTGTCAGTTTGCGACGCGGGCAGCATTTTAAGACATATTCACAGGGGATAACAGCGCCACATTCACCACAATGCGCAATGAACGAACCGGCTGGCAGGCAAGCACGCTGGAGCAGGGGAAAAACGTCTGAATATTCATCGACCGGGCAGCTTTGTAACAAAACAATACAAAGACAGGCTTTATAAATCGTATAAATGTTCTTTCAAAGGCATTTTAAAACGCCTGAAAGAATAAAAAAATAGCAGGTTCTGATTCCTAAGGAATCGTCCTAATTTTTCTCCGGGAATTATTTGACAGAATTATCCAGAAAAAAGAGGGGACAGTTTTCGCTGCCCCGTCTCATTTCATTAATGGCGGCTTAAAATTCCGCGACGGTAGAGATTACGTTTGATGCGCGTCAGCCCTGGCTTCGGTTTACGTGGTTCATCAAGGCTCGCGAGAACGATCTCCAGCACGCGCTCCGCCACATCACGATGGCGCTGCGCGACGGCCAGGACCGGACATTGCAGGAAGTCGAGCAGTTCGTTATCACCGAAGGTGGCGATAGCGAGATCGGAAGGCAGCTTACCATCCCGACGCAAAGTGACATCCATCACCCCCTGCAGCAACGCAAATGAAGTGGTGAACAGCGCCTGAGGCATCGGGTGCGTCTCCAGCCATTTCTCGAACAGCTGCGCAGCGGCTTCGCGTTCATAACTGTTGGCATAAAGGTAGTGAACCTCGCGCGGGTCGTCTTTCCACGCCGTTCTGAAGCCTTGCTCACGCAGGAAACTCACAGAGAGCTCAGGCAACGCCCCAAGATAGAGCACGGTTTCAGCCGGGAAGGTTCTCAGCTCCGCGGCCAGCATTTCCGCGTCATCCTGATCGGCACCGACGACACTGGTAAAATGCTCTCTGTCCAGGGCGCGGTCCAGTGCAACGATTGGGAACGGATCGTTCGCCCAGCGTTGATAGAAGGGATGCTCGGGTGGCAAGGAGGTCGAAACGATGATCGCATCAACCTGACGCTGGAGCAGATGCTCAATACAGCGCATTTCGTTATCAGGCTGATCTTCAGAGCAGGCAATCAGGAGCTGATAGCCACGCTGGCGAGCCTGACGTTCAAGATAGTTAGCGATGCGGGTGTAGCTGGTGTTTTCCAGATCGGGGATCACCAGACCAATCGATCGGGTGCGCCCGGCACGTAAGCCCGCTGCGACAGCATTCGGGTGGTAGTTGTGCTCACGAACCACCGCCATGACTTTCTCAACGGTTTTGTCGCTGACACGGTACTGCTTTGCTTTACCGTTAATCACATAGCTGGCCGTAGTTCGTGACACGCCGGCTAGCCGGGCGATTTCATCCAGTTTCACAATTGCCCCTTAAAAAAAGAAAAGAGTCCATGGCCCTGTCAAGGTTATGGTTAAATCTTTTAACATCTAAACGCAGAATAGCTTTCGCGGCAACCGCTTTTATCTGTGTTATCGGCGTATTACGCAAAAAAAAGCCCGGCTTTGGTGACCGGGCTGAAAGAGGCGAACCTTATTACCTGCTAACGCATGATTTTCTCGCCGCGCGAAAGACCGACAACGCCCGACCGCGCAACCTCGACAATTTTTGCCACATCCCTTACGGACGCCAGGAATGCGTCCAGCTTGTCACTCGTTCCCACCAACTGAACCGTATATAAAGAAGGAGTAACGTCAATAATCTGCCCACGGAAGATATCCGCGTTGCGTTTAACCTCTTCACGGCCGTAACCGCTGGCCTGAATTTTCACCAGCATGACCTCACGTTCGACATAGGCCCCCTGCCCCAGTTCGCTCACGCGCAGAACATCGACAAGTTTGTGTAACTGTTTCTCGATCTGCTCAAGCACCTTGGCGTCGCCGACGGTCTGAATCGTCATGCGCGACAGCGTAGGATCCTCGGTAGGGGCAACGGTCAGGCTCTCAATGTTGTAGCCGCGTTGTGCAAAGAGTCCAATAACGCGTGACAGTGCGCCAGACTCGTTTTCCAGTAATACAGATAATATCCGGCGCATATCAGGTTCTCTCCGTTTTACTTAACCACATTTCGTCCATACCACCACCGCGAATATGCATCGGATAAACGTGCTCTGTGCCATCAACAATGACATCCATGAAAACAAGGCGGTTATTTTTGACGTGTTCAAGCGCTTCAGCAAGTTTCGCTTCCAGCTCTGTCGGCTCGGTCACCCGCATCCCGACATGACCATAGGCTTCGGCCAGACGAACAAAATCCGGCAGCGATTTCATGTAGGAGTGAGAATGGCGGCCAGAGTAGATCATATCCTGCCACTGCTTCACCATACCGAGATAACCGTTATTCAGGTTCAGAACCAGAACCGGCAGTTCATATTGCAACGCGGTGGAGAGTTCCTGGATATTCATCTGAATGCTGCCGTCTCCCGTCACGCAAACGACGGTTTCATTCGGCAGCGCAAGCTTCACCCCCAGTGCGGCAGGTAACCCAAAGCCCATTGTCCCCAGACCACCAGAGTTGATCCAGTGACGTGGTTTATCAAACGGATAATAAAGCGCGGCAAACATCTGATGCTGACCTACATCAGAGGTGACATAGGCTTCACCTTTCGTCAGACGCCAGAGGGTTTCGATCACCGCCTGCGGCTTAATGTTTTCGCTTTGGGTATCGTATTTCAGACACTGACGTGCTCGCCACTGCTCGATCTGTTGCCACCAGTCGCGGATCTCATCCAACGGTTGTGAAGGGGTTTCCTGCGATAGCAGATCCAGCATTTGCTCCAGAACCTGTCGCGCATCCCCAACGATCGGCACATCCGCCGGTACCGTTTTCGAAATAGACGTAGGATCGATATCAATATGCAGCACGGTGGCGTTCGGACAGTACTTCGCCAGATTGTTGGTCGTGCGATCGTCAAAGCGCACGCCAACGGCAAAGATCACATCCGAATGATGCATCGTCATGTTGGCTTCATAGGTACCGTGCATCCCCAACATACCCAGAGCCTGGCGGTGCGTTGCCGGGAAGGCGCCCAGTCCCATCAGTGACGAGGCGACAGGAAGATTCAATTTTTCGATCAGCTCACGCAGTTGCGCTTCACAGGCTGAGTTAACCGCGCCGCCGCCGACATAGACCACCGGCTTTTTCGCAGCCAGAAGCGTGTGTAACGCACGTTTGATCTGGCCTTTGTGGCCCTGTGTCGTTGGGTTGTAGGAGCGCATGCTTACCGTTTCCGGCCAGACATACGGCAGCTTGTTTGCCGGGTTAAGAATATCTTTTGGCAGATCGACCACCACAGGACCAGGACGCCCACTGGCTGCCAGCCAGAAGGCTTTTTTCAGTACGCCGGGAATGTCTTCGGTTTGCTTCACCAGGAAACTGTGCTTCACAACGGGGCGTGAAATCCCCACCATGTCACACTCCTGAAATGCATCGTAGCCAATCAGTGACGTTGCGACCTGCCCGGATAGAATGACCAGCGGGATGGAGTCCATATAGGCTGTCGCAATGCCGGTAATTGCATTCGTCGCGCCGGGGCCGGAGGTGACCAATACCACGCCCACTTCACCCGTCGCACGCGCCAGCCCGTCAGCCATGTGCACCGCCGCCTGCTCGTGGCGCACCAAAACATGGTCAATGCCGCCTACCGTATGAAGCGCATCATAAATATCCAGAACTGCGCCTCCAGGGTAGCCGAACACCTGCTTCACGCCCTGATCGATTAACGATCGGACGACCATTTCCGCGCCAGACAACATCTCCATGCTTTGCCTCCAGGCATTTTGTTATAGACGGACTGCAGAATTCATTTCCACACCGTCTTACGATCGTGATGAACCAATCTTATATATTGCAGAGTGATCGTTACCTTAACCGCTCGTTTTGAGGCAGGCAATTAGCAAACAGGACGCGGCAAACGGGGTCAGAAGCACAAAAAGCAGCGTTACAGGGAGGATATGGTTAATTCCACTGTGATTCGTTCGTGAGGTGATAAATCATCGCTGAAAAGCGCAACCTTTCAGGAAATCATCTATTTTTGCGAGGCTGGCAGCAGCCAGAAAAAATAACAACAGCACAAAATACCGTAAAGGAAAAAATACGCAGGATAAACCACACGCGCCGATGTGATTTATCCTGACACGCTTATCGGCGGCAAATGCTAATAAGCAGCTCTTCCATCCACTGATGGCCTTTATCCCGGCCTGCGGCTTCATGCCAGGAAAGATAACAGGTCCGGCTATTGAGTTTGAGTGGCAACGGCAGGATTTGCAGATTTAAGGGTTCCGAAAACTCCTCCGCCAGCCAACGCGGGGCAATAGCGACCAGATGGGTCTGGGAAACCACATTTAAGACGCTGACCATGGCCATTCCCTGATAAGCCACGCTCGCCTGTTTATCCGCAGTGTCATACCACGGCAGACTAAATGAGGCGTATCGGTCGAGGGCAACAACAGCGTGCTGCTCGTTATAAACATCACTTTCGCGCAGCGGCATATTCATTCGTGGATGTTTTTTGCTGGCGACCAGTACCATTTCATCTTTAAACAGCGGCACACAGGAAAATTCCGGACGACGGAACTCTTCGTATCCCAGAACGAATTCTGTTTCCTGATATCGAAGCTGATGTTCTGTGTTCTGATTAAGAGAAGATTTAAATACCAGCTGAATATTGGGCGCAATTTCTTCCACTTTATTGTAGATCACGGACGTCAAATAATTATCTAACGGGCTACATACGCAAAGATGGAAAACACGCTCACTGCTTAAGGGCTCAAAACCCGATCCCGGTAGCTCATTTTGCACCAACTGTAACGCCTGGCGGATAGAGCCAAACAGCTGAAATGCACGCGCCGTGGGTTGAATCCCCCTGCCATAACGAACAAACAATTCGTCATTAAACATCACTTTAAGCCGGGATACCGCATTGCTGACGGCAGGCTGCGACATCCCCAGAGACTGCGCTGCCCGCGTGATATTCTGTTCCTGCATCACCGCGTCAAACACGGTCAACAGATTGAGATCCACGGTGCGTAACTGAGGTTTAACCCCATTATAACCCTGAGGTTGATTAATATTATTTTCTGGCACTCCTGGCTCCACTGTCACGCTAAACTCCCTTTGCCAAATTACAGTAATAATTTCGAAAAATATGATTTACCATGCAGATACTACCAGCGAAAGAGAAATGTTTAAAATTCGGAAAATATAAAGAGCGCATCATCAAAAGGGTGACTTCGCCCAGGTCATTGATGGTGAGATGAAATTCCGCATAAATGATATCAATGACATTATGGTTTGCATGAAACCATAATCAAGACAAATACACAATCGCCCTTCGGTTAATGATAACTTAAGTATTATTAAACTATTCACGTGAGCCATGCCAAACAATTAACAAACTCGCATCATTGCTCACGCTTTATTTACTGCGGTTTTATTTGTAGCACTAATAAATCAATGAAATTAAAAACAATTCTTCTCAGGGCTCATCCATTACAGACGTATGTTGAATTGATACTAATTATATTTAAATCGTTCCGGAGATGAATCTCCAGTCCAAAAATAGACTTTTCAAAAGGCATGAAAGATAAAAACCAGCACAATTAGCTAAATAAAATTCTCTGGAACATCGTGCGATCGGGGTCGTTTTTGTTGTCAGGGGTTGACATCAACCCCCATATCCAGTACCACTAAAAGCATATTGAATTTAACGGAGCACGATTCATGATTCGCACCATTCGTTTCACCGGTCTACTACTACTAAACGCATCCTCTGTGCGCGGTAGACTGGCGGGCGAAATTCAGCGTTGAATCGTCACCAGTAAGACTAAAAACCCGCGCCACTGCGCGGGTTTTTTTATGCTCGTAGCAAGGCGCCCTAAGACTGACAAGGACCTAACCCATGAGCCAGCAAGTCATTATTTTTGATACCACTTTACGTGACGGTGAACAGGCATTACAGGCGAGCCTGAGTGTGAAAGAGAAGCTGCAGATTGCGCTGGCTCTCGAACGTATGGGTGTCGACGTGATGGAGGTGGGTTTCCCGGTCTCTTCTCCGGGTGATTTCGAATCGGTTCAGACCATCGCCCGTACCATCAAAAACAGCCGCGTCTGTGGCCTGGCACGCTGCGTTGAGAAAGATATCGACGTTGCCGCCGAGTCACTGAAAGTGGCTGAAGCATTCCGTATTCATACTTTTATTGCCACCTCCCCCATGCATATTGCCACCAAGTTGCGCAGTACCCTCGACGAGGTGATTGAGCGCGCGGTCTACATGGTCAAACGCGCGCGCAACTACACGGATGATGTTGAATTCTCATGTGAAGACGCAGGCCGCACGCCAATTGAGGATCTGGCACGCGTGGTGGAAGCCGCCATTAATGCCGGGGCCAAAACCATCAACATCCCGGACACCGTCGGCTACACCATGCCGTTTGAGTTCTCCAACATCATTACTGGCTTGTATGATCGTGTGCCAAACATTGATAAGGCAATTATCTCAGTTCATACCCACGACGATTTAGGCCTGGCCGTCGGCAACGCCATCGCCGCTGTTCACGCCGGTGCCCGTCAGGTAGAAGGTGCGATGAACGGTATCGGGGAACGCGCAGGCAACTGTTCCCTGGAAGAAGTGATCATGGCGATCAAAGTGCGCAAAGACATCATGAACGTGCACACCCGAATCAATCACAATGAAATCTGGCGTACCAGCCAGACCGTCAGCCAGATTTGCAACATGCCGATCCCCGCCAACAAGGCAATTGTCGGTACCGGCGCATTCGCGCACTCTTCCGGTATCCACCAGGATGGCGTACTGAAAAACCGCGAAAACTACGAAATCATGACCCCGGAATCGATCGGTCTGAACCAGGTTCAGTTGAATCTGACCTCCCGCTCCGGCCGTGCGGCAGTGAAACATCGTATGGAAGAGATGGGTTACAAGGACAGCGATTACAACATGGATCAGTTGTACGACGCGTTCCTGAAGCTGGCCGACAAAAAAGGTCAGGTGTTCGACTATGACCTGGAAGCACTGGCCTTCATTAATAAACAGCAGGAAGAGCCAGAGCATTTCCGTCTGGATTACTTCAGCGTGCAGTCCGGCTCCAGCGACATCGCCACGGCATCCATCAAGCTGGCCTGCGGGGATGAGATAAAAGCGGAAGCGGCAAACGGCAATGGTCCTGTCGATGCTATCTACCAGGCGATTAACCGCGTCACCGAATACGACGTGGAGCTGGTCAAGTATGACCTGACGGCCAAAGGCCATGGCAAAGATGCGCTCGGTCAGGTGGATATCGTGGTCAATTATAACGGCCGTCGCTTCCACGGCGTGGGTCTGGCGACCGATATCGTCGAATCCTCTGCGAAAGCGATGGTGCATGTCCTGAACAATATCTGGCGCGCCGCTGAAGTCGAAAAAGAGTTGCAACGCAAAGCTCAGAATAAAGAGAACAACAAGGAAACCGTGTAATGTCGAAGAATTACCATATTGCTGTGTTGCCGGGTGACGGTATTGGCCCGGAAGTGATGGCACAGGCGCTGAAAGTACTGGAAGCCGTTCGCTCGCGTTTTGCGATGAAAATTACCACCAGCCACTACGACGTGGGCGGTATTGCTATCGATAATCACGGTACGCCGCTGCCAAAAGCAACGGTAGAGGGTTGCGAGAACGCCGATGCCGTCCTGTTTGGTTCCGTGGGTGGCCCGAAATGGGAACACCTGCCCCCCGCAGAGCAGCCAGAGCGCGGCGCGTTGCTGCCGCTGCGTAAACATTTCAAGCTGTTCAGTAACCTGCGTCCGGCAAAGCTGTATCAGGGTCTGGAAGAGTTCTGCCCGCTGCGCGCGGATATCGCCGCTAACGGCTTCGACATTCTGTGCGTGCGTGAGCTGACCGGCGGGATCTATTTCGGTCAGCCAAAAGGCCGTGAAGGCAGCGGCCAGCATGAAAAAGCGTTCGACACCGAGGTCTATCACCGTTTCGAAATTGAACGTATCGCCCATATCGCTTTTGAGTCAGCACGCAAACGCCGCCATAAAGTCACCTCTATCGACAAAGCGAATGTGCTGCAGTCTTCCATCTTATGGCGTGAGATCGTCAGCGAAGTTGCTAAGCATTATCCTGACGTTGAGCTGTCGCATATGTACATCGACAACGCGACAATGCAGCTGATTAAAGATCCGTCCCAGTTTGACGTACTGCTGTGCTCCAACCTGTTCGGCGATATCCTCTCGGATGAGTGCGCGATGATCACCGGCTCCATGGGCATGCTGCCGTCAGCGAGCCTGAACGAAGAAGGCTTTGGCCTGTACGAGCCTGCTGGCGGCTCCGCGCCGGATATCGCAGGTAAAAACATTGCTAACCCGATTGCGCAGATCCTCTCCCTGGCTCTGCTGCTGCGCTACAGCCTGGATGCAGGCGATGCGGCAACCGCAATTGAAAACGCCATTAATCGCGCGTTAGAAGAAGGCGTCCGTACCGGTGATTTAGCACGCGGCACGGCGGCAGTCAGTACCGATGAAATGGGCGACATCATTGCCCGCTATGTCGCTGAAGGGGTGTAATCATGGCGAAGACGTTATATGAAAAATTGTTTGATGCACACGTTGTCTATGAGGCACCAAACGAAACCCCGCTGCTCTATATCGACAGGCATCTGGTACACGAAGTGACCTCCCCACAGGCATTTGATGGGCTGCGTGCGCACAAACGCCCGGTACGTCAGCCGGGTAAAACCTTCGCGACAATGGATCACAACGTTTCCACCCAGACCAAAGATATCAATGCGTCGGGCGAAATGGCGCGTATCCAGATGCAGGAGTTGATCAAGAACTGTAACGAGTTTGGCGTCGAGCTCTACGATCTGAACCATCCGTATCAGGGTATCGTCCACGTGATGGGGCCTGAGCAGGGGATCACCCTGCCCGGCATGACCATCGTCTGCGGCGACTCCCATACCGCAACGCACGGCGCCTTTGGTGCACTGGCGTTCGGTATTGGCACCTCTGAAGTTGAGCATGTTCTGGCTACGCAGACCCTGAAACAGGGCCGAGCCAAAACCATGAAGATTGAAGTGAAAGGCAAAGCCGCGCCGGGGATCACCGCGAAAGACATCGTGCTGGCCATCATCGGTAAAACGGGCAGTGCCGGCGGCACCGGGCACGTAGTTGAGTTCTGCGGTGACGCTATTCAGGCGCTGAGCATGGAAGGTCGTATGACTCTGTGCAATATGGCCATCGAGATGGGGGCCAAAGCAGGTCTGGTGGCACCGGATGAAACCACCTTCAACTATGTAAAAGGGCGTCTGCACGCGCCAAAAGATCAGGATTACGCTGACGCCGTCGCGTACTGGAAAACCCTGAAAACCGATGATGACGCGGTTTTTGATACCGTTGTTACCCTGCAGGCGGAGGAGATTGCCCCGCAGGTGACCTGGGGAACCAATCCGGGTCAGGTCATTTCCGTGAATGACACTATTCCCGATCCGGCCTCATTTACCGATCCGGTCGAACGCGCCAGTGCCGAAAAAGCGCTGGCGTATATGGGTCTCAAACCCGGTGTGCCGTTGACCGATGTGACCATCGACAAAGTCTTTATTGGCTCCTGCACCAACTCGCGTATCGAAGATTTACGCGCTGCGGCGGAGATCGCCAAAGGCCGTAAAGTGGCACCCGGCGTGCAGGCGCTGGTTGTGCCAGGCTCCGGCCCGGTAAAAGCGCAGGCGGAAGCCGAAGGCCTGGATAAGATCTTTATCGAAGCAGGCTTCGAGTGGCGCTTGCCTGGCTGCTCCATGTGTCTGGCCATGAACAATGACCGCCTGAATCCGGGCGAACGTTGTGCCTCCACCAGTAACCGTAACTTTGAAGGTCGTCAGGGCCGCGGTGGACGCACCCATCTGGTCAGCCCGGCGATGGCCGCCGCTGCGGCAGTTACCGGCCATTTCGCCGATATTCGCAGCCTGAAATAAGGAGACAATCATGGCAGAGAAATTTACCCAACATACAGGCCGGGTTGTCCCTCTGGACGCCGCTAACGTCGATACTGATGCGATCATACCGAAGCAATTTTTGCAGAAGGTCACCCGCACCGGATTTGGTGCTCATCTGTTTAACGACTGGCGTTTTCTGGATGATAAAGGCCAGGTACCTGACCCGGAATTTGTGCTGAATTTCCCGGAATATAAAGGCGCCTCCATTCTGCTGGCACGGGAAAACTTTGGCTGCGGCTCCTCACGTGAGCACGCACCATGGGCGCTGACCGATTACGGTTTTAAAGTGGTGATCGCCCCGAGCTTCGCGGATATCTTCTACGGCAACAGCTTCAACAACCAGCTGCTGCCGGTGACGCTGAGTGACGAGCAAGTGGATGAAATGTTCGCGCTGGTTAAGGCAAATCCGGGCATGTCGTTTGAAGTGGATCTGGAAGCGGAAGTGGTGAAAGCCGGAGATAAAACCTACAGCTTCAGCATCGATGCCTTCCGTCGCCACTGCATGCTGAACGGTCTGGACAGCATTGGCCTGACGCTTCAGCATGAAGACGCCATCTCCGCGTACGAGAAAAAACAGCCTGCGTTTATGGGCTAAAGGCAATGGCCCGCACGATGCGGGCCATTGATAAGGGTGCGTTGAGGCTCAACCACTCTGGAGAGGCGGGGAACTTTCCCCGCCCATACCGCTAACGTTTTGCTTCGTAAGCCAACACTGCTGCCAGCTCTGTTTTCTCCTGTCTGAAATGCAGTTCACACAGTCAATCACGCACCATCCAGGTGAAGATCAACAGCGTTGTACAGATCAGAAACAAACCTAACAGCAGAGTACGTTTTGGCATTCCAGCCTCCTTATTGCTTTTCGGCAATGAAGAGACTAACCTCGCAATGTTGGTTGTGAAGTTTGTCTCCCCATCAGTTTTTTGATGTGGGACTCTCCACTGTTTGCCTCTTGCGAAAGCCTGAGGCAAACAGCCTCAAGCACCCGCCACGCACTCTATGTGTCTTCTTAAACCCTGTCAGAAAATCGTTTCATTTCGTGAAGGCGCCTTCCAGAATCAGACGTCTTTTACGCGCCAGGTCAGCATCAGCGTGACAATCGACGTTAGTGCAATCATCCAGTACACCGACCCATGTCCATAGCTTTGCGACAACGCCCCCTGAATCACCCCCGCCAGAATTACCCCCGTAGAGATACTGTTGGTGAAGAGTGTGGTCGCCGACCCCGCCCGCCCGGGCATTAAATCCTGGAACCAGAGCATCCCTATCCCGGCCACGATCCCGATAAACACAGCATTAAACAGCTGCAGCGCCAGCAACGCCTCTCGTGAATGGAAGAAAATCAGCCCCAGGTAGAAAAGCACTCCGGCCGCTACGGCTATCAGCATCATCCGGCGTTTCCCGAGATGTTTGACGTAGTATCCCGCCAGAATCATCGCCGGAATTTCCAGCCCGGCGGCCGTCCCCATTAAGATCCCCGCGAGCTTATCCGGCAGACCCAGATCGCTGCTGATCCACAGCGGCATATCGATGATATACATGGTGTTGCAGGTCCACATCAGCGTGGAGGCGATAAACAGCATACGGACGTTTTTATCCTGCCAGCCGCTCACCTGAGTAATGGGTTTATCCGCTGTCTGTTCGACACGCGCCACTGACGGCAGCACGAAGGCAATCAGTGCCAGGCTAATGGCAAAAATCCCCGCAGCGATGGAAAACATGGCGGTAAAACCGTAATTCAACGCCAGCATAAAGGCCAGCGGCGGACCAATGACCCATGCAAGAGAGAGCTGCGCACGCATCACCGAGCTAAACATCACCACTTCCCGCGCCGAGTTGTCGGCATATTCCCGGGCCAGCGCGAACAGCTGCGGCATGGCGGTGTTCGCCAGCGAGGCCAGCAGCACGCCGCAGGTGATCAGCGTCAGGTAGTGACGATTAAAGGCAAACAGCAGCGCGTTACCCACAGCCATGGCGCAACAAAAGAGGATCAACTTGCGGCGATCGCCCTGGCTGTCGGATCGTTTCGCCAGCCCCAGGCTCACCAGGATCCCGGCGATGGCGTTCACGGTATAAAACAGGCCGACCCAAAACGGCTGCGCCCCCACCTCCCGGCTGAGAAAAAGACTCAGCGTCGGTGCCTGCAGCGCCCCCGCCACGCCCATCATAAAGGCCACCAGCATAAAAGCGGCATACACGCCGTTCAGGCGTCGCCCCATCGTCATTAACCAGAGCATCTGCAAGTCCTTGTGAAAGCGAATCGAAATTGGGTGAAAGAATAAACGAAAAAAGCCAGCAAAAAACATTTTGCTGGCGGGTGATAAGCACCAATACTCAGTCACACATGATCGAGGCGAGTTAGCGAGAAGAGGTCGGTTTCGTAACGTCCCACTGCATCAGTTCTTCTAACATTTTCAGCCGTTGCTCAGCACACTGACGGGCCAGCCAGGACGTTCCTTTTGTCGCTGAAAAGTACTGCTGATAAAACTGACGTGCGGTAGACCTCTTCATAATGTACCTCCTCACTTCATCGGGAATCATTATTGGCTTAATATAGGGATTAATAAATTGCTGATTTTTTGTCAGGAGTTCCCCTTTTATGCCTTCTGGTCGTCTGCAACAACAATTCATCCGCCTCTGGCAGTGCTGCGAAGGGCAATCGCAGGAGACCACGCTTAACGAACTGGCTGAACTCCTTAACTGCTCCCGACGTCATATGCGCACGCTGCTTAACACCATGCAGCAACAGGGCTGGTTAAACTGGGAAGCCGAAGCGGGACGCGGCAAACGCTCACGCCTGACCTTTCTCTATACCGGGCTGGCCTTGCAGCAACAGCGAGCGGAAGACCTGCTGGAACAGGACAGAATCGATCAGCTGGTGCAACTGGTAGGCGATAAAGCCGCGGTACGTCAGATGCTGGTCTCCCATCTTGGGCGGAGTTTTCGTCAGGGCCGCCACATTCTGCGGGTGCTCTACTATCGCCCGATGAAGAATCTGCTCCCCGGCACGGCCTTGCGCCGCTCAGAAACCCATATGGCGCGACAAATATTCAGCGGCCTGACGCGAATAAATGAGGAAAACGGGGAACTGGAAGCTGATATTGCGCACCACTGGCAGCAACTCTCCCCACGTCACTGGCGCTTCTTCTTACGTCCCGGCATCCACTTTCACCACGGCCGCGAGCTGGAAATGCGCGATGTCATCGCCTCACTGGAACGTGCCCGCAAGCTTCCGCTTTTTTCGCATATTTCGCGCGTTCACTCCCCCACCGCCTGGACGCTGGATATAGAACTGTCTCAGCCGGATAAATGGCTCCCCTGGCTGCTGGGGTATGTCCCATCAATGATTTTGCCAGGAGAGTGGGAATCGCTGCACAATTTTGCCAGCCAGCCCATTGGCACCGGGCCCTATGCCGTGTCGCGTAACACCAATAACCAGCTGAAAATTCGCGCGTTTGATGACTATTTTGGCTACCGGGCGCTGATCGACGAAGTGAACGTCTGGGTATTACCGGATCTCAATGAAGAGCTCAGCGCCGGGCTGACGCTTGAAGGCCCCACAACGGGCGAAAAGGCGGTGGAAAGCCGCCTTGAGGAGGGCTGCTACTACCTGCTGTTTGACAGCCGCACCCACCGCGGGGCCAATCAGGCGGTACGCAAATGGATCAGCCACGTCTTATCTCCCTCCAATCTGATTTACCATGCGGAAGAACAGTATCAGACGTACTGGTTCCCGGCGTACGGGTTGCTTCCTCGCTGGCATCATGCCCGGCCGGCCCACTGTGACAAACCAGCAGGGCTGGAGTCTGTCACCCTGACCTACTACCGCGAGCACGTGGAACACCGTTTTATCGCCAGGATCATGACCAGACTGCTGGCCGCAGAAGGCGTCCGGCTGGACATCAGGGAAGTGGACTATGACGAATGGCACCAGGGGGAACTGACCAGCGATATCTGGCTGAACAGCGCCAACTTCACCCTGCCGCTCGATTTCTCGCTCTTCTCACACCTGTATGAAGTCCCGCTGATCCAGCACTGTATCGATCGGGACTGGCAGCAGGATGCGGCGCAATGGCGTGCGGGCGAGATGAACCTGGCCACCTGGTGTCAGGCGCTGCTGGCCGAACAGGCGATCGTGCCGCTGATCCACCACTGGCTGATGATCCAGGGCCAGCGCAGTATGCGGGGGTTACGGATGAATACGCTGGGCTGGTTTGATTTTAAATCCGCCTGGTTTGCGCCACCGGAGCCATAACACTTTCGTAATATTCGCCAAATCATTACAATACCGCCGTTCTCAACGGGGTGCTGCATCACTGATGTGCGCTGAGATAATACCCGTCGAACCTGATCCGGATAACGCCGGCGAAGGGATTTGAGGCTGTCGCTCAAAATCCTTTGCCACTCAACCTTGAGGTGCAAAGTGTTAAAAAAAGTGCTTCCCCTGCTGGCGCTGTTTGCGCTACCTGCTTTCGCAAAACCCGTCCTGACGGTCTACACCTACGACTCCTTTTCAGCCGACTGGGGCCCAGGCCCGGTCGTCAAAAAAGCCTTTGAAGCCGACTGCAACTGCGAACTGAAATTCGTGGCGCTGGAAGATGGCGTCTCGCTGCTTAACCGTCTGCGTATGGAAGGTAAAAACAGCAAGGCCGACGTGGTACTCGGCCTGGATAACAACCTGCTGGATGCGGCCTCGCAAACGAAACTTTTCGCCAAAAGCGGCGTAGCGACAGATGCGGTTAACGTGCCGGGCGGCTGGAAAAACGACACCTTTGTGCCGTTCGATTACGGATATTTTGCGTTTGTTTATGACAAAAACAAGCTGAAGAACCCGCCGAAAAGCCTGAAGGAGCTGGTGGAAAGCGACCAGAAATGGCGCGTGATTTATGAAGATCCGCGCACCAGCACGCCAGGTCTGGGCCTGCTGCTGTGGATGCAGAAGGTATACGGTGATAAAACGCCGGAAGCGTGGCAGAAGCTGGCCGCCAAAACCGTGACCGTCACCAAAGGCTGGAGCGAAGCCTATGGCCTGTTCCTGAAAGGGGAGAGCGACCTGGTGCTGAGCTACACCACCTCCCCGGCTTATCACATTATCGCCGAGAAGAAAGACAATTACGCCGCCGCTGATTTCGCTGAAGGTCATTATCTGCAGGTGGAAGTGGCTGCCCGCACTGCCGCCAGCAAGCAGCCGGAACTGGCCGAGAAGTTCCTGAAATTCATGGTCTCCCCGGCGTTCCAGAATGCGATCCCAACGGGTAACTGGATGTATCCGGTGACCAACGTGACGCTACCTGCTGGCTTTGAGCAACTGACCAAACCGCAAACCTCGCTGGAGTTTACGCCGCAGCAGGTCGCCGCGCAGCGAGCAGCATGGGTAAGTGAATGGCAACGCGCCGTCAGCCGCTAATTCCCGGTTGGTTATTTCCCGGACTGCTCGCCGCTGTAGTGATGGTGGCGGTCAGTCTGGGTGCTTTTCTGGCATTGTGGTTTAACGCGCCGGAGAGTGATCTGAGCTCTCTCTGGCACGACAGCTATCTCTGGCACGTCATCCGGTTCTCTTTCTGGCAGGCGTTTCTCTCTGCCCTGCTGTCGGTGATCCCGGCCATTTTTCTCGCGCGGGCGCTCTACCGCAGACGCTTCCCCGGCAGGGAGGCGCTGTTGAGACTGTGCGCCATGACGCTGATCCTGCCCGTCCTGGTGGCGGTATTTGGGATCCTGAGCGTGTATGGTCGTCAGGGCTGGCTGGCCGCCCTCTTTAACCTGCTTGGTCTGGAGTGGACCTTCTCCCCTTACGGACTCAAAGGTATTCTGCTGGCGCACATCTTTTTCAACATGCCCATGGCGACCCGGCTTTTTTTACAGGCGCTGGAGGCTATCCCCGGCGAGCAGCGTCAGCTTGCGGCACAGCTGGGTATGCGCGGCTGGTCATTCTTCCGCTTTGTCGAATGGCCGTGGCTGCGCCGTCAAATCCCTCCGGTTGCGGCGCTGATCTTCATGCTCTGTTTTGCCAGTTTCGCCACCGTGCTTTCTCTTGGTGGTGGACCACAGGCGACCACCATCGAACTGGCGATTTACCAGGCGCTGAGTTACGACTACGACCCCGGCCGCGCTGCGCTTCTGGCTCTGGTACAGATGCTGTGCTGTCTTGTGCTGGTCCTGCTGAGTCAGCGTCTGAGCAAAGCCATTCCACCGGGCAGTCATCAGATTACAGGCTGGCGCGATCCTCAGGACAGCCTGCACAGCCGAATCGCGGATGTGATGTTGATCGTACTGGCCCTGCTGCTGCTGCTGCCGCCGCTGATGGCCGTCATCGTCGATGGCATTAACCTTAACCTCGTCTCCGTGTTGCAACAGCCCGTCCTCTGGCAGGCGACCTGGACATCCTTGCGCATCGCACTGGCTGCCGGGCTATTGTGCGTCATGCTGACCATGATGCTGCTGTGGAGCAGTCGCGAACTATATGCGCGCCAGGCGCGCAAAGCCGGACAAGCGCTGGAGCTGACGGGGATGTTAATCCTCGCAATGCCGGGCATCGTCCTGGCAACCGGCTTCTTTTTATTGTTCAACAGTACGGTTGGTCTGCCGGAAAGCGCCGACGGAATTGTGATTTTTACCAACGCCCTGATGGCCATTCCCTATGCGCTGAAGGTGCTGGAAAACCCCATGCGCGACGTCAATAGCCGTTACGCTTTGCTGTGTCAGTCGCTTGGTATACAGGGCTGGCGCCGGTTAAAGGTGGTTGAACTGCGAGCGCTGAAACGCCCGCTTGCTCAGGCGCTGGCCTTCGCTTGTGTGCTCTCCATTGGAGATTTTGGTGTGGTGGCGCTCTTCGGCAATGAAGATTTCCGCACGCTGCCATACTGGTTGTATCAGCAGATCGGCTCCTATCGCAGCCAGGAGGGGGCCGTCACGGCGCTGTTGCTGCTGTTGCTGTGCTTTGCCTTATTTACCGTTATCGAAAAACTTCCGGGGCGCAATGTTAAAACTGACTGATGTCACCTGGCTCTACCAACACCTGCCTATGCGGTTCAGCCTGTCGGTACGCCCGGGTGAGATGATTGCCGTGCTTGGCCCAAGCGGGGCAGGGAAAAGTACCTTACTCAATCTGATTGCCGGTTTTCTGCAACCGGCAAGCGGGTCGATAATGATTGAAAACAACGACCATACCTACACCCCGCCCGCCAGGCGTCCGGTCTCGATGCTGTTCCAGGAAAATAACCTGTTCACCCATCTGACGGTGCGGCAAAACATCGCGCTGGGTATGGATCCGGGGCTGAAACTGAACGACGCACAGCGCCAGAAGCTGGAGCATATTGCCGGGCAGATGGGCATTACCACGTTTATTGACCGACTCCCCGGAGAGCTCTCTGGCGGACAACGTCAGCGCGTGGCGCTGGCTCGCTGTCTGGTTCGCGAGCAGCCGATACTGCTGCTGGATGAGCCCTTCTCTGCACTCGATCCCGCGCTGCGCCAGGAGATGCTCGCCCTGGTACAGGAGGTCTGCCAGCGTCAGCAACTGACGATGCTGATGGTGTCACACAGTATTGAAGATGCCGCACGCATCGCCCCGCGATCGGTGGTGATCGCGGAGGGTCGGATCGTGTGGGAGGGTGAAACCGAAGTGTTGATGAGTGGCAAAGCAAGCGCGTCGCACCTGCTGGGGATCCTTAACGGCTGACCACCTTCAACAGGATCTCACCGTACACCGGCATCAGCGGATGGCGAATCAGCGCGATCAGCGCCACGACGGCAACGCCCAGCGTCAGCGGCGCCAGCCACAGCAAGCGCGAACGAGGCAGATAGCGCGTCAGATGATCGACATTCGCTTTCGCGCTGCGCCATAGCCGCCAGCACAACCATGCAGCGAGCCATAACAGCAGCGCTGTTGCCAGCAATAACCATTTAAAGCCACCGCTCTGCACATCGTCAGGAATATCAATTGCCGCCCCCGCCAGGATCCCCGGCAGGAAGTAGAACGGCGGCCAGAAGACGCAGCCGATAATGTTCGGCAAAACGAATTTTGCGACGGGCAGCTCCAGCATCCCGGCGACCATCGGCACCAGCGGACGCGTTGGCCCGACAAAGCGTCCGACGAGGATCGTAAACATGCTGTGCTGATGCAGTGCATGCTCGGTTTTATCCAGCAACGCTTTGTTCTTCTTCATGAATGACCAGCGGTGCAGCGGTTTCTTGAAACGCCAGCCCAGCCAGAAGGAGATCCAGTCGCCCAGTAAGCAGCCGATCATACCGGCCAGCCATGCCTGCCAGAAATTGACCTCACCGCTGCCAATCAACGCGCCCAACGCCGCCATCATCACCGTACCAGGCAGGATCAGCCCAACCAGCGCCAGCGATTCCAGAAACGCCACCAGCGCAACGGCGATAAGCGAATACATAACCGACTGGGTAATAAAATGTTCCAGCAATGCCTGCATAACTATTCCGGTCAGAAAACGAATCAGGGATTCTGCTTAGCGCCCTGCACCGCGTCAAGACAACAATTGTCTGAATAGTTTACAGGTTGCTTCCGTTGTTCACCTGCTTGTTTATCTTTTTTTACCGTTTATTCACATCCCGCCCGGAATTCACTGGGGCTGGCGCCAGTGCATTTTTTAAATACGCGGGAAAAATAGAGCTGATCTTCAAAGCCCACATTGCGCCCGACGGTGGCAATGGGCATCCGGGTGGTGCTGAGCAGCAGTTTCGCCTGGCTGATGCGCTGATCTTCGCGCCAGCTCAGCACGCTGACACCCAACTGCTGCCGGAACAGATGCGACAGCCGCGACGGCGACAGGCAGACATGCTGGGCCACGCTGGCGATATCAAACTGGCTGTCGGCCAGGTGGTCGCTGATGTACTGGCAGGCATCACGCACACGGTTATCCAGCGGCGGATTAAGCGACGCGTTAATCGCCTCCATCCGGCGCAGTAACACCTGTTCAAGCAAATTAATCGCCAGCAGCTCAGCGTAGCGCCCACCGGCCTGCCCTGCCTCTATGATCTGGGCAAACAGCTCGCGGAACTGGGCCAGATGAGCGTCGTCCGGGCGGTAAAAACCGGTGTGCGCAAAAATGGCTGGCCACGAAAGCCACTCCTGCCAGTAGGCGCGGGGGCGGAAGTAGACCCACTGGTGATACCACTCTTTGGCATCCGGATGACGCCCGTAATGGTGGATCTCGCCAGGTGGAAACAGCAGCATATCGCCGGGACGACAGACGAACTGCTGATCGTTGTTTTTGATTATCCCTTCCCCACGCACGGTCAGGTTCAGAATGTACCCTTTCATCCCAAGCGGACGGTCAACGTAAAAATCGAGATATCCCTCAGCCTCGATAGGGGTCAGCCCCGCCACCAGGTGGGCGTTAAACGAATAACCCGGCAGTAAGGGATCGTTTTGCGTTTCGGCCATAGATTCAGTTCTCCCAACGGTACTGAAGGAAACCAATTGTCCATATCGTTAAAAGCCGTATAAAAATGGCCTGCGACGAGATCCAAAAAGCATCACGTCTCTTTTACGTCCGCCATGTTTCAGCCTTTCCCCCTGATTTCTCCGCCAGAGTGGGCAGATAAGCAGTAACAAAAGTGTCTATAAGTGCGGCAGAAATGTCCACATTGAATATTTGCACGGCGTCACACTTTCCATCTCAACAGCAATTTAGTCCATAAGATTAGCGGATCCTGCCTGACGATTTTCGCCCCCAGTCTCTAATGTTCTCTCATACCTGTTTTCTGATGGAGCAACACCATGGCAATTGCGATTGGCCTCGATTTTGGCAGCGACTCGGTTCGCGCCCTGGCAGTGGACTGTACGTCCGGCCAGGAGATAGCAACCAGCGTTGAGTGGTACCCACGCTGGCAAGAGGGGCGCTACTGCGATGCGCCAAACAACCAGTTCCGTCACCATCCACGCGACTACATCGAGTCGATGGAAGCGGCAATCAAAACCGTGCTGGCAGAACTGACTGACGCCCAGCGTGCAGAGGTGGTTGGGATCGGCGTAGACAGCACCGGTTCTACCCCCGCACCAGTGGATGCGGAAGGCCGGGTGCTGGCGCTGCGTCCTGAGTTCGCCGACAACCCGAACGCCATGTTTGTGCTGTGGAAAGACCATACCGCCGTCGAAGAGGCCGAAGCCATCACCCGGTTGTGCCACCAGCCGGGCAAAACCGACTATTCGCGCTACATCGGCGGAATTTATTCCAGTGAATGGTTCTGGGCCAAGATCCTGCATGTCACCCGCGCTGACGCAGCGGTTGCACAGGCAGCCGCATCGTGGATTGAACTGTGTGACTGGGTTCCTGCCCTGCTCTCGGGTACCACCCGCCCGCAGGATATTCGCCGCGGCCGCTGCAGCGCCGGGCATAAATCCCTATGGCATGAAAGCTGGGGCGGTCTGCCACCGGCAGCCTTCTTCGATGAACTCGATCCGATTATCAACAAGAGCCTGAAGTACCCGCTCTTTACCGACACCTTTACCGCCGATATTCCGGTGGGCACGCTCTGTGAAGAGTGGGCAACACGCCTGGGCCTGCCGCAAAACGTGGCAATCTCCGGCGGTGCGTTTGACTGCCATATGGGCGCGGTGGGCGCTGGCGCCCAACCCAATACGCTGGTGAAAGTGATCGGCACCTCCACCTGCGACATCCTGACGGCGGATAAGGCCAGCGTCGGTGACCGCGCAGTGAAAGGTATCTGCGGACAGGTCGACGGCAGCGTGGTGCCGGACTTTATCGGTCTGGAAGCCGGGCAGTCTGCGTTTGGCGATATTTACGCCTGGTTTGGTCGGGTACTGGGCTGGCCGCTGGACCAGCTGGCGACCGCGCACCCGGAACTGAAAACCCAGATTGCCGAGAGTAAGAAACAGCTGCTGCCCCAGCTCACCGCCGCGTGGGCGAAAAATCCGTCTCTTGAACACCTGCCGGTGGTGCTCGACTGGTTCAACGGCCGCCGTACGCCATTTGCCAACCAGCGTCTTAAAGGCGTTATCACCGATCTCAATCTGGCGACCGATGCCCCGGCCCTGTTTGGCGGCCTGATTGCAGCCACCGCCTTTGGTGCCCGCGCGATTATGGAGTGCTTCACCGAACAGGGCATCGACGTCAATAACGTCATGGCGCTGGGCGGTATCGCCCGTAAAAACCCGGTGATCATGCAGGCCTGCTGCGACGTGCTGAACCGTCCGCTGCAGATTGTCGCGTCCGATCAATGCTGCGCGCTGGGTGCGGCCATTTTCGCCGCCGTTGCCGCGGGCGTACACGCCGATATCCCGACTGCACAGCAGCATATGGCAAGCGCGGTCGAAAATACCCTTCAGCCGCGTGCTCAACAGGCGCAACGCTTTGAACAGCTTTATCAGCGCTACCAGCAATGGGCAAAAAGCGCCGAACTTCACTATCTCCCTGTCGCCGCCCCGTCAAAACACACCGCGGATACGACGGCAACCCTGACCCATTAAGGACACGACGATGACCATTTTTGATAATTATGAAGTGTGGTTTGTGATTGGCAGCCAGCATTTGTACGGACCGCAAGCGTTGCAACAGGTGACGAAACATGCGGAACACGTCGTGAACGCGCTGAATGCTGAGGCCAAACTGCCATGCAAACTGGTGCTGAAGCCGCTGGGCACGACGCCGGATGAGATCACCCATATCTGCCGTGACGCGAACTACGACGATAAATGCGCGGGTCTGGTGGTGTGGCTGCACACCTTCTCACCCGCCAAAATGTGGATCAACGGTCTGTCTATCCTCAACAAACCGCTGCTGCAATTCCATACCCAGTTCAACGCCTCCCTGCCATGGGACAGCATTGATATGGACTTTATGAACCTGAACCAGACCGCGCACGGCGGCCGTGAGTTCGGCTTCATCGGCGCCCGTATGCGTCAGCAGCACGCCGTAGTGACCGGACACTGGCAGGATCAACATGCGCAGAAACGCATCGGCTCCTGGATGCGTCAGGCCGTTTCCAAACAGGATACCCGCCATCTGAAAGTGGTGCGATTTGGCGACAACATGCGTGAAGTGGCAGTCACCGACGGTGATAAAGTTGCCGCGCAGATCAAGTTTGGTTTTTCCGTGAACACCTGGGCCGTGGGTGACCTGGTGCAGGTCGTCAATGAGATCGGCGATGGCGACGTGAGCGCGCTGGTTGACGAATACGAAAGCAGCTACCGCCTCACTGCAGCGGCGCAGGTGAAGGGTGACAAACGCCAGAACGTGCTGGACGCGGCGCGCATTGAACTGGGGATGAAACGCTTCCTGGAACAGGGTGGCTTCCACGCCTTTACCACGACATTTGAAGATCTCCATGGTCTGAAACAACTGCCGGGTCTGGCAGTACAACGTCTGATGCAGCAGGGCTACGGCTTCGCGGGCGAAGGCGACTGGAAAACTGCCGCTCTGCTTCGCATCATGAAAGTGATGTCAACCGGTCTGCAGGGCGGCACCTCCTTTATGGAGGACTACACCTACCACTTCGAAAATGGCAACGACCTGGTACTCGGTTCACACATGCTGGAAGTGTGCCCGTCCATTGCCGTTGAAGAGAAACCGATCCTCGACGTGCAGCACCTCGGCATTGGCGGTAAAGCGGATCCGGCACGTTTGATCTTCAACACCCGTACCGGCCCGGCCATCAACGCCAGCCTGATCGACCTGGGCGATCGTTTCCGCCTGCTGGTGAACTGTGTGGATGCGGTTGAAACGCCACACGCGCTGCCAAAACTGCCGGTCGCCAACGCCCTGTGGAAAGCGCAGCCCGATCTGCCAACCGCCTCCGAAGCCTGGATCGTCGCCGGTGGCGCGCACCATACCGTCTTCAGTCACGCCCTGGATCTCAACGATATGCGTCAGTTCACTGAACTGCACGACATCGAACTGACCGTGATCGATAACGATACCCGCCTGCCCGCGTTTAAAGACGCGCTGCGCTGGAATGAAGTCTATTACGGTTCGAAACGTTAAGTACGACGTGCCCGGTGGCACTGCGTTTACCGGGCCTACGATTGTGTAGGCCAGATAAGCGAAGCGCCATCCGGCGGGAGACAACAATGCTAGAAGATCTCAAACGCCAGGTACTCGAAGCCAACCTGGCGCTGCCTAAACATAATCTGGTGACCCTGACCTGGGGCAACGTCAGCGCCGTTGACCGCGAAAAAGGGGTGTTCGTCATCAAGCCTTCCGGCGTGGATTATACGGTGATGACCGCTGACGATATGGTTGTGGTCAGCATTGCAACCGGTGAAGTGGTGGAAGGGAAGAAAAAACCCTCCTCCGATACCCCCACCCATCGCCTGCTGTATCAGGCATTTCCGACCATCGGCGGCATTGTGCATACCCACTCGCGTCATGCGACTATCTGGGCGCAGGCAGGCCAGTCCATTCCGGCTACCGGTACCACGCACGCAGACTACTTTTACGGCACCATCCCGTGCACCCGCCTGATGACCGATGCGGAAATCAACGGTGAGTACGAGTGGGAAACCGGCAATGTGATTGTCGAAACCTTTGAAAAACAGGGAATCGACGCAGCACAGATGCCTGGGGTGCTGGTGCATTCTCACGGCCCGTTTGCGTGGGGCAAAAATGCGGAGGATGCAGTGCATAACGCGATTGTGCTGGAAGAGGTGGCCTATATGGGCATCTTCTGTCGTCAACTGGCACCAGAGTTGCCGGATATGCAACAGACGCTGCTGGACAAACACTACCTGCGCAAGCACGGTGCAAAAGCCTATTACGGGCAATAAACTGTATATAAACCCAGCATAAAACCGCTAACCAGGCTATAATCAGGCCTGGTTTTGTTTTATGGGATAACGGCGTGACGCAGGCGCAAGAAGGTTTTTTACTGACCCGACACTGGCGGGATACGCCTCAGGGAACAGAGGTGGAGTTCTGGCTGGCGACGGACAACGGCCCGCTGCGCGTTACCCTGCCGCCACAGGAGTCCGTGGCATTTATTCCTGAAGCCCACGTCGACAAAGCAAAGCAGCTACTGCGCGGTGAAAACAACTGGCGCATCACGCCACTTGAGCTGAAAGATTTCCATCGCCAGCCGGTTTACGGTCTCTATTGTCGCGCCCATCGCCAGCTGATGCGCTATGAAAAACTGCTGCGCGAGGCGGGCGTCACCCTGTACGAGGCCGATATTCGTCCCCCGGAACGTTTCTTGATGGAGCGGTTTATTACCGCCCCTGTCTGGGTTGATGGCACGGCGCACAACGGTGGGCTGATTAATGCCCGTCTGAAGCCCAACCCACATTACCGTCCGCCGCTGAAATGGGTCTCACTGGATATCGAAACCACCCGTCACGGTGAACTGTACTGTATTGGTCTTGAAGGCTGCGGCGACCGGGTTGTCTATATGCTCGGGCCACCGAATGGTGATGCCTCCGCGCTGGACTTCCGGCTGGAGTACGTCAACAGCCGGCCGCAGCTGCTGGAGAAACTGAACCAGTGGTTTGCCGATCGCGATCCCGATGTCCTGATCGGCTGGAACGTGGTGCAGTTCGACCTGCGGGTACTGCAAAAACACGCCGAGCGTTACCGCATCCCGCTCATGCTTGGGCGGGGTCATAGCGAACTGGAATGGCGCGAGCACGGTTTCAAAAACGGCGTCTTCTTCGCACAGGCCAACGGTCGCCTGATTATCGACGGCATCGAGGCGCTGAAATCCGCATTCTGGAATTTCTCTTCCTTCTCGCTGGAGGCAGTGGCGCAGGAGCTGCTGGGGGAAGGGAAATCCATTGATAACCCGTGGGACCGAATGGATGAGATCGACCGCCGCTTCAACGAAGACAAACCGGCACTTGCCACCTATAACCTGAAAGATTGTGAGCTGGTTACGCAGATTTTCCACAAAACCGAGATCATGCCTTTTCTGCTGGAACGCGCCACAGTGAACGGTCTTGCCGCTGATCGGCACGGCGGTTCCGTGGCGGCATTCAGCCATCTGTACTTTCCCCGCATGCACCGGGCAGGCTACGTCGCACCAAACCTGGGGGACGTGCCGCCGCAGGCAAGCCCTGGCGGCTACGTGATGGATTCCCGGCCGGGACTGTATGACTCCGTGCTGGTACTGGACTACAAAAGCCTCTACCCCTCGATTATCCGCACCTTTCTGATTGATCCGGTGGGGCTGGTAGAGGGGATGGCGCAACCGGACGATATGCACAGCACCGACGGGTTTCTGGGGGCGCGTTTCTCACGGGAGAAACACTGCCTGCCGGAGATCGTGGGACAGATCTGGCACGGGCGTGACGAGGCCAAGCGCCACGGCAACAAGCCGCTTTCTCAGGCGCTGAAAATTATCATGAATGCCTTTTACGGTGTGCTGGGCACCAGCGCCTGTCGCTTCTTCGACCCGCGTCTCGCCTCGTCTATCACCATGCGCGGGCATGAGATCATGCGCCAGACAAAGGCGCTGATCGAATCCCAGGGCTATGAAGTGATCTATGGCGATACCGACTCCACCTTCGTCTGGTTGAAGGGCGCGCACGCCGAAGAGGAAGCCGCGCGAATTGGCAAACAGCTGGTCGCCTTCGTGAACGACTGGTGGCAAGCGCATTTGCAAAAAGAGCGGTTAACCAGTGCGTTAGAGCTGGAGTATGAAACCCATTTCAGCCGCTTTTTAATGCCCACTATCCGTGGAACCGATCAGGGCAGCAAGAAACGCTACGCCGGACTGATTCAGGAAGGTGAAAAGCAACGCATGGTGTTTAAAGGGCTGGAGACGGTGCGCACAGACTGGACTCCGCTGGCTCAGCAGTTCCAGCAAACGCTCTATTTGCGGATCTTTCGTAATGAGCCTTATCAGGACTACGTCCGCGAGACGATAGCCAGCCTGATGGCCGGCGAGCTCGACAACCAGCTGGTGTATCGCAAACGCCTGCGCCGCCCGCTGGCCGAGTATCAGCGTAACGTTCCGCCGCACGTCCGCGCCGCGCGTCTGGCGGATGAAGAGAACGTCCGTCGGGGGCGCGCCCCGCAGTATCAGAACCGGGGCACCATCAAGTATGTCTGGACGACAAACGGGCCAGAGCCCGTGGATTATCAACACTCTGCGCTGGACTACGACCACTACCTGACGCGCCAGCTTCAGCCCGTCGCGGATGGAATTTTGCCGTTCATTGACGACGATTTTGCTACACTAGTGACAGGGCAGCTTGGCCTATTTTGACACGTGACGAAATCGCTGCCATCCAGTACCATAGCGCCCTTTCCACTCCCGGACCCATTTTTCGATGACCGTCTTTTTTGACGGTGGTTGAACTATTGCCTGCAATTAAAGATTAGAGCCGAACACATATGCCTTTTACACTTGGTCAACGCTGGATCAGCGATACAGAAAGCGAACTTGGATTGGGAACCGTGGTTGCAGTCGATGCACGCATGGTCACCCTCCTTTTCCCTGCTACCGGTGAAAACCGCCTGTACGCTCGCAATGACTCCCCTGTTACCCGCGTGATGTTCAATCCAGGTGACACCGTGACCAGCCACGACGGCTGGCAGCTAAAGGTTGAAGACGTAAAAGAAGAGAATGGTCTGCTCGCCTACATTGGGACTCGCCTCGACACTGACGAGAGCAATGTCATCCTGCGTGAAGTGCTGCTCGACAGCAAACTGGTTTTCAGCAAGCCGCAGGATCGCCTGTTTGCCGGGCAAATCGACCGTATGGATCGCTTCTCCCTGCGCTATCGCGCACGTAAATTCCAGAGTGAACAGTACCGCATGCCGTGGAGCGGCCTGCGTGGTCAACGCACCAGCCTGATCCCTCATCAGCTGAATATCGCCCATGACGTTGGCCGTCGTCATGCGCCTCGCGTACTGCTGGCAGACGAAGTGGGCCTCGGTAAAACCATTGAAGCCGGTATGATCCTGCATCAACAGCTGCTCTCTGGCGCCGCCGAGCGCGTGCTGATCGTGGTACCGGAAACGCTGCAACATCAGTGGCTGGTTGAGATGCTGCGCCGCTTTAACCTCCGTTTCTCGCTGTTTGACGACGAGCGCTACGCCGAAGCCCAGCATGACGCGGACAACCCGTTTGAAACCGAACAGCTGGTCATCTGCTCCCTGGACTTCGTGCGCCGCAGCAAGCAGCGTCTTGAGCATCTGTGCGACGCAGAGTGGGATCTGCTGGTGGTCGACGAAGCGCACCACCTGGTCTGGAGCGAAGAGGCACCGAGCCGTGAATACATGGCGATTGAACAGCTTGCCGAGCGCGTGCCGGGCGTCCTGCTGCTGACCGCAACGCCGGAGCAGCTGGGGCTGGAGAGCCACTTCGCCCGTCTGCGCCTGCTCGATCCAAACCGCTTCCATGACTTTGAGCAGTTTGTCGAAGAACAGAATAATTACCGCCCGGTTGCCGATGCTGTCGCCATGCTGCTGGCGGGCAAACGCCTCTCGAATGACGAACTCAACACCCTGAGCGATCTGATTGGCGAACAGGATATTGAGCCGCTGCTGCAGGCAGCCAACAGTGACAGCGACAACGCGGGTTCCGCGCGTAAAGAGCTGATCGATATGCTGATGGACCGCCACGGCACCAGCCGCGTGCTGTTCCGTAACACCCGTAACGGCGTGAAGGGCTTCCCGAAACGCGAACTGCATACCATCAAGCTGCCGCTGCCGACGCAGTATCAGACGGCAATAAAAGTCTCCGGCATTATGGGGGCGCGCAAAAGCCAGGAAGAACGTGCGCGCGACATGCTCTACCCGGAGCAGATTTATCAGGAATTTGAAGGCGATACCGGAACCTGGTGGAACTTCGACCCGCGTGTTGAATGGCTGATGGGTTACTTAACGGCTCATCGTTCACAGAAAGTGCTGGTGATCTGCGCCAAGGCGGCCACCGCGCTGCAGCTGGAGCAGGTTCTGCGCGAGCGCGAAGGTATTCGAGCCGCCGTGTTCCATGAGGGCATGTCCATTGTCGAGCGTGACCGCGCCGCGGCCTGGTTCAGTGAAGAAGACAGCGGCGCACAGGTTCTGTTGTGCTCTGAAATCGGTTCTGAAGGGCGTAACTTCCAGTTCGCCAGCAACCTGGTGATGTTCGATCTGCCGTTCAACCCCGACCTGCTGGAACAGCGTATCGGCCGTCTGGACCGTATCGGTCAGGCGCATGATATTCAGATCCACGTCCCTTACCTGGAAAAAACCGCTCAGTCGGTGCTGGTACGCTGGTTCCACGAAGGTCTGGACGCGTTCGAACATACCTGTCCGACGGGACGCACCATTTACGATCAGGTGCATACGGATCTGATCGATTACCTGGCAGCGCCGGAAAATACGGACGGTTTTGATGAGCTGATCAAATCCTGTCGTGAAAAGCATGAGGCCCTGAAAGCGCAGCTGGAGCAGGGACGTGACCGCCTGCTGGAAATCCACTCCAACGGTGGCGAGAAAGCGCAGGCGCTTGCCGAAAGCATTGAAGAGCAGGATGACGACACCAGCCTGATCAGCTTCGCCATGAACCTGTTCGACATCGTCGGGATTAACCAGGACGATCGCGGCGAGAACATGATCGTGCTGACCCCATCCGATCATATGCTGGTTCCGGATTTCCCGGGCCTGCCGGAGGATGGTTGCACCATCACCTTTGAGCGTGACGTGGCGCTGTCTCGCGAAGACGCGCAGTTCATCACCTGGGAACACCCGTTGATCCGCAACGGCCTCGACCTGATCCTTTCCGGCGACACGGGTAGCAGCACGATTTCCTTGTTGAAAAACAAAGCATTACCCGTTGGTACGCTGCTGGTTGAGCTGATCTATGTTGTGGAAGCGCAAGCGCCGAAACAGCTGCAGCTCACCCGCTTCCTGCCGCCAACGCCAGTGCGTCTGCTGCTGGATAAAAACGGCACCAACCTGGCTGCACAGGTTGAATTCGAGAGTTTCAACCGCCAGCTGAGCGCAGTAAACCGCCACACGGGCAGCAAACTGGTCAACGCCGTACAACAGGACGTGCACGCCATTCTGCAGTTGGGTGAAACGCAGATCGAAAAAGCGGCCAGGACGCTGATTGATGCCGCACGCGAGGAAGCCGATGAGAAACTGTCTGCAGAGCTGTCTCGTCTGGAAGCGTTAAAAGCGGTGAACCCAAACATCCGTGATGACGAACTGACCGCGATTGAGAGCAACCGTCAGCAGGTGCTGGAAAGCCTGAATCAGGCAAGCTGGCGTCTGGATGCCCTGCGTCTTATCGTTGTGACGCATCAGTAACCGGAGCACAAGATGGTGATGGAGCCTTACAATCCGCCGCAAGACCCGTGGCTGGTTATCCTTTATCAGGATGAGCACATTATGGTGGTCAACAAGCCAAGCGGCCTGTTGTCCGTGCCGGGGCGTCTGGATGAGCACAAAGACAGCGTGATGACACGTATTCAGCGTGATTATCCCCAGGCGGAGTCCGTTCATCGCCTGGACATGGCAACCAGCGGCGTGATTGTGGTGGCGCTGAACAAAGCGGCTGAACGTGAACTCAAACGCCAGTTCCGCGAGCGTGAGCCGAAAAAGCAGTATGTCGCACGCGTCTGGGGCCATCCCGCGCAGGCGGAAGGGCTGGTGGATCTGCCGCTGATTTGCGACTGGCCAAATCGACCAAAGCAGAAGGTATGCTATGAGACGGGCAAGGCCGCGCAAACCGAGTATGAAGTGCTGGAGTACGCGCCGGATAACACCGCGCGCGTGCTGCTTAAGCCCATTACCGGGCGTTCACATCAGCTGCGTGTGCATATGCTCGCGCTGGGGCACCCGATTCTGGGAGACCGTTTTTACGCCCCCCCGGAGGCGCTGGCTTCAGCGCCGCGTTTGCAGCTTCATGCCCAGACGCTCACCATCACCCACCCGGCGTTTGGCAACGCAATGACGTTTAAAGCCCCGGTGGACTTCTAAAAAAAAATGGCCCGACTGTGTCGGGCCATTTTTTTATTTGAAATTTTTCTGCTCTTTTATCAGCTCGTACGCTTTCTGGATTTCCTGCGCTTTTTGCTTCGCCATCTCCATCATCTCTGGCGGTAAGCCCTTCGCGACCAGTTTATCCGGGTGATGTTCACTCATCAGCTTACGATAGGCACGCTTGATGGTTGTCGCATCATCCGAAGGTTTCACGCCAAGCACGTTACAGGCGTCTTCCAGCGTCGGGCCTCGCTGCGCCTGCTGCCAGCCGCCGCCAGAGGATTGATGCTGTTGATAGCCACCGCCAAAGTGTGCGCCGCCCTGCATCATGCGCAGGAACTGGTCGAACTGCATGCGGGAGATCCCCAGCTCTTCGGCAATCACGTATAACACATCGCGTTCATTAGGATGAAGAGACCCGTCGGCAAACGCCGCCTGAATCTGGATCTCCAGAAACATCCGAATTAAATCAAAACGGCCGAAACAGATACTGCGGAACTGACGCATTTTTTCGCGCAGCGGATAGTTATCCGATTTACCGATGCGAAACGCATTTTGCGCCGCCACACGAGATTCCCCGTGCAGATTCATGCGGTCCATAAATACGCTGGCAATCTGAATATCGGCTTCCGTCACCCGCCCTTTTGATTTGGTTAAGTGCCCCATCACCTCAAAGGTGGTGGAGAAAAAGAGGGACTGACGCTCGCGCTGGTTGGCGAACCACGCCATTTTGCGGCTGCGTGCCTTATCGAACATATGGCCAATAATCAGGCCAAGTACGATGCCCCAAAACCCGGCACCCATGATGATGGCGAACGCAACGCCGATAATTTTACCCCAATACTGCATATACTCCCCGGATAGTCATGTCCCTTGTCGACGCAACGCCATCATTACAGTGGTCGAGCCACGGTCAATTGAGGGACATCGCCTATAATTTGCATTATCATACTCGTCATTCGATAGCGAGCCTAACACTCTGGCACGCAAACGGGCAGGATTAACGCTGGTACTGCGCTGATGAGTAAGATAGTCTCTGAGCGTTTGTAAGCCGTAGCCACTGATGACGGAACACTAAAATATAACGTATGAAAAAACGTATCCCCACCCTCCTGGCCACAATGATTGGCACCGCCCTGTACAGTCAACAGGGGCTGGCGGCCGATCTTGCCTCGCAGTGTATGCTTGGCGTCCCAAGTTATAATCGCCCACTGGTGAGTGGCGATACCAATAGCTTGCCGGTAACCATTACTGCCGACAGTTCTAAAGGAACTTATCCTGACAATGCCACTTTTACGGGCAGTGTGGATATTAATCAGGGCAATAGCCGCCTGCAGGCAGATGAAGTGCAGTTGCACCAGAAGCAGCCGGAAGGTGCGGCCGAACCGGTACGAACGGTGGATGCGCTGGGTAATGTGCACTATGACGACAATCAGGTCATCCTGAAAGGTCCGAAAGCATGGTCAAACCTGAACACCAAAGATACGAACGTCTGGGAAGGTGATTACCAGATGGTAGGTCGTCAGGGGCGTGGTAAAGCAGATCTGATGAAACAGCGCGGTGAAAACCGCTATACGATTCTGGAAAACGGTTCCTTCACCTCCTGTCTGCCGGGTTCGAATACCTGGAGCGTGGTCGGAAGTGAGGTAATTCACGACCGTGAAGAACAGGTCGCAGAAATCTGGAACGCCCGGTTTAAACTCGGCCCGGTGCCGGTTTTCTATAGCCCGTACCTGCAACTTCCCGTGGGCGACAAACGTCGTTCAGGCTTCCTGATCCCAAATGCCAAATACAGCACCTCGAACTATTTTGAGTTCTATCTGCCGTATTACTGGAACATCGCGCCCAACATGGACGCCACGATCACGCCGCACTATATCCATAAGCGCGGCAACGTCATGTGGGAAAACGAGTTCCGCTATCTGACCCAGGCGGGTACCGGTTTGATGGAACTGGATTATCTGCCATCAGATAAGGTCTTCCAGGATGAGCACCCAACAGAAGGTGATAAACACCGTTGGATGTACTACTGGCGCCACGCTGGTGTCATGGACCAGGTCTGGCGTTTTAACGTCGACTACACCAAAGTCAGCGATCCTTACTATTTCAACGACTTCGATTCCAAGTACGGTTCCAGTACCGATGGCTACGCCACGCAGAAATTTAGCGTTGGCTATGCCATCGAGAACTTCAACGCCACGGTGTCGACGAAGCAGTTCCAGGTCTTTAGCAGTCAGAATACAAGCACATACGGTGCAGAACCGCAGCTGGATGTGAACTGGTATCAGAACGATGTTGGTCCATTCGATACCCGCGTCTACGCGCAGGCAGTGCATTTCGTCAATACCAACTCGGACATGCCGGAAGCCACGCGTGTACATTTAGAACCGACGATCAATTTACCGCTGTCGAACAACTGGTCGAGTCTCAATACCGAAGCCAAGCTGATGGCGACCCATTACCAGCAGAAAAATGTGGACTGGTATAACAACCGTTATGGCACCGACCTTGACGAATCCGTGAACCGCGTTCTTCCGCAATTCAAAATGGACGGTAAGTTGATCTTCGAGCGCGATATGGGTCTGCTGGCGGATGGGTATACGCAGACGCTTGAGCCACGTATGCAGTATTTGTACGTGCCTTATCGCGATCAGAGCAAAATCCAGAACTATGACTCCTCTTTCCTGCAGTCTGATTACAGCGGCCTGTTCCGTGACCGTACCTACGGCGGTCTCGACCGTATTGCTTCCGCAAACCAGTTAACGACCGGCGTCACAACGCGCGTTTATGATGAATCTGCCGTTGAACGTTTTAACGTTTCTGTTGGTCAAATCTACTATTTCACCGAGTCTCGTACCGGTGATGACAATATCAACTGGGAGAAAGACAACAAAACAGGTTCGCTGGTGTGGGCGGGCGATACCTACTGGCGCATGACCGATCGCTGGGGCTTACGCGGGGGTCTGCAGTACGACACGCGTCTCGACAATATTGCGACCAGCAGTGCAGCCGTCGAGTACCGTCGCGATGAAGATCGTATGGTGCAGTTGACCTATCGTTACGCCAGCCCGGAATATATTCAGGTAACTCTGCCGAACTATGCCACCCGAGAACAGTACAAAGACGGGATTTCGCAGGTGGGTGGTGCAGCCAGTTGGCCAATCGCTGACCGCTGGTCAATTGTGGGCGCTTACTACTTTGACACTAACGCCAACAAGCCTGCTGACCAGATGGTTGGTCTGCAATATAACTCCTGCTGTTACGCGCTGCGTGTCGGCTACGAACGCAAGCTTAACGGCTGGGATACTCAAAACAATCAGAGCAAATACGATAACGTGATTGGCTTTAATGTCGAATTGCGCGGCCTGAGCTCCAACTACGGCCTGGGCACGCAGCAGATGCTGCGCTCGAACATTCTGCCGTACCGCAGTTCCTTGTAATGTGCTTGTTTTGCAACGTAATCCGCTTTGCGGTTAATTGAAATGGAAAAAGTATGAAGAACTGGAAAACGCTGCTGCTCGGTGTCGCTATGGTTGCGAATACCAGCTTCGCGGCCCCCCAGGTTGTTGATAAGGTCGCCGCTGTGGTTAACAACGGTGTCGTGCTCGAAAGTGACGTTGACGGTTTGATGAAATCTGTGAAGCTCAATTCGGGCCAGGCGGGTCAGCAACTTCCGGATGACGCAACGCTGCGCCATCAGATCCTGGAACGTCTGATCATGGATCAGATTGTCCTGCAAATGGGTCAGAAAATGGGCGTGAAGATCACTGACGAGCAGCTCGATCAGGCGATCGCTAACATCGCTAAGCAGAACAATATGACCCTGGATCAGATGCGTAGTCGTCTGGCCTATGATGGCATCAGCTATTCAACCTACCGTAATCAGATCCGTAAAGAGATGCTGATCTCAGAAGTGCGTAACAATGAAGTTCGTCGCCGCGTCACCATCCTGCCGCAGGAAGTCGACGCGCTGGCAAAACAGGTGGGCAACCAGAACGATGCCAGCACCGAGCTGAACCTGAGCCACATTCTGATCCCGCTGCCTGAGAACCCAACGTCTGACCAGGCCGCAGAAGCGGAAAGCCAGGCGCGCGCTATCGTTGAGCAGGCACGTAACGGCAGTGACTTTGGCAAGCTGGCCATTACCTACTCTGCCGACCAACAGGCGCTGAAAGGCGGCCAGATGGGCTGGGGACGTATTCAGGAACTGCCATCCATCTTTGCCCAGGCGCTGAGCACGGCGAAGAAAGGCGACATCGTGGGTCCAATCCGTTCAGGTGTTGGCTTCCACATCCTGAAAGTCAACGACCTGCGAGGTCAGAGCCAGAACATCTCCGTCACCGAAGTTCATGCTCGCCACATTCTGCTGAAACCGTCACCGATCATGACGGACGATCAGGCGCGTGCGAAGCTGCAACAGATTGCTGCGGACATTAAGAGCGGAAAAACGTCGTTTGCGAATGCCGCAAAAGAGTTCTCTCAGGATCCTGGCTCTGCTAACCAGGGCGGCGACCTGGGCTGGGCGGCGGCGGATATCTACGATCCGGCATTCCGCGATGCGCTGATGAAGCTGAACAAAGGCCAGATGAGTGCACCGGTACACTCCTCCTTTGGCTGGCATCTGATCGAACTGCTGGATACCCGCAACGTTGATAAAACCGACGCAGCGCAGAAAGACAGAGCCTATCGTATGCTGTTCAACCGTAAGTTCTCTGAAGAAGCGGCAACCTGGATGCAGGAACAACGCGCCAGCGCTTACGTGAAAGTTCTGAGCAACTAATGAAACAGCATCGTGTTGTGATCACCCCCGGCGAACCCGCCGGGATTGGGCCTGACCTCGTGGTCCAGCTTGCCCAACGTAGCTGGCCGGTGGAACTGGTCGTCTGTGCTGATGCAACACTGTTACAAGACCGGGCTTCACTGCTCGGTCTGCCTTTAACGCTTATCCCCTACGTTGAAGGCCAGCAGCCTGCACCGCAGCAAGCCGGAACGCTCACGCTTCTTCCCGTCCCTCTTCGTACTCCTGTTATTCCGGGTCAGCTCAGCACTGAAAACGGCCACTATGTTGTCGAAACCCTGGCGCGCGCCTGCGATGGTTGCATAAAGGGTGAATTTGCTGCCCTGATTACGGGCCCCGTGCATAAAGGGGTGATTAACGAAGCCGGTATTCCGTTCACCGGACATACCGAGTTTTTTGAAGAGCGATCGCACACCCCGAAAGTGGTGATGATGCTGGCGACGGAAGCGATGCGGGTGGCTCTGGTAACAACCCATCTGCCGATTAAGGCCATTCCTGACGCCATCACCCCTGAACTGCTGCGGGAGATCATCGGGATACTGCATCACGATCTGCAGACCAAATTCGGCATTAAACAGCCGCACGTTCTGGTCTGTGGCCTGAACCCACACGCCGGGGAAGGCGGGCATATGGGGACTGAAGAGATCGACACCATCATTCCGGTGCTGAATGAAATGCGGGCGAAAGGGATGAACCTGAGCGGGCCATTGCCTGCCGATACCCTTTTCCAGCCCAAATACCTGGATAATGCCGATGCCGTGCTCGCGATGTACCACGATCAGGGCCTGCCCGTGCTAAAATACCAGGGCTTTGGCCGCGGTGTGAATATCACCCTCGGTTTACCTTTTATTCGAACGTCCGTTGACCACGGTACTGCGCTGGATCTGGCAGGCCAGGGAAAAGCGGATGTCGGCAGTTTTATTACGGCGCTTAATCTCGCCATCAAAATGATTGTTAATACTCAATGACTAATCGAGTCCATCAGGGCCACTTAGCCCGTAAACGCTTCGGGCAAAACTTCCTCAACGATCAGTTCGTGATCGACAGTATTGTTTCGGCCATTAATCCGCAAAAAGGCCAGGCGATGGTTGAAATCGGCCCCGGTCTGGCAGCACTGACTGAACCCGTCGGCGAACGTCTGGACGAACTGACCGTTATCGAACTCGACCGCGATCTCGCTGCTCGTCTGCAAACGCACCCGTTCCTTGGGCCGAAGCTGACGATTTATCAGCAAGATGCCATGACCATGAATTTTGGCGAGCTGTCGGAAAAAATGGGTCAGCCGCTGCGCGTATTCGGTAACTTGCCCTATAACATCTCCACGCCGCTGATGTTCCATCTCTTTAGCTATACTGATGCCATTGCCGACATGCACTTCATGTTGCAAAAAGAGGTGGTAAACCGTCTGGTTGCAGGGCCGAACAGTAAAGCGTATGGTCGTTTAAGCGTGATGGCACAATATTTCTGCAATGTGATCCCGGTACTCGAAGTGCCGCCGTCTGCCTTCACGCCGCCGCCAAAAGTCGACTCTGCGGTTGTGCGCCTTGTGCCGCATAAAACGATGCCATACCCGGTCAAAGACCTGCGCGTACTGAGCCGCATCACCACAGAAGCCTTTAACCAGCGCCGTAAAACGATCCGTAATAGCCTCGGCAATCTGTTCACCGTTGACGTGCTGGCCGAGCTGGGCATTGACCCGGCAATGCGAGCAGAAAACATCTCTGTTGAGCAGTACTGTAAACTGGCTAATTACATTAGCGAAAATGCGCCGCCGAAGGAGAGTTAAGCCATGATTGATTCGCCCCGCGTCTGTGTCCAGGTACAAAGCGTTTACGTTGAGTCGCAGTCCTCACCCGATGAAGAACGTTTTGTTTTCGCCTACACCGTGACCATTCGCAACCTGGGGCGGATGCCTGTGCAACTGCTCGGGCGTTACTGGCTTATCACTAACGGCAATGGCCGTGAAATCGAAGTTCAGGGTGAAGGTGTGGTTGGTGAACAGCCCCACATCGCCCCTGGCGAAGAGTATCAGTACACCAGCGGTGCAGTAATTGAAACACCGCTGGGTACCATGCAAGGCCATTATGAAATGGTCGACGTCGATGGCAATGTGTTCCGCGTTGCTATTCCTGTGTTCCGTCTCGCCGTTACAACACTCATTCATTAATCTAATGTCTACATATCTGATTGGCGACGTTCACGGTTGCTACGATGAACTGATCGCATTATTAAAACAGGTCGACTTTACGCCAGGACGGGATATTCTCTGGCTGACGGGCGATTTAGTGGCGCGTGGGCCAGGCTCCCTGGAGGTTTTACGCTTCGTAAAATCGCTGGGCGACAGCGTTCGCATGGTGCTGGGCAACCATGATTTGCATCTGCTCGCCGTCTTTGCCGGCATCAGCCGCAATAAGCCGAAAGATCGCCTCACCCCGCTGCTGGAGGCGCCAGACGCCGACGAACTGATCAACTGGCTGCGTCGTCAGCCCCTGTTGCAGATCGATGAAGAGAAAAAACTGGTCATGGCACACGCCGGGATCACCCCACAGTGGGATCTTGAGACGGCCAAAACCTGCGCGCGTGACGTAGAAGCCGTGCTGGCGAGCGATTCCTACCCCTTCTTCCTTGATGCCATGTACGGTGACATGCCAAATCACTGGAGTGAAGATCTGAGCGGCCTGGCGCGCCTGCGTTTTATCACGAACGCGTTCACACGGATGCGTTTCTGCTTCCCGAACGGGCAACTGGATATGTACTCAAAAGAGACGCCGGAGAGCGCACCTGCACCGCTTAAACCGTGGTTTGCGATTCCCGGGCCGGTCACCAGTGAGTACAGCGTGGTGTTTGGCCACTGGGCCGCGCTAGAAGGGAAAGGCACGCCAGACGGGATCTACGGTCTTGATACCGGTTGTTGCTGGGGCGGGGATTTAACCTGCTTACGCTGGGAAGATAAAACGTACTTCGTGCAGCCGTCCAACCGACAGCTGGACCTGGGGGAAGGCGAGGCAGTCGCCTCCTGAGAGTGAATTCCCTCTCCCGGCCGGGAGAGGGTCTATCAACTAGCGGCGTTCCAGAATCTCGAAGCAGTAGCTGTGTGAGTTCTGCGCATCCGCGTCGTGAAATTCGCTGAATACCGATTCCCACTCGTCCGGATCGTAGTCCGGGAAATGGGTATCGCCTTCCACTTCCGCATCAATATGCGTCAGATAGAGCTTTTGCGCTTTTGGCAGGAACTGCTCATACACACGCCCACCACCAATCACCATGATCTCTTCGGCGTTACCGCACGCGGCAATCGCCTCGTCCACGGATTTCACCCATTCGACGCGATCGTCAGTGCCTGGCTGGCTACTGATCACGATATTCTTACGGCCCGGCAATGGGCGACCAATCGACTCCCAGGTCAGGCGGCCCATCACTACCGGCTTGTTTAACGTCGTACGTTTAAACCATGCGAGATCGGCAGGCAGGTTCCACGGCATGGCATTTTCCATACCGATAACACGGTCCACCGCCAGCGCTGCAATCAGACTGATCATTGAAAATTTCCCGGATGCAAAAAATTGCCGCCACTATACGGAAAGCTTAATCTTTCGTCGACTGGCGGCATGGTAAAGAGCGAGAAATTTTTTAATATTGCTGGCAACTCCACTTCACGCGGAAGGTTTACTCTCCGGTTCGTCCGCCGGATCGCCGGTATGCTTGCCCTCCTCCGTTCCCTGCCAGCCATGACGCTGCACCAGCGACAGATGGTTACGATCCTCGTTAATGATCTCTGTCAGCATCGCACTGGTACGTTTAAACACCGCCGCACGCTCTGTGGCCGTACTGCCCGCCATCGCCACCATCTCTTCCACCATATCGGTATTGAAGCGGCGGAATAGGTCCGCACGCTCGCGCGCTTCATACGCGCCCAGGCCCAGACTTTCCAGCGCCATGCGGCCAGACTTAAGTGCCCCTTCGAAGGTTTCACGCTCGGGTGCGTCCACCCCCGCCTGTCGCAGCTGGATATAGTGATCCACATCGCGCGCGCGGGAGATAATGGTCAGGTTCGGGAAATGCTCCTTCACCAGCTCAACCAGCTGCATACTGGTCTGGGGATCGTCAATCGCGTTGATGAGGACTTCCGCTTTCGCTGCCCCGGCTGATTCCAGCAGATCGACACGTGTTGCATCGCCGTAGAAGACTTTCATATCGAACTTACGCAGGGTATCCACATGGTCCGGATCGTGATCGAGGATAACCATTTTTACCCCGCTTGAAAGCAGTAAACGACCGGTGATCTGCCCAAAGCGACCGAATCCGGCGATGATGACCCGCGGCTGCTCCTCGTCGATCTCATCGGCCTCACGTTCCTGTTCGCTGCCGGTTTTTTCCAGACGCGTCAGCAGCACCAGCAGGATCGGCGTTGCCGCCATCGACAGCGCGACCGCCAGCGTCAGCGCTTTCGCCCACTCGGGATCGAGCACATTGGCCATTTGCGCCGCGCCGAAAACCACAAACGCGAATTCGCTTCCCTGTCCAAGCAGCACGGCGAACCAAAGACGCTGTCTGCCAGGCACGTTCAGCGGACGGGCGATCAGCCACAGCATCACCATTTTGATGATCAGGAAACCGACCAGCAGGATGAGGATCCGCAGTGGATGCGTGACCAGCGTGCCAAAGTCGATAGACATCCCGACCCCGATGAAAAACAGCCCCAGCAGCAGTCCTTTAAATGGCTCGATATCACTTTCAAGCGCGTGTCGATACTCTGAGCTGGCCAGCAGAACGCCCGCGAGGAAGGCTCCCATCGCCATCGACAGCCCGGCTTCCTCCAGCAGCAGACCAAAACCAAACACCAGGAACAGCGCCACGGCACTGAACACTTCCCGCAACCCCGAGCGGGCAACGAATCGAAGCAGCGGCCGTGTTACATACCGGCCAAGCAGGACAACCAGTGCCAGCGCACCGACCACTTTCAACGCAGAGAGGGCAAAAGCGCCGAGCGTGGTGGAGGCCCCACTTGCGGCCAGCAGCGGGATCATCGCCACCAGCGGAATCGCCGCGATATCCTGAAACAGCAGCACCGAAAACGCACTGCGCCCCATCTGAGAAACGGTCAGGTTTCGCTCGTTCATTGCCTGCATGGCAATCGCCGTCGAAGAGAGTGCCAGCGTCATGCCAATAAGCTCTGCCACTTTCCAGTCCATTCCCAGCAGAATACAGAAGCCGCCCAACAGCAGACCACAGGCCGCCATTTGTAGCGCCCCGCCGCCAAACACTGAGGCGCGCAGCTTCCACAACCTCTGCGGGTCAAGTTCCAGACCAATGACAAACAGCATCAGCACGACACCAATTTCGGCGAAATGCAGGATCGCCTCCGCGTCGGTGACCAGGCGGAATCCCCAGGGTCCGATAACACACCCGGCGATCAGGTAGCCCAGCACGGAGCCCAGCCCCAGGCGAACCGCCACGGGCACAATCAGCGCCGCCGCGCCAAGGTAAATCAGCGCCTGTATCAGCGTATGGCTATCCATTGTGCGTCTCCTGCCACTCAAGTAAGCGTTGTTTATAATGACGAGCCTGCGCCTGCAACGTCTCATCGTCACAAACAAATGTGCAGTGCATAGCAAATGGAGGAAGCCAGGTAAGACCACAGTAGAGTGCTGTCGCCTGAAGCGGTTGTGCCAGCACCTCAAAACCCGGGAAAGAGCCAATATCGAAGTGGCTTTCTCCTCCACCGGTGGTAACAGCCCACATCAGGCTTTTTCCCTTCAGCGCATGCCCGTTGTGACCATACGCCCAGCCGTGGGAAAAGACTTTGTCGATCCACAATTTGAGGAGCGGAGGTATGCTGTACCACTGCATCGGGTGTTGCCAGATGATCAGATCGGCGCGAGTGAGCGCCTCCTGTTCAGCGGCGATGTCGATGTTAAAATCAGGATAAAGTTGATAGAGGGAACGTATCTCTACGTTGTCGAGTGTCCTTACCTGTTCAAGCATGCGCTTATTCGCATGGGAGTGATGCGGATAGGGATGCGCATAAATTATCAGAATCATGAATCGGCCTGTTTTGACTGTCTTCTCTCTTGTAGATGTGAGTGTAGACAGTTAACCCGCCCGCTGAAAGTGTTCAGTGACGCGTCGGGAGCAAAACGCAAGTACTGCTACTCTTGAGTGCCAGTTCGCAGGGGTTTTCCAGTACTTATTTGAACACCTGCAAATATATTCCCCTCACAAATAATTGACACTGCATTATTTATAACCGTGTCATATTTAGATTTATTAAATTTGCATTTTAATAAATCGAAGTATACATAACACATTGAAAACATAATAATTTCAACCCACTCCTCTCAACGCTTTTCTTTAAAACCTGAAAGAGAATATTTTTCTTCACTTCGAATTTCCTTTTAAATGGATGTGAATATGAAAGTAAAACGTCTGGAATTAAACAGGACCACCCAGTTACTGGGGAGATTATTTCCCGCCCTGCTTGTTTTTACACCAATAATCAGTTCTGCAGGCACCATCGACCAGTCAACCTCTGCCCCGCAAGACTTCTCCGCCGATACCGAATACGTCATCAATAAAGATATTACTGTGTCATCGTCTGGCGATTTAGCCGCTGTTTCCGCCTCAGGATTTAAAGTCAGTTCAATAACAAACAATGGGAATATTTCCGGCACTTCGAATGGACTTGATATAAACACTAGCGCGCAACCACTCGATATTAATAATAATGCTGGCGCTACCATTTCCTCCGCAACAAAGAACGCTGTAAACATAGTCACGATGCAGGGTAGTTTAACCAACAAAGGAAACATAACCGGCTTTGAAAAGGGTATTTTTGTTAATGAAGATTCCTCTGCAATTAGCATATCAAATACTGAAACAGGCATCATTAAAGGCAATACAGGTCTGGCTACTGACGCCGGAATTGTGATTGATAATAATGGCTCGATTATCGGCACAAGCGAAGATGGTATCAAACTCAGCGGTGGTGGAACCAAAATCATCAATACCGGCACCATTCAAGGTGATCAGAATGGTATCAACGTAACGGATACCGCGAAGGCTGACATCATTAACAATGGCTCAATTGGCGGTGGCAAGACAGCTATAATGTTCGCCAGTAACAAAAATAATACCCTCACCCTCAACACAGGTTCAAACCTGTCTGGCGATGTCATTTCCACGCTTTCAACCGGTAACACCCTGACCCTGGTAGGCACTGGGACAGAAGACAGCAATTTTATCGGGCTGAACGAAGGCGATGGTTTCGCCTCTGTCAAAATGAACGGTGAAGACTGGACGCTGACGGGTAACGTCGACATCATTGGTGCCGGTGATTCACTGCAGGTGAATAGCGGCAACCTGACCCTGGCGGGTACCGTTTCCAATGCTGGCAATACGCTGGTGGCGAATGAAGCCACGCTCCAGTTGGGCAATGGCGAAGGTATGGCAAGTCTCAGCGGTGGCCTAACCAACAATGGTACGGTTATTTTTAACCAGGGAGGCAATTTCACGTTTTCTACCGACATGACCGGCAGCGGAAACGTAGAGAAAGTTGATGCGAATACGCTGACGCTAACCGGCAACAACAGCTATACCGGCGATACGACCCTGCGAAACGGCACAACGCTGGTAGCGGCAGGCGCAACGTTAGGTGTTGAAAACAGCAATGCCACTCTCACCGTGCAGAACGGGGCAAAGTTTGCCACCGCAGGAACCGTCTACAACAATATCACTATTCTCAGCGGCGGTACGCTGGCAGCGTGGAATGCAATTGAGGGCAACACAACCCTCAGAGACGTCGGCATTGATACCATTAACGGCAACGTGACCAACAGCGGCACGCTTTTGCTCAGTGCAGCCGACCACAGCGTGGGTAATGACTTTACCATCACTGGTGACTATACCGGCGCAGAAGGTAGCCAGATTGTGTTAAACAGCGAGCTGGGTACTGACACGGCACCTACCGATCATCTCACAATAACCGGCAGCAGTTTTGGCCAGTCCGGTGTGACCGTCAGCAACATGGGTGGACTTGGCGCACAGACCGTGAACGGCATGGAGATTGTCAGCGTCGCCGGCAGCTCTGAAGCACAGCTGACGCTGGCCAAACCGGTTGTGGCAGGCGCATACGAATACTCTCTTTACCAGCACAGTGACGGGAACTGGTACCTGGAATCGAAGGCCACGCCACCTGTCGATCCGGCAGATGATACTGATGACGGAGATAATACCGACAACGGTGGCAATACCGACGATGGCGGTAACACTGATAATGGCGGTAACAGTGACAATGGCAGCAATACCGACGATGGCGGCAACAGCGGCGGCAATGATAACGGCGACGGTGGTGATAACAGCGATAACGGCGGCGGCAATACCCCTGCACCAGAAGTGATGGCACCTGAAGTGGGCGCGTATTTAGGTAACTATCTGGCTGCTCAGAGTATGTTCCTGCACAAACGTGACGATCGCGATCAGCTCACTTTCCGTAACGAAGACGATCTGAATACCTGGATGTATGTTAAAGGTCGTTACCATGAAAATGATGCAGGCGGCGATAAAGTCAGCTACGACACCACGACCACCGTTCTGCAAGTCGGCAGCGATTTCCTCAGCAAGCCAATGGACAGCGGTATCCTGCGTGCCGGTGGCATGTTCGGTGCAGGCCAGGCGAAGACCCACTCAGATGCGAAACACAACGTGCGTGACGCACAGGGTAAAGTCGATGGCTTCAACGTTGGGCTCTACGCCACCTGGCAGGAAGATCAGAAATTACGCCTGGGAAGCTACATTGATACCTGGGCCGCCTACAGCTGGTACAACAACAAAGTGACCAGCAACCGCAACGATGAGGATTACAACAGCGAAGGTTTTGCCGCGTCTGTTGAAGTCGGCCATGCGTGGGTTATCCCATCTGAAAACGAGCGTACCTGGAAGATCGAGCCTCAGGCGCAGGTGATCTACAGCTATCTTGATCAGGAAAATCATACGGACCGCGATGGCGTCCGGGTGACGACTCTGGATAACGACAGCGTCTTCGGTCGTCTGGGTGTGAAATCCAGCTATTTCCAGCAAAAGGACGTCACGGCCTGGCAGCCATACGTTGCGGTGAACTGGCTGAAGGGTGCAGGTCAAAACGATCTGGCCTTCAACGACGAAACCGTAAGTAATGATACGCCGGAGGATCGTGGTCAGGTAGAGCTGGGTATTACCGGCAATCTTAACGAGACCACGACAATTTCACTTCGCGCCAGCGGCGAATGGGGTGAAAACAACTATGCCGCTTATGGCGGTCATATTTTGTTAAACCACCGCTGGTAATCCATCCGCATCAAGCAAAAAAGCAGTGGCGGATGCCACTGCTTTTTTTAATTATCCAGTTCACCCATGGATTTAACCTGGTCACGGTTAATCTGCTCGGTTTGACCCGTTTCCGCGTTTTTATACGACACCAGACCGGTATCGTCATCCACCTGCGGTTTGCCGTCCGTAATGATGGTGCGGCCATCGGTGGTTTTTACCGCCTGATTAGATGAACACCCCGCTACGGTGAACATTGCAGTGGCAGCCAGAACGGAAGCGATCAGTAGTTTATTTTGCATGGTGTTTTCCCCTGCTCTCAGTTGAATTTCATTATCGACCTAACCATTTTAGGCTAACTGACTGAATGCGGATGGAAAACCAGAAGGTTCTGAAGAGGGGAAGAATGCCCGGTAACCGAACGGTACCGGGCAATTTGTCTTACTTGTTAATCTGGGCGTGCATTTCCTGGACCGAAATCACCTTCTCGGTGGCATCCGCGTTCAGCGCCATGGCTGTTGCGAAACCGCCGTTCAGGGTGGTGTCGTAATGCACTTTGTACTGCAGCGCGCTGCGGCGAATCAGCTTGGAGTCTTCAATCGCCTGGCGGCCCGCAGTGGTGTTGATGATATAGGTGTATTCGCCATTCTTAATGCGATCCTGAATGTGCGGACGACCTTCATGCACCTTGTTCACCAGACGCGGGTTGATTCCCGCTTCACCCAGCACAATCGCCGTACCGTGGGTTGCATCCAGCTCGAAGCCCTGTTTCAGTAGCTTGGCCGCCAGGTCAACCACGCGCTCTTTATCACCTTCGCGAACAGAGAGCAGCGCACGGCCAGATTTCTTCATGGTGGAATTGCTACCCAGTTGCGCTTTAGCAAACGCTTCTGCAAAGGTGCGGCCCACGCCCATCACTTCCCCGGTAGAGCGCATCTCTGGCCCTAACAGCGGGTCAACGCCCGGGAATTTGTTGAACGGCAGCACCACCTCTTTCACCGAGTAGTACGGCGGGATAATCTCTTTTGTGACGCCCTGCTGTGCCAGCGTCTGGCCAGCCATCACGCGCGCCGCCACTTTTGCCAGCGGAATACCGGTCGCTTTAGAGACGAACGGTACGGTACGTGCCGCACGCGGGTTCACTTCAATCAGGTAGACTTCGTTGTCTTTCACGGCGAACTGGACGTTCATCAGACCGCGAACCTGCAGTTCGAAGGCCAGTTTCTGCACCTGCTGACGCATCACGTCCTGAATTTCCTGGCTCAGGGTGTACGCTGGCAGAGAACAGGCGGAGTCGCCTGAGTGCACGCCCGCCTGCTCGATGTGCTCCATGATGCCACCAATCAGCACCATTTCGCCGTCACAGATAGCATCCACATCCACTTCAACCGCATCGTCGAGGAAGCGATCCAGCAGCACCGGCGCATCGTTGGACACGCTGACTGCCGTCTGGAAGTAACGACGCAGGTCAGCTTCATCGTAGACGATTTCCATCGCGCGGCCGCCCAGCACGTAAGAAGGACGCACCACCAGCGGGTAGCCAATCTCTTTCGCCTTCTCAACCGCTTGTTCAATCGCAGTCACGGTGGCGTTTGCCGGCTGTTTCAGCTTCAGACGGTCAACCGCCTGCTGGAAACGCTCGCGGTCTTCTGCACGGTCAATGGCATCCGGGCTGGTACCGATAACCGGCACACCTGCGGCTTCCAGCGCGCGCGCCAGTTTCAGCGGCGTCTGGCCGCCGTACTGCACGATCACGCCTTTTGGCTTCTCGATGCGCACGATTTCCAGCACGTCTTCCAGTGTTACCGGTTCGAAGTAGAGACGGTCAGAGGTGTCATAGTCGGTAGAGACCGTTTCCGGGTTACAGTTGACCATGATGGTCTCGTAACCGTCTTCGCGCAGCGCCAGAGAGGCGTGTACGCAGCAGTAGTCAAACTCGATGCCCTGGCCGATACGGTTTGGGCCACCGCCCAGTACCATGATTTTGTCGCGGTCAACGGACGGATTCGCTTCACACTCGTCTTCATAGGTGGAGTACATGTAAGCCGTATCGGTCGCAAACTCTGCCGCACAGGTATCAACACGCTTGTAGACCGGGTGCAGGTCATACTGGTCGCGCAGCTTGCGGATTTCTGCTTCACGCACGCCGGCCAGTTTTGCCAGACGCGCGTCGGCAAAGCCTTTGCGTTTCAACATGCGCAGGAAGTCAGCGTCCAGGCCATTGATGCCCAGCTCCGCCACTTTCTCTTCCAGACGCACCAGCTCTTCAATCTGTACCAGGAACCAGCGGTCGATGTTGGTCAGGTTGAACACGCCGTCCACGGACAAGCCTGCGCGGAAGGCGTCGGCGATATACCAGATACGCTCTGCGCCCGCGTCTTTCAGCTCGCGGCGGATTTTGGTCAGTGCTTCCGGGTCGTCCAGGCTCACTTTCGGATCGAAGCCGGTCGCGCCCACTTCGAGGCCGCGCAGCGCTTTCTGCAGGGATTCCTGCTGCGTGCGGCCAATCGCCATCACTTCACCCACAGATTTCATCTGGGTGGTCAGACGGTCGTTCGCGCCAGCGAATTTCTCGAAGTTGAAGCGTGGAATTTTGGTCACAACGTAGTCGATAGACGGTTCGAAGGACGCAGGCGTGCGGCCCCCGGTGATGTCGTTCATCAGCTCGTCAAGGGTGTAACCGACCGCCAGTTTCGCCGCCACCTTCGCAATCGGGAAGCCGGTCGCTTTAGAGGCCAGCGCGGAGGAGCGGGACACGCGCGGGTTCATTTCGATAACAATCAGACGGCCGGTTTTCGGGTTCACCGAGAACTGCACGTTAGAACCACCGGTTTCGACGCCGATTTCACGCAGTACCGCCATCGAGGCGTTACGCATGATTTGGTACTCTTTGTCGGTCAGCGTTTGCGCTGGCGCCACGGTGATGGAGTCGCCGGTGTGGATACCCATTGCATCGAAGTTTTCGATGGAGCAGACGATGATGCAGTTGTCGTTTTTGTCACGCACCACTTCCATCTCATACTCTTTCCAGCCAATCAGCGATTCATCAATCAGCAGTTCTTTGGTTGGGGAGAGATCCAGACCGCGTTCGCAAATCTCTTCGAACTCTTCACGGTTGTAGGCGATACCCCCACCGGTTCCGCCCATGGTGAAGGAAGGACGGATAATGCACGGATAACCCACTTCAGCCGCAACGGCCAGCGCCTCTTCCATGTTGTGAGCGATACCGGAACGCGCGGTGTCGAGGCCGATTTTTTTCATCGCCACGTCGAAGCGACGACGGTCTTCTGCTTTATCAATCGCGTCGGCGGTCGCACCAATCATGGTCACGCCGAACTCTTCCAGCACGCCCTGACGCTCCAGCTCCAGTGCGCAGTTCAGCGCAGTCTGGCCACCCATGGTCGGCAGAACCGCATCCGGACGCTCTTTCTCGATGATTTTACGTACCACTTCCCAGTGAATTGGCTCGATGTAGGTTGCATCCGCCATTTCCGGGTCGGTCATGATGGTCGCCGGGTTAGAGTTCACCAGGATGACCCGGTAACCCTCTTCGCGCAGGGCTTTACACGCCTGTGCACCGGAGTAGTCAAATTCACAGGCCTGACCGATAACAATCGGGCCAGCGCCAAGGATCAGGATGCTTTTTATGTCTGTACGTTTTGGCATGGTCTTCTCGGCTCCTGATTATTTAGCGGTCTTACGGTATTGCTCGATAAGTTCGATAAAGTGATCGAACAGCGGTGCGGCATCGTGCGGCCCCGGGCTGGCTTCCGGGTGCCCCTGGAAGCTGAACGCTGGCTTATCGGTACGATGGATACCCTGCAGGGTGCCATCGAACAGGGATTTGTGCGTCACGCGCAGATTAGCCGGCATTGACGCTTCGTCTACTGCGAAGCCGTGGTTCTGTGCCGTAATCATCACCGTGTTGTTGTCGATGTCTTTCACCGGGTGGTTACCACCGTGGTGACCGAACTTCATCTTAATGGTGTTCGCCCCGCTCGCCAGCGCCAGCAGCTGATGGCCGAGGCAGATGCCGAATACCGGAATGTCGGTTTCGAGGAAGGACTTGATGGCATCGATAGCGTAATCGCACGGTGCCGGGTCGCCAGGACCGTTAGAGAGGAAGATGCCATCCGGGTTCAACTTCAGTACGTCTTCGGCAGAGGTTTTCGCCGGCACCACCGTCAGACGGCAGCCGCGATCAACCAGCATGCGCAGGATATTGCGCTTGGCGCCGAAATCGTAGGCGACCACGTGGAACGGCAGCTCGCTCTCTTTTTTCGCTTCCGGCAGGTCATCTGAAAGCGTCCAGCTACCTTGCGTCCAGCTGTATGCTTCAGTGGTCGTCACTTCTTTCGCCAGGTCCATGCCATTCAGGCCCGGGAAGGCTTTCGCTTTTTCCAGCGCCAGCGCCGCATCGAGGTTGTCCCCTGCGATGATGCAGCCGTTCTGTGCACCCTTCTCGCGCAGCAGACGCGTTAACTTACGGGTATCGATATCGGCAATCGCCACAATGTTATGGCGCTTCAGGTAGGAAGAGAGATCTTCGGTATTGCGGAAGTTGCTGGCAATCAGCGGCAGGTCGCGAATGACCAGGCCTTGCGCATGTACCTGAGAAGATTCTTCGTCAGCAGCATTGGTGCCGACATTGCCGATATGAGGATAAGTAAGAGTAACGATTTGGCGAGAATAGGAAGGATCAGTGAGGATTTCTTGATAACCGGTCATTGAAGTATTGAAAACGACTTCCCCAACCGCCGAACCCGTTGCCCCTATGGCCCGACCGATAAACTGGGTTCCGTCTTCCAGAACCAATAGCGCTGACTTAATCAAAACACCCTCCAGAGAATATTCACTCACTTTATTTGCATATTAATTCACAACCATGTCATAAATCAATGCAAATGTGTTGCCAGCGGATTTTTGGCAAACGGCGGCATTCTGGAGATTTGCCAGGTAAAAGTCAACTCAAAACGGATATTTTAATTATCCTTTTGCAAGCCTGGCGGCCTGAAAAGATGTTAAGCGGCAAAAAGATCAGGTAAATCACGACAGAAAACGCTTGCGTGGCAAGTTTATTGGAATTTCTGGTACTCAGATAATAAAAAGTGGACCAAACGGTCAAAATTTACATGCCAGCAACACAAAATGGCGGGATAACATCTACTTTTAGCCAAAAAAGACAAAAATAAACATGAAATGGTAAAAATAAAAGGGCAATAACTTATTGCCCTATGCAATCAAAAAGTTACGACTGCAATAACCACATCACGATGGGTAATATCTCTTACAAATTGTTGAGATCGAGCACATCACGCATATCAAAAAGACCATTTTCTTTGCCTTTCAGCCACAAAGCGGAGCGAACGGCACCATTCGCAAATGTCATGCGGCTGGATGCTTTATGCGTGATCTCTACACGTTCTCCAATATCGGCGAACATCGCAGTATGTTCCCCGACGATGTCACCCGCACGCACGGTTGCGAAACCAATCGTTCCCGGGACGCGTTCGCCCGTATGGCCTTCGCGGCTATATACCGCGCAGTCTTTTAAATCTTTATCCAGTGCATGCGCAATCGCTTCGCCCATTGCCAGTGCCGTGCCGGAGGGAGCATCGACTTTGTAACGGTGGTGAGCTTCGACAATCTCAATGTCGGTATAATCGCCCATCACTTTTGCGGCCTTCTCCAGCAGCTTAAGCATAACGTTGACGCCCACGCTAAAGTTAGCAGCGAAGACAATAGCAATCTCATGTGACGCATCCTGAATGGCTTGTTTACCGGCTTCATCAAACCCGGTGGTGCCAATCACCATGCCTTTGCCGTGCTGACGGCAAAATGACAGATGGGTCAGTGTGCCTTCTGGCCGGGTGAAATCGATAAACACATCAAAATCATCTTTCACCGCATCAAGGCTGCTTTGAACGGTAACGCCCGTCTTGCCCGCGCCTGCCAGTTCACCGGCATCGGCCCCAAGAAGCGATGAACCTTCACGCTCCAGTGCTGCGCCCAGCGCTACGCCATCCATCTGAAGTGCCGCCTGAATGAGCTGGCGACCCATACGTCCACCCGCGCCCGCAATAGCGACACGGATCTGTGCATCATGCATAGTTATTCTCTTACGTTAAAATGATGTAAACCGTTTTCAGATTAACCAGCCTTTGTCAGGCCTGCCAACTGAAAACACCGATAATTAGAATTTAACGTGAAACGGACTCAAATATCAGTAAAAGACATGATTTTGTCGTCACGATAAAGTAGCAGATAAAAAAAAGGCCAGCACAGGAGGTGCTGGCCTTTCATCAGAAGAAGGATTATTCCACTTCGCGTGCATCAATACGCAGCTCTTTCGGGACTTCGAAGACGATGTTCTCTTCGCGGCCTTCCAGCGGAACGGCTTCACCACCACCCAGTTCCTGCAGACGGGCGATCACGTTCTGCACCAGGATATCCGGTGCGGAAGCCCCTGCGGTGACACCGACACAGGCCGCGTTTTTCACCCACGCTTCCTGAATGTCCGTCGCGTCGTCAATCAGAAACGCCGCCTTGCCCATGCGCTGCGCCAGTTCGGCCAGACGGTTGGAGTTAGAGGAGTTTTTCGAGCCGACCACCAGCACCACGTCCGCCTGTTCAGCCAGCGCACGCACCGCTTCCTGGCGGTTAGTGGTTGCGTAGCAGATATCATCTTTACGCGGCCCGACGATTTTCGGGAAACGCTGGCGCAATGCGTCAATCACATCCGACGTATCATCCACTGAAAGCGTGGTCTGCGTCATGAACGACAGACGGGCTTCGTTTTTCACGTTCAGCGTCAGAACATCTTCCGGCGACTCCACCAGATACATCCCCCCTTCCGGGTTGCTGTACTGGCCCATAGTGCCTTCGACTTCCGGGTGACCGGCGTGACCAATCAGGATCGACTCTTCACCGCGACGGCTGGCGCGCGCCACTTCCATATGCACTTTGGTTACCAACGGACAGGTGGCGTCGAACACCGTTAAATCACGGCTTTTCGCTTCGTTACGTACCGCCTGGGAGACACCGTGTGCGGAGAAAATCAGGATCGCGCCGTCCGGCACTTCGCTGATCTGCTCAATGAAGATTGCACCGCGTTCACGCAGGCTGTCGACCACGTAACGGTTATGTACAACTTCGTGACGCACGTAAATCGGCGCGCCGTAAATCTCCAGCGCGTTTTCAACAATGCTGATAGCGCGGTCTACACCGGCGCAGAAGCCGCGCGGGTTAGCCAACAGGATCTGCATTTCAGGCCTCCAGTACCGGATCGATCTCCAGCACTTCAATATCAAAATGGACGGTGCGCCCGGCAAGCGGATGGTTGAAATCTACGGTGATGGAGTCGCCGTTGATTTCGCGGATCACGCCAGGCATTTCGCTGCCATCCATAGCGGTAAAGAGCATAATCGCCCCGATTTCCGGTTCGCCTGCATCCATAAACTCACGACGAGAGAAGTACTGGATAAGATCCGGGCTTGGCACGCCAAACGCCGCATCCGGCTCCAGCGAAAACGCCTTCTTCTCCCCCTCTTTCAGACCCAGAAGCTGCTGCTCCAGACCTTCAGATAACGACGTATCGCCAAGACGAAACAGGGCTGGTTTGCCGTTATTGCGGGTGGATTCGGCCGTTGAGCCGTCATCCAGTTTCAGCGTGAAGTGAACGAGAACCGCGCTATTGCTTTGTACGGATTTAGACATGCAAATTGCTCGCTTGTTTTGGGTCACCTGTTGCCCGGTGGCGCTGCGCTTACCGGGCCTACGGGAGGCCACAAATTCTGTAGGCCGGGTAAGCGCAGCGCCACCCGGCATTTACAATTAAGCCTGCTCTTTCGCGGCGGGTTTCGGCAAGAAACCTTCCAGCACGATTAACGCCGCACCGATACAAATTGCGCTATCGGCGAGGTTAAAGGTCGCAAAGTGCCAGTCGCCGACGTAGAAGTCGATCATATCGACCACAAAGCCATGCCACAGGCGATCGAACAGGTTACCTAACGCGCCGCCAATGATCAGCGCATAGGCGATGTTGTTCAGCTTTTGTGTCGCTTTCGAACGGTACATCAGCACCGCCAGCACCACACAGATACCGATAGCAATACCCGCAAAGAACCAGCGCTGCCAGCCACCGCTGTCAGCAAGGAAGCTAAACGCCGCACCGTAGTTACGCGCATAGTGCAGGTTAAGCGACGGGAACAGCGGAACCGTATCCCCCAGAGCAAAGTTCTGGAGGATCAGGAACTTGCTGCCCAGATCAATAATCAGCACCACCACAACCAGCCACAGCCAGCGCAGTCCTGTTGAACAGAGAGTTTTACTCATCAGGCAAACTTACGTTTTTCGCCGTCACCGGCGACGTTGCTTACACAGCGTCCGCAGATGTCTGCGTGTTCCGCCACCTGGCCGACATCGGTGGTGTAGTGCCAGCAGCGCGGGCACTTCTCACCTTCGGCTTTGCTCAGTGCGATTTTCAGTCCTTTAAGCAGTTCGCTCTGCTGAGCATCAGCAGAAGCGTCGGCATAATCCGCAACTTTCGCACCGGAAGTCAACAGGACAAATCGTAATTCATCGCCCAGCGCCGTCAGTTTGGCCGCCAGCTCAGGTTCTGCGTACAGGGTCACTGCCGCTTCCAGAGAACCACCGACTTTCTTGTCTGCACGCGCCTGTTCGATGACCTTGTTCACTTCGCCACGCACTTTCAGCAGCTCGTCCCAGAAGGCATCGTTCATCGCTTCGGTACTGGAGAGATCGAACAGACCTTCGTACCACTCGCCAGTGAAGACATACTTCTCACGCTCACCTGGCAGGTAGCCCCAGATTTCATCCGCGGTGAAGGACATAATTGGCGCCATCCAGCGCACCAGTGCTTCTGCGATGTGATACAGCGCAGTCTGGCAGCTACGACGCGCCACGCTGTCCGCTTTCGCGGTGTACTGGCGGTCTTTAATGATGTCGAGATAGAACGAGCCCATCTCGATGGAGCAGAAGCGCATCAGGCGCTGCACCACTTCATGGAAATCGTAAGACTCATATGCCTTAACGATATCTTCCTGCGCCGCTTTCGCACAGCCTACCGCCCAGCGATCCAGCACCACCATCTCTTCCGGTTTCACCATGTCTTTTGCCGGATCGAAACCATTCAGGTTCGCCAGCAGGAAGCGCGCGGTGTTACGAATACGACGATAGCTGTCAGCAGCACGTTTCAGGATCTCATCTGATACCGCCATTTCGCCGGTATAGTCGGTAGATGCCACCCACAGACGCAGAATGTCTGCGCCCAGTTTGTTCATCACATCCTGCGGAGAAACGGTATTACCGATAGATTTGGACATCTTACGGCCCTGACCATCAACGGTGAAACCGTGGGTCAGAACCTGACGGTAAGGTGCTTTACCTTTCATGGCGGTGGAGATCATCAGGGATGACATGAACCAGCCACGGTGTTGGTCAGAACCTTCCAGATACATATCAGCCGCGTGACCGGCAAACTCAGGACGCACGTCAACCACGGAGGCGTGAGTAGACCCGGAGTCGAACCACACGTCCAGAGTATCTGGCACTTTCTCGTAGTTGTCCGCGTCAGCGCCCAGGATATCGCGAGCATCGAGATCCCACCACGCCTGAATGCCATCAACTTCAACACGCTTCGCCACTTCTTCCATCAGTTCCAGCGTGTTCGGGTGCAGTTCGTGCGTCTCTTTATGCACGAACAGCGACATCGGCACCCCCCAGGTGCGCTGACGGGAGATACACCAGTCAGGACGGTTAGCCACCATGGATTCAATACGTGCCTGGCCCCAGTCCGGGATCCACTGCACGCCTTTGATCTCTTTCAGAGACTGCTCGCGCAGGCCTTTCTGATCCATGCTGACGAACCACTGTGGGGTCGCACGGAAGATGATCGGCGTCTTGTGACGCCAGCAGCACGGGTAGCTGTGCTGCATTTTCTCAACGTGCAACAGCGCGCCGCGCTCACGCAGCATCTCCACAATGATGTCGTTCGCTTTGAAGACATTGATACCGTCCAGCGATGGATACGTACCTGGCAGGTATGAGCCGTCCGGACCAACCGGGTTCGCGATTTCCAGACCGTATTTCAGGCTGATGTTGTAGTCGTCAGGACCGTGACCACCGGCGGTATGTACTGCACCGGTACCGGCTTCCAGCGTCACGTGGTCGCCCAGGATCGCCGGAACGTCGAAGTCCAGGAACGGGTGTTTGAAACGCATCAGCTCCAGCGCGTCGCCCTTCACGGTGCCCAGCACGTTGTAGTCGGTGATGTTCGCGCGTTTCAGCACGCTTTCCACCAGATCTTTCGCCAGGATCAGCGCCTGACCGTCAATCTGAACCAGTGCATATTCGAACTCACCGGAGAGGGAGATCGCACGGTTAGCTGGCAGCGTCCATGGGGTGGTGGTCCAGATAACCAGCGAGATCGGGCCGCTTACGCCCGGCAGGCCGAATTTACCTTTGATCGCATCCTGATCGACCGCTTCGAAGGCCACGTCGATTGAAGGCGAGGTTTTGTCGTAATACTCAACTTCTGCTTCTGCCAGCGCAGAACGGCAGTCTACGCACCAGTGCACCGGCTTCGCGCCTTTGTGCAGGTGGCCATTGCCGATGATTTTACCCAGCGCACGGATGATGTTGGCTTCGGTTTTGAAGTCCATGGTCAGGTACGGATGCGACCAGTCGCCCAGCACGCCCAGACGAATAAAGTCTGCACGCTGGCCGTCAACCTGAGTGGCCGCGTATTCACGGCATTTCGCACGGAATTCCGCCGCGGTGAATTTCTCACCCGGCTTACCAAATTCCTGCTCAACTTTCAGTTCAATCGGCAGACCGTGGCAGTCCCAACCCGGAACGTAAGGCGAGTCATATCCCGCGAGTCCTTTGGACTTCACGATAATGTCTTTCAGAATCTTGTTTACAGAGTGACCAATATGAATGCTGCCATTCGCATATGGAGGGCCATCATGCAGAATGAAGGTTTTTTTGCCTTTCTTGGCTGCACGAATGATGCCGTACAGGTCATCATCGGTCCAACGCGCCAGCATTCCCGGTTCGCGCTTGGCGAGATCGCCGCGCATCGGGAACCCTGTTTCCGGCAAATTCAGGGTTGATTTATAGTCACTCATCAGATTCTCGGTTCCGTATTTATCACGTAGGCATTTAAGCCGGGTTCAAAGCCCAAAAAACTCGCGGGCCGTTAATTCATCTCGCGCGATTTGCGCTTTTAGTTCATCCAGCGAGGCAAATCGCTGCTCATTGCGTATTTTTTTACGCAGTATGACATCTATATGGCGACCGTAGAGGTCCATTACAACGTCCAGCAGATGCACTTCCAGCTGCTGTCGCACACCGGCGACTGTAGGACGTGTGCCAATATTGGCGACACCGTAAAAAGGCTTCTCGCCCAGTCCAGCCACTTCCACCGCATATACCCCTTTAACCGGGGAGACCTGACGACGCAGCGGTATATTCGCCGTCGGGAAACCTATCGTACGGCCCAGCGCATCGCCATGAACCACACGACCAGAAATGGTAAACGGATGCCCCAGCAAATTCTCTGCGGTCTCCAGTTCATCATTGGCCAGCGCCTGGCGAACCGCCGTACTGCTGACGCGCACGCCACCTTCGCAAAAGGTCATCGCGCTGGTGACGTCAAAACCATATTCCAGGCCAGCCTTCTGTAATAGCAAGAAATCGCCCTGACGACCAGCGCCAAAGCGGAAATCATCACCCACGGCGAGAAACTGCACGCCAAGGCGCTTGACCAACAGGTCGCTGACGAAATTTTGTGCTGTCAGCGCGGCAAAACGACGATCAAAACGGACACACAATACGTAGTCCACACCGGACTGTGCCAGATAGCGCAACTTCTCGCGCAGGCGAGTAAGTCGGGCAGGCGATTTATCGCCCGCGAACAGTTCCAGCGGCTGCGGCTCGAAAATCATCACTACCACGGGCAGGCCACGCGCCTCCCCTTCTTTACGCAATCCCTGCAACAGCGCCTGATGCCCACGATGCACGCCGTCGAAATTACCAATGGTCAGCACGCACCCGTGGGGGGCTTTGCTGAGATTATGTATGCCGCGTATCAGCTTCATGTCTGGCTCAAAACAGTGAAAATCGCCAAAGTATACCTTGTACAGCGATTAAGGTTAACCGACGATTGTCTGCACAAAACAGAAAGCCGTAATGATTTCATCATGCTGACCTTTCACAGCAAAAAAATCTGTCCGGGAACTGCGATTTTTATGCCGAAAAGCTGTATTCACGAAAGACAAGCTGGTAGAATCCTGCGCCATCACTACGTAACGTAGCGTCGCTAATTAACGGCGCTTATTTGCACAAATCCATTGACAAAAGAAGGCAAAGAGGGCATATTCCTCGGCCTTTGAATTGTCCACATAGATCATATTTGGGAGTTGGACTTGGCTAATATCAAATCAGCTAAGAAACGTGCCGTTCAGTCTGAAAAGGCTCGTAAGCACAACGCAAGCCGTCGCTCTATGATGCGTACTTTCATCAAGAAAGTATACGCAGCAATCGAAGCTGGCGACAAAGCTGCAGCGCAGAACGCATTTAACGAAATGCAACCAATCGTGGATCGTCAGGCTGCTAAAGGTCTGATCCACAAAAACAAAGCAGCGCGTCATAAAGCAAACCTGACCGCGCAGATCAACAAACTGGCTTAATCGCCGCTTGTTGTTGCTTGTTTAAAGAACCCGCTTAACGCGGGTTTTTTTATACCTTCAGTTTGCTGGCGGGGTAAACAGCGCCGAGTAGTCGCGGTTACAGATACGCTGCACCGCCGGGTGTTGAATCATCCTTTCGGCGAAGATGGCGTGGTACTCCTCCATGACGTTATCGACTCTGCCAATCTCGGTAATCTTGTTATCTGAATAGAGATCGTGCATGTACAGCGTCGGCGCAACAAAGATTGCGTTGTGCGCCTCACCAAACGCTTTCATCAGTGCTGCATCATCGAACTCACCCAGGATCTCCACGTTCAGCCCCTGAGAGTTAAACCAGTTCTGCAGCTTACGCCCCAGCATGGAGCGCCTTCCCGGCACCAGCAAGCGGCGTTCTTCCAGACAGGCAGGGAACGGTTTTTCCGGAGGCGGGTTGATGCACCAGAAGCTTACCCCGCATTCACCAATCTTGACTGAGAACAGCCCCTCCTGCTGCGTGGAGTCGATGGGGCAATCCGAGATAATCATATCCAGTTTATGCTGGCTCAACTGCTCCAGCAGCATTTCGTGTGTGGATTCAAAACAGCGCAAATGGATCTGTTCGTCTTCAACCACCGCCGCATCCAGCACGCCGCTCACCAGCCGTTTCGAGAGGGCATCCGCCACGCCCACGTCAAACAGCAAATTAGACTCTTTGCGGTAGTTGACAATATCCAGCATCTCCTGGCTCAGGGTAAACATCTTGTCCGCATAGCGAAAAACCAGTTCACCCAACTCGCTTGGCTCTATGCCACGTCCTTTACGCTTGAACAGCTTGCCTTGCAGGCGTTCTTCCAGAGCTTTGATTTGCCCGGTGATAGTTTGTGGCGTCAGAAAAAGAGCTTCTGCCGCCCCTACCACCGAGCCTTGTTTGTAAACATGCCAGAAGTAATAAAGATGGTTGTAATTCAAATGAGACATCGCGTCTTCTCTCCCTGAGTGTATCGGGAGAAGAATGACCTCCTCCCGGTTTTCCGTTATGCCTGGACGGCCTGCCCGGACAACTTCACCTTCAATAAGATATAACCAATAACTGCGGCCAGTAATGAACCGATAAGAATGGCGAGTTTTGCCCAGATAATCAGCTCAGGCGCGTTTGCACCAAACGCCAGCGTCGAGATAAAGATCGACATGGTAAATCCGATACCGCACAGCACGCCGACCGCCATAATCTGACCAAATGTTGTGCCGTTCGGCAACGATGCCAGCTTAAGCTTCAGCGCCAGCCAGCAGAACAGGCTGATCCCCAGCGGTTTACCAATAAACAGCCCGGCAATAATACCCAGCGGCAGCACGGAAGTGAGCCCCTCCAGCGTAACCCCTCCCAGAGAAACGCCCGCGTTGGCAAACGCAAACAGTGGCAGGATCATAAAGGCGACCCACGGGTGCAGCACATGCTCCAGTTGTTTGGCCGGTGATTTACCCTCCTGCGGCTTAAGCGGCACAAAGAAGCCGACGATCACCCCGGCCAGCGTGGCATGGACACCCGATTTCAGCACCGCCGTCCACAGCACCATCCCCACAAGGATGTAAATTCCAATGCGACGGACATTGAAAATGTTCAACAGCGCCAGGACTGCAATCGCCCCTGCTGCCACGCTCAGCGACAGAATCGACAGATCGCTGGTGTAGAACAGCGCGATAATGACGATAGCCCCCAGGTCATCAATGATCGCCAGCGCCATCAGGAAGATTTTCAGTGCAACCGGAACCCGGCTCCCGAGCAACGCTAAAACGCCAAGCGCAAACGCGATATCCGTTGCCGCCGGGATCGCCCACCCGTCACGCGCGACAGGATCCTGCCAGGCAAACGCGAGGAAGAGCAGCGCCGGAACGACCATCCCGCCAATGGCGGCGATCACCGGAAACGCTGCGCGCTGGCGGCTGGCTAACGAGCCCATCACCAGCTCACGTTTCACCTCAAGTCCCACCAGCAGGAAGAACACCGCCATCAGCGCATCGTTGATCCACAGCAGCATGTTCTTGTTAATTTCCAGCGCGCCGACCTTAAGCTCGACGGGCGTTTCCAGAAATGCGTGATAGAGATCGCGCGTCATGCCCATGTTGGCGAGCAGCATCGCGGCCGCAGCAGCAATAATCAGGATCACGCCGCCGGATGCTTCACTGCTAAAGAAACGGTGTAGTAATTTCACGTTAATTCTCTCTTTTACAACAATACCTCGATAAAACCATAATATCAGCGCAAACAAATCGGTAAAAACAGATTAATATTGAATATATACTCAGTTTAACCGAGCTTTCGAACAAGAAATAAAAAACCCGGAATCGCTTCCGGGTTTTTAAAGGATAGTTACCAGCTAACGATTTAGCGGGTCAAATCATCGAAGAATTTTTTGACGCCATCGAAGAAGCTTTTGGAGCGTGGGCTGTTTTTCTCACCCGTCGGGCCGCCAAAGCTTTCCTGCAGCTCTTTTAACAGCTGTTTCTGCTTGTCGTTCAGGCCAACCGGGGTTTCAACCACCACGCGGCACAGCAGGTCGCCCTGCGCACCACCGCGAACGGATTTCACGCCTTTACCGCGCATGCGGAACAGCTTACCGGTCTGCGTTTCGCCTGGGATTTTCAGGTTCACGCGCCCATCCAGTGTAGGCACTTCAATTTCGCCACCGAGCGCTGCCATAGCAAAGTTGATCGGGACTTCACAGTAGAGGTTGTTGCCTTCACGCTCAAAGATAGCGTGCTGTTTCACCTGCACCTGAACGTACAGATCGCCTGCTGGTGCGCCGTGCTCACCTGCTTCGCCTTCACCTGCCAGACGGATGCGGTCGCCCGTATCTACGCCAGCCGGGATTTTAACGGACAGGGTTTTGGTTTTCTCAACGCGACCGTGGCCGTGGCATTTGGTGCATGGATCTTTAATCAGCGTCCCACGACCATGACAGTGCGGACACGCCTGCTGGACGGCGAAGAAGCCCTGACGCATCTGCACCTGACCGGAACCGTGACAGGTTGGACAGGTTTGTGGCTGCGTACCCGCTTTCGCACCGCTGCCATGGCAAACGTCACACTCTTCCAGCGTCGGGATACGGATCTCTTTGGTGACACCGCGAACGGCCTCTTCCAGCGTCAGCTCCATGTTGTAGCGCAGATCCGCACCACGCGCTGCGCGTTGACGACCGCGGCCACCACCGAAGATATCGCCGAAAACATCGCCAAAGATATCGCTGAAATCAGCGCCGCCGCCAAAGCCGCCGCCACCGAATCCACCGCCACCCATGCCGCCCTGTTCAAAGGCTGCGTGACCGTACTGGTCATAGGCCGCACGTTTTTGTGCATCGGTCAGGACTTCGTAGGCTTCTTTGATCTCTTTAAATTTAGCTTCAGCCTCTTTGTCACCCTGGTTGCGATCCGGGTGGAATTTCATGGCCAGGCGCTTATACGCCTTTTTGATTTCACGCTCTTCCGCAGTTTTCGGAACGCCTAAAATCTCGTAATAGTCTTGCTTTGCCATTGGTTTTTTTAAGCCCCTTAACATGCGAGCACGGGCGTGGAGAGTTCTCCTACGCCCGTGCCGATTAATTACCCTGCATCAGGGCGATTATTTTTTGTCTTTAACTTCTTCGAACTCAGCGTCGACAACGTCGTCGTCTTTCGCGTTGTTCGCTGAAGCGTCAGCGCCTGCCTGCTGCTGGGCATGCTGCTGCTGAGCGATTTCCATCAGCTTCTGAGAAGCCTGTGCCAGCTCCTGCATCTTCGCTTCGATATCCGCTTTGTCTTCGCCTTTCAGAGACGTTTCCAGCGCGCTCAGTGCAGCTTCGATAGCAGTTTTGTCTTCCGCTGGCAGTTTATCGCCGGCTTCTTCAACCTGCTTACGGGTGCTGTGCAGCAGATGGTCGCCCTGGTTACGGGTCTGAACCAGTTCTTCGAACTTACGGTCAGATTCCGCGTTGGCTTCCGCTTCACGAACCATTTTCTGGATCTCTTCCTCGTTCAGACCGGAAGAGGCCTTAATGGTGATCTTCTGCTCTTTACCGCTGTTTTTGTCTTTCGCGGAAACGTGCAGAATACCGTCGGCATCGATATCGAAGGTCACTTCGATCTGCGGCATGCCGCGTGGTGCCGGGTTAATACCATCCAGGTTGAACTGACCCAGAGATTTGTTATCAGACGCACGCTTACGCTCACCCTGCAGCACATGGATGGTTACCGCAGACTGGTTATCTTCAGCGGTAGAGAACACCTGGCTGTGCTTGGTTGGGATGGTGGTGTTTTTGCTGATCAGCGCCGTCATTACGCCACCCATGGTCTCGATACCCAGAGACAGTGGGGTAACGTCCAGCAGCAGAACGTCTTTAACATCACCGGTCAGCACGCCGCCCTGAACCGCAGCACCAATTGCCACTGCTTCATCCGGGTTAACGTCTTTACGTGGTTCTTTACCAAAGAATTCAGCCACTTTCTTCTGAACCATTGGCATACGGGTCTGGCCACCAACGAGGATAACGTCGTTGATATCAGACACGGACAGGCCAGCATCCTGCAGTGCAACTTTCAATGGCTCGATAGAACGGTTCACCAGGTCTTCTACCAGGCTTTCCAGTTTCGCACGGGTCACTTTGATGTTCATGTGCTTAGGACCGGTCGCGTCTGCAGTAATGTACGGCAGGTTCACGTCGGTCTGCTGAGCGGAAGAGAGTTCGATCTTCGCTTTCTCAGCGGCTTCTTTCAGGCGCTGCATAGCCAGCGGGTCGTTACGCAGGTCAATGCCCTGATCTTTCTTAAATTCGTCAACGAGATAGTTGATCAGACGGGTATCGAAGTCTTCACCACCCAGGTGCGTATCACCGTTGGTTGCCAGAACTTCGAAGGTTTTTTCGCCGTCTACTTCGTCAATTTCGATAATAGAGATATCGAAGGTACCACCACCCAGGTCGTAAACCGCGATAGTACGGTTGCCAACTTCTTTATCCAGACCGTAAGCCAGAGCAGCAGCGGTTGGTTCGTTGATGATACGTTTTACTTCCAGACCTGCGATACGGCCAGCATCTTTAGTTGCCTGACGCTGAGCATCGTTGAAGTACGCAGGAACGGTGATAACAGCTTCAGTTACCGGCTCACCCAGGTAATCTTCTGCGGTTTTCTTCATTTTTTTCAGCACTTCTGCAGAGATCTGAGGTGGTGCTGTTTTGGTGCCTTTCACATCAAGCCATGCATCGCCGTTATCTGCTGCGATGATTTTGTAAGGCATGATAGAAACGTCACGCTGAACTTCTTCGTCCTGGAAGCGGCGGCCAATCAGGCGTTTAATCGCAAACAGGGTGTTTTGCGGGTTCGTCACTGCCTGACGTTTAGCCGGCTGACCAACCAGAGTTTCACCATCCTGGGTATAGGCAATGATAGAAGGCGTGGTGCGATCGCCCTCGGCGTTCTCCAGCACACGTGCAGTAGTGCCATCCATAATCGCTACACAAGAGTTGGTAGTACCCAGGTCGATACCAATAATTTTACCCATCTAAACGTCTCCACTAAAAATTCAGTCAACATGTGGTTGTGTACCTGTAATAAGGGCAGAACGTGCTTTTTCAACTGCCCAGATTTGATTTTTTTCAGGTCCACACACTGCGGTTGCTTACAAGATGGGGTCGCAACGTCATCCATCAAGGGGGGAAGGATAAAAAAAATTTTAATTTCACCCTGACGAGATCATAGACGGCATCGTTTGCGCCCATTATGATGCCGCGCCCCTTCAGGGAGTACTGTCGCGGGTTTAACCATTTCACCATATTAATGATGATTTTTTTGAGGACTTATGGGCAACACTAAGTTGGCTAATCCGGCTCCGCTGGGCCTGATGGGTTTTGGCATGACCACCATTCTGCTGAACCTGCACAACATCGGGATGTTCCCGATGGATGGCATTATCCTGGCGATGGGCATTTTTTACGGCGGTATCGCGCAAATCTTCGCGGGCCTGCTGGAATATAAGAAAGGCAATACCTTCGGCTTAACCGCCTTTACCTCTTACGGTTCCTTCTGGCTGACCCTGGTCGCCATTCTGCTGATGCCTAAAATGGGCCTGGCAGAGGCGGCAAACGCCCATTTCCTGGGCGTTTACCTGGGCCTGTGGGGTGTCTTCACCCTGTTCATGTTCTTTGGCACCCTCAAGGGTAACCGCGCACTGCAGTTTGTCTTCCTGAGCCTGACCGTGCTGTTCGCCCTGCTGGCGATTGGTCATCTGGTGGACAACGAAGGCATCGTTCACGTTGCAGGCTGGATTGGTCTGGTTTGCGGCGCAAGCGCTATCTACCTGGCAATGGGTGAAGTGCTGAACGAGCAGTTTGACCGCACCATTTTACCGATTGGTGAAAAACACTGATCCCTCTGTCGTGTCCGCCTCGCGGGCACGACATTCTCCCATCTGGCGAAGCCAAATCCCCAACACCAGCCCCATCAGCGACAACGCCAGCACATACCAGGCAGGTGCCAGCGGTGACACGCCCATCAATACCGTAACCGCAATCGGCGTCAGTCCACCGAAGATGGCATATGAAACATTGTATGAGAATGAGATGCCGGTGAAGCGGACTTCTGGCGGGAAGGCCCGAACCATCACATAAGGCACCGCCCCCACCACGCCAACGCACAGCCCTACCACGCCGTATAAAAGGAACAGCTGTTCAGGATGACTCCCGGCCAGATGGTAAAACGCCCAGCTTGAGCCCGCCAGTAACAGGCTGCCAACGATAAAGGTTACGCTAGCACCGAAACGATCCGCAGCCAGCCCGGCGGCCAGGCAGCCGAAGCAGAGCATAACCGTGGCGATACTGTTCGCCTGTAAGGTCACCGCCGGGGCAAAGCCATACTGCTTTTGCAGCCAGACCGGCGACATCAAAATCACCACCACAATGCCTGCCGAGAGCAACCAGGTCAGCAGCATCGACACCACCACCGCTTTTTTATGACGCACCACGACGGCTTTAACGGGCAACTCTTGTGCCAGCGCTTTGCGCTGCTGCATTTCGAGGAAAATCGGTGTCTCCTGGAGCCAACGGCGCAGGTACATCGCCACCAGGCCAAACGCCCCGCCCAGCAGGAACGGCAGACGCCAGCCCCAGTCGTGTACGGCCTGTTGCGTCATGCTGGTATTCACAATTGTCGCGACCACGGAACCGAGCAAAATCCCCACCGTTAGCCCCGCGGTTAAGGTTCCGCAGGCGATACCAATGCGGCGCGCCGGAACATGCTCCGCGACAAACACCCACGCCCCCGGCACTTCACCGCCGATGGCCGCCCCCTGAAGAATACGCATCAGCAGCAACAATAACGGGGCGAGAATGCCCATCGAGGCGTAGGTTGGCAGCAGACCAATGGCCAACGTCGGCACGGCCATCAGCAGGATACTGAGGGTAAACATCTTTTTGCGCCCGACAAGATCGCCAAAGTGCGCCATCACAATCCCACCAAGAGGACGCGCCAGATACCCGGCAGCAAAAATACCGAAGGTTTGCACCTGACGCAGCCATTCCGGGATATCCGCCGGGAAGAACAACTCCCCCACCACGGCGGCAAAGAAAACAAAGATGATGAAATCGTAAAACTCCAGCGCGCCGCCCAGGGCCGCGAGCGTAAGAGTTTTGTAGTCCTGTCGATTCAGAGGTCGGGTGTTATGTGACATAGCGAACCATTTAGCGTGTGTTGTGGAATTATTATTACAGCCATCGTAAAGAAAAAATTACTATACCGTAAAACTTTTAGCACACCACAGCAGCTTCAGCTAATGTCACATAATGGTTATTTTCAGGAGATTGTTTCGCGGCGTGCGCTTTTAGGACGAAATGCTGCTACTACTTTGTCGTCGGTTTCGACATACGGCCCGTCCAGCAGCTGTATACAATACGGTACACTTGCAAAGATCCCATGGACGATCACGCTGCCGTCATCCGCTTTTAACCCTTCCAGCGTCTCTTTGATCGACTTAGGCTGGCCCGGCAGATTCAGGATCAGCGCCTGCTTGCGAATCACCCCCACCTGACGGGAGAGGATCGCCGTTGGAACAAAGTGCAGGCTAATCTGGCGCATCTGTTCACCGAAGCCCGGCATTTCACGGTCAGCTATAGCAAGCGTAGCATCTGGTGTCACATCACGACGTGCAGGACCGGTTCCGCCGGTGGTCAGCACCAGGTGGCAGCTCATCTCATCCACCAGCTCACACAACGTCTGCTCGATGATCGGCTGTTCGTCCGGGATCAGGCGGGTCTGGATTTCAAACGGGGTGGTCAGCGCGCTACCCAGCCACTCTTCAAGAGCAGGGATGCCTTTATCCTGATAAACACCGCTTGAGGCGCGGTCAGAAATCGACACTAAGCCGATGCGTAAGGTATTCATATCCATTCCATTCAAAAAGTACTGATTAAAGGGAATGATACACGCAGAGGGGAATTTCAGACAGAGTACGAAAGAAGTCGCGTGACCGGGAGCCCGGTCACGCAGAATGATTACAGCAGATCGCCGATCATTTTTTCCAGTTTTTCCTGGTCAATAGCAAACTTACGGATACCGTCAGCCAGTTTGTCTACCGCCATTGGATCCTGGTTGTGCTGCCACAGGAACTCGGATTCAGTGATACGCTCTGGACGCGCTTTCACTTCACCGGTGTAAGACAGTTTACGCTCGATGGTACCTTCGCTTTCAGCCAGCTCTTTCAGCAGCGCTGGTGCGATGGTCAGGCGGTCACAGCCAGCCAGTTCGATGATTTCGCCGACGTTACGGAAGCTTGCGCCCATAACAACGGTCTCATAACCGTGCTGTTTGTAGTATTCGTAGATTTCAGTCACGGAAATCACGCCTGGGTCTTCAGACGCGGCGTACTCTTTTTTGTCGGTATTGGCTTTGTACCAGTCCAGAATACGACCCACGAACGGAGAAATCAGGTATACGCCCGCTTCCGCACATGCACGCGCCTGCGCGAAGGAGAACAGCAGCGTCAGGTTACAGTTGATACCGTCTTTTTCCAGCTGTTCAGCAGCGCGGATACCCTGCCAGGTAGAAGCCAGTTTGATCAGGATACGGTCATTGCTGATACCCGCATCGTTATACATTTTGATCAGACGTTTGGCTTTCGCGATAGACGCTTCGGTGTCGTAGGAGAGACGCGCATCCACTTCGGTAGAGATGCGGCCAGGAACCAGTTTAAGGATCTCCAGACCGATGTTCACTGCCAGTTTATCAGTGGCATCCACAACCTGCTGCGCGCGGTCGTTGCTCTGTGCTTTCGCCCAGGTCACGGCGTCGTCAATCAGTTTGCGATACTCAGGGATCTGCGCGGCGTTAAGGATCAGAGAAGGGTTAGTTGTGGCATCCTGCGGCTGGTACAGCTTCATTGCCGCGATATCTCCGGTGTCAGCTACGACAGTGGTGAACTGACGAAGGGAGGTCAATTTATCCGTCATGATAGTGTTTCTCTTTTAACGTGCCCTGGATAATTCACGCTACCGACAGCATGCCTGCAGCGGAAAAATGACAGGTTTACTTGTTAGGGGGATGTAACCGGTCTGCCCTGATGATAACACGACAGAGGGGTAGCGCAACCGCAGACAGTGCGCTTAGCCAATGTATGATAAACTCGGAATATTAAGAGGCAGCTACGTAACAGTACGCCCAATATGTGGTAGTGCTTACATCCTTACCCTGGCATCAACATGAGGGACGTTAATGCCTGATTTCTTTTTCTTTATTAACGAAGTGCTCTGGGGTTCGATAATGATATACCTGCTTCTGGCAGCAGGTATATGGTTTACGTTACGCAGCGGTTTTATCCAGTTTCGTTATATCCGCAAATTTGGCAGAAGTCTGAAAAACAGCGTCACGCCACAACCCGGTGGATTAACCTCGTTCCAGGCGCTGTGCACCAGCCTTGCGGCACGGCTTGGCAGCGGTAACCTGGCGGGGGTCGCGCTGGCTATCAGCGCCGGTGGGCCGGGGGCGGTTTTCTGGATGTGGGTGACGGCAATTATCGGCATGGCAACGTCCTTTGCCGAATGCTCTCTCGCCCAGCTCTACAAAGAAAAAGATCATCATGGCCAGTTTCGCGGTGGCCCTGCCTGGTACATGGCGCGCGGCTTAGGGATGCGCTGGATGGGCGTGCTGTTCTCACTTTTCTTACTCGTCGCCTATGGCCTGATTTTCAACACCGTCCAGGCAAATTCTGTCGCCCATGCCCTGCGCTATGCCTTCGCCTGTCCGGAATGGCTCACCGGCGCGGGGTTAGCCCTCTGCATACTGCTGACCATCTCTACCGGTCTTAAGGGTACAGCCCGCCTGATGCAGTGGCTAGTTCCCATTATGGCCTTGCTCTGGGTTGCGGCCAGTCTGCTTGTCGCTGCGTTGCATATCGACCAGGTGCCGGATGTGATTGCGACCATTTTCAGCAGCGCCTTTGGCTGGCGTGAAGCGGCTTCGGGTGCGCTGGGCTATACCTTTAGCCAGGCGCTGATGGCGGGTTTTCAACGCGGTATGTTCTCTAACGAAGCCGGAATGGGGTCTACCCCCAATGCCGCGGCGGCGGCCGCTTCCTGGCCCCCTCACCCGGCCGCGCAAGGCATTGTGCAAATGATTGGCGTCTTCACGGACACGATTATTATCTGCTCCTCCAGCGCCATGATCTTGCTGCTGGCAGGCCCAATCTCTCACTCAACGGAAGCCGGCGGGATACAGCTTCTTCAGCAGGCGCTGGTGAACCTTACCGGTGGCTGGGGAGCGGGATTTGTTTCGCTCATTCTGCTGTTGTTCGCCTTCAGCTCGATGGTCGTCAATTACCTTTACGCCGAGAACAACCTCATTTTCCTGAAGCTCAACTCTCGCCCCATGCTCAACCTGTTGCGCCTGGGCATGTTGCTGATGGTCATCGTGGGTTCTCTGCTTAGCATGCCGGTGGTCTGGCAACTGGCGGACGTGATTATGGCGCTGATGGCGATCACCAACCTGACGGCGATTTTGCTGCTCTCGCCCGTGGTTACCCTCATCGCCCGGGACTACCTTCGCCAGCGCAAGCTGGGGGTTCCGCCTGTGTTTGACGCCTCGCGCTACCCCGAAATCAAGTCGCAGATTGCGCCCGGCACGTGGGATGATTTGCCGCGGCAATAACAGCTATCGATCAATTCAGGGCGATTTTTTGCTAAAGTCGCCTTAAATTTCCTGCAAGGACTGGATATGCTGATTCTGATTTCACCTGCAAAAACGCTCGACTACCAGAGCCCGCTCGCGACCGAGCGTTATACCCAGCCTGAACTGCTGGACTACTCGCAACAGCTGATTCACGAGGCGCGTAAGCTCTCCGCGCCGCAAATCGCCTCGCTGATGAGCATCAGTGATAAGCTCGCCGATCTCAACGCGACCCGCTTCCATGAGTGGCATCCTGACTTTACTCCTGCGAATGCGCGCCAGGCGCTTCTGGCATTCAAGGGCGATGTCTATACCGGCCTGCAGGCAGAAGAGTTCAGCGAAGCCGATTTCGATTTTGCCCAGCAGCATCTGCGTATGCTTTCAGGCCTGTACGGCGTGCTGCGCCCGCTGGATCTGATGCAGCCCTATCGTCTGGAGATGGGCATCCGCCTGGAAAACGCCAAAGGCAAAGATCTGTACCATTTCTGGGGCGACATTATCACCGATAAGCTGAACGCAGCCCTGCACGCGCAGGGGGATAACGTGGTGATTAACCTCGCCTCCGATGAATACTTCAAATCGGTGAAGCCGAAAAAGCTCGATGCGGAAATTATTAAACCGGTCTTCCTTGATGAGAAAAACGGCAAGTTCAAGGTCATCAGCTTTTATGCCAAAAAAGCGCGTGGCCTGATGAGCCGCTACATCATTCAAAACCGCCTGACGAAGCCAGAGCAGCTCACCGGATTCAACAGCGAGGGGTATTTCTTTGACGAGGAAGCGTCAGGGAAAGGGGAACTGGTGTTTAAGCGCCACGAACAGTAAAAAAACAACCCCGCCTGCTGGCGGGGTTTGTATTAGTGATGCTTCCAGTCCGGGCCTGGTCGGTGATCGTCGTGGCGGTGGTCATGACGATCGTCACGATCGCGATGCTCATCATATGGACGCCAGTGGTTATCGCGCCACTCATAATGCGCCTTCCACCAGTCATGGTCGCGCCAGCGGCCGCCGTCCCAGTAATGGCCGTTATTATCCCGATCGCCAATCTGCAGTTTGACCGCCGGAACCAGGGTGATTTCGGATGCCTGTACCGCCATGGGAGCGACCAGCATCAGTGAAAGCGCAATCAGCGCAGGTTTCAGTTTAGACATCGGTGACTCCTTATGATTCTTGCCCAACGTGGGCTGATGTAAGGAGATTACGTGAGGGGAACCGGGGATGTTATTCTCTGCAATCCTAAACGCTAAGTGACCGCATTTATTGGGAATTTCTGCTTTTTCCCTGCTATTTTTCTCCTTAATTTCTTCACAAAAAAGCCGGGTGGTGCTTCGCTTACCCGGCCTACGATTGAGATCGTTGTAGGCCCGGTAACCGCAGCGCCACCGGGCAAAAAATCACGCTCGAGTCATCATCAGCTTACGCAGCGCGGCAAAATCCGCTGGCAGCTCATGAGAGAGCAGCGGCAGGTCAGCGCGATCCGCCAGCTCTTTCGGCAGCGGTAGCGTTTCACCCAGAATCTCTTCCACGCTCTCTTTGAATTTTGCCGGATGCGCCGTCCCCAGGAACAGGCCATACTCGCCAGGATTCAGCTGGTCGCGCAGCGCACGGTAAGCAATCGCCGCATGCGGTTCAGAGGTATACCCCACCGCTTTCAGCTCACGCATAGTGCTTTTGGTGGTTTCATCGGTGACCGCCGCATAGCCCAGATCGCCCAGACGCCACACTTTACGGCGGAACAGCTCTTCCACGCGCGGCCAGTTGTTTGGCTGTGACACGTCCATCGCGTTAGAGAGCGTCGCCTGGGTCGCGTTCGGCGCCCATTTACCGTCTTTCAGGAAGCGTGGCACGGTGTCGTTGGCGTTGGTCGCCGCAATAAAGCGTTTCACCGGCAGCCCGAGGGATTTCGCCAGCAGGCCCGCGGTCAGGTCGCCAAAGTTTCCGCTCGGTACCGATACCACCAGCTGATTACGCGCCTCTTGCGGCAGTTGGGCAACCGCTTCGAAGTAGTAGCAAATCTGCGCCAGCAGGCGGCTGATGTTAATGGAGTTAGCAGAGTTGAGCCCCAGCGCGGCTTTCAGCTCTTCATCATCGAAGGCCTGTTTCACCAGTGCCTGACAGGCATCGAAGTCGCCATCTACCGCCACGGTTTCAATGTTGCCGCCGAGGGTGCAGAACAGTTTTTCCTGGAGTGGGCTGATCTTGCCTTTCGGATAGAGGATCACCACGCGGACGTTCTTCAGACCGTAAAAAGCATGCGCCACGGCAGCACCGGTATCCCCGGAGGTGGCGGTCAGAATGGTGACCGGCTTGTCGCCGCTGATGTGGGTAAGCATCTGCGCCATAAAGCGGCCGCCGAAGTCTTTAAACGCCAGCGTTGGGCCGTGGAACAGCTCCAGACAGCCCACATCCGGCTCAACCTGCTGAACCGGTGCCGGGAAGGCGAACGCCGCACGTACGCGCTCTTCCAGCAACTCCTGCGGGATTTCGTCGCCGATAAACGCAGACAAAATTTTTGTGCTGCGCGTGACAAAGTCCTGCTTCAGCAGCTCATCAATGTCGGTCAGCTGGAATTCAGGGAGATCGTGAGGGAAGAACAGCCCCTGATTTTTGCCCAGTCCCTGAGTCACCGCCTGCGCGAAGCTGACCTGCTCGTTATGATCTTTCAGATTGTAGAGTTTCATTCGTTATCCCAGTACTCGTGCGCCAGCCGTGTCCAGACGGCAAATATGAACAAAGCCTTCCTGATTTTGCAGGTAGTGTTTAGAGAGCCAGTCGGCCACGCGCTGCGCGGTGTCTGGCTTATCGCACAGGGCGAACAGCGTCGGGCCGGAGCCGGAGATGCCGCACGCCTGCGCGCCAATATCAAGCGATGCCTGTCGCGCCTCATTAAAGCCAGGCAGCAACTTCGTACGATACGGTTCGGCAATCACATCTTTCATCAATTTCGCCGCCAGCTGTGGCTGACGGGTATAACAGGCGTGAATAAAGCCTGCCAGGTGACGCCCGTGGGCGATGCAGTCCTGACGACGATACTGCGCAGGCAGGATCGCACGCGCTTCCGCGGTAGACACTTTGATACCCGGGTAGGCCAGTACCCACAGCCACTCATCAAACCCTGGCACCTGCTGGCTGATGATGCCATTTTCTTCGATCATCAACTGCATACCGCCGAGGAAACACGGCGCGACGTTATCGTAGTGGATACTGCCAGAGATGCGGCCTTCCAGCTCACCCATTAACCCCAGCAGACGGCTATTGTTCAGGGGTTTGCCACAGTGCTCATTCATCGCCACCAGCGCGGCCACAACAGAGCAGGCACTTGACCCCAGGCCAGAGCCAATCGGCATACTTTTTTCCAGCGTCATGGCGACCGGCACGTTTTTCCCGATCTCCTGACAGAAGCGCTCCCAGCACTGATAAACAATATTCTCGCGCGGTTCGGACGGCAGCTTGCTGGCAAAACGTCCCATGTTATTCAGGCTGAAACTTTCTGCTGCTTCCACCGTGACCGTATCGCCCAATAGTGAACCGTCCACCGGCGTCACCGCCGCACCCAGCACATCAAACCCGACGCTCATATTGGCGCTGGAAGCCGGGGCATAAACTTTGACCATGTTAAACTCCTAACTTCCATGACAGGGTACGCAGCAGATCGGCAAACACACCCGCCGCCGTAACATCGTTCCCTGCGCCATAGCCGCGAAGCACCAGCGGCAATGGCTGATAATAGTGGCTGTAAAACGCCAGGGCGTTTTCGCCGTTTTTGACTTTGTACAGCGGATCGTTGCCATCGACTTCGGCAATCTTCACCCGGCACACGCCATCTTCTTCAATGTTGCCAACATAGCGCAATACCTTACCTTCATCACGGGCTTTCGCCACGCGTGCGGCAAAAGCGTCATCCAGCTGCGGTAAATTATCCATAAAGGCGCTGACGTCACCGCTGCTGTCAAATTCAGCCGGCAGCACGGGTTCTATCACGATATCGGAAAGCTCCAGCTCACGGCCCGTTTCGCGCGCCAGAATAAGCAGTTTGCGCGCCACGTCCATACCGGAGAGATCGTCACGCGGATCCGGCTCGGTGTAGCCCAGTTCACGCGCGGCGCGGGTTGCTTCTGAGAGGCTCATCCCTTCATCCAGCTTACCGAAAATAAAGGACAGCGAGCCGGAGAGAATGCCGGAGAAACGTTGCAGTTCGTCGCCCGCGTTCAGCAGGTTCTGCAGGTTTTCGATAACCGGCAGCCCCGCCCCCACGTTGGTATCGTACAGGAACTTGCGGCGCGATTTGCTCGCCGCCAGACGCAGCTGGTGATAGTAATCCATCGACGAGGTGTTGGCCTTTTTGTTCGGCGTGACCACGTGGAAGCCTTCGCGCAGGAAGTCCGCGTACTGATCGGCAACCGCCTGGTTCGACGTACAATCGACAATCACCGGGTTCAGCAGGTGATACTCTTTCACCAGACGGATCAGACGCCCAAGGTTGAACGGCTCTTTTGCCTCGTTCAACTCGGCCTGCCAGTTTTCCAGGTTCAGTCCATGGACGTTGGTCAACAGCGCTTTTGAGTTGGCGATCCCGCAGACGCGCAGATCGATATGCTTCTTCTTCAGCCACTCCTGCTGACGCTTCACCTGCTCTAGCAGCGCACCGCCAACACCGCCCACGCCAATCAGGAACAGCTCAATCACCTGATCGGTGTTGAACAGCATCTGATGAACCACGCGTACGCCGGTAGTCGCGTCATCGTTATCAACCACCACCGAAATAGAACGCTCGGATGAGCCCTGGGCAATCGCCACGATATTAATATTGGCGCGCGCCAGCGCGGCAAAGAACTTGGCGGAGATACCGCGCAGCGTGCGCATACCGTCGCCAACCACGGAGATAACCGCAAGACGTTCCTGAATGGATAACGGCTCCAGCAGCTCTTCTTTCAGCTCCAGATAGAACTCTTCTTCCAGCGCACGACGGGCGCGCAGACAGTCACCCTGCGGCACGCAGAAGCTGATGCTGTATTCCGATGAGGACTGGGTGATCAGCACCACAGAGATCCCGTTGCGTGACATTGCGGCAAACACGCGCGCCGCCATGCCAACCATCCCTTTCATACCAGGCCCGGAGACGCTGAACATTGCCATGTTGTTGAGGTTGGAGATGCCTTTCACCGGCAGGCCATCTTCGTCTGTGCTGGCGCCAATCAGCGTGCCAGGCGCTTGCGGGTTACCGGTATTTTTAATCAGGCAAGGGATCTGGAACTGGGCAATGGGGGAGATGGTACGAGGGTGAAGCACTTTCGCGCCGAAGTAGGAAAGCTCCATCGCCTCCTGGTAAGACATCGACTTCAGCAGCCTGGCGTCCGGTACCTGGCGCGGGTCGCAGGTGTATACGCCGTCAACGTCAGTCCAGATCTCGCAACAGTCCGCGCGTAAACAGGCGGCCAGCACGGCAGCAGAGTAATCAGAGCCGTTACGGCCCAGCACCACCAGTTCACCCTTTTCATTGCCGGCGGTGAAGCCCGCCATCAGGATCATATGGTCAGAAGGAATTTTGCTCGCAGCGATGCGGCGGGTTGATTCAGCAATATCAACGGTGGATTCGAGGTAGTGGCCTACCGCCAGCAGTTTTTCAACCGGATCAATCACCGTGACGTGATGCCCGCGCGCTTCCAGCAGGCCCGCCATGATGGCGATAGAGAGTTTCTCACCGCGGCAAATTAACGCCGCGTTGATGCTGTCCGGGCACTGACCCAGCAGGCTGATACCGTGCAGCACATGTTTAATCTGGGCAAATTCTTGTTCTACGAAGACTTTCAGCTGTACGAGCGGGAAACCTGGCTGTGCCTCCGCCAGCCCCTGAAGCAGCTCGGCGAAGATACGCTCGGCATCGCTAATGTTCGGAAGTGCATCCTGACCGCCAATGGTCTTTTCAATCATCGCCACCAGGTGGTTAGTGATTTTTGCCGGCGCAGAGAGAACGGTCGCGACCTGTCCCTGCCTGGCGTTGCTCTCCAGGATATCGGCAACACGCAGAAAGCGTTCTGCATTTGCCACTGATGTACCGCCGAACTTCAACACACGCATGGTTCTACCTCGTTTCCTTTAGCCGAAAAAAAAGCCCGCACTGTTCAGGTGCGGGCTTTTTTCTGTTTTTCCTGTACGCGTCAGCCCGCATCGTTACCTGTGGTAATGATGATGGTTGTGGTAATGGTGGTGATGCTGATGCGTTTCATGGATGTTGTGTACTCTGTCATTATTATCTGTCTGTGCTGTATTCTTTTAGGGTTAAAGGATCGGGCACCTTAAGTCAATGAATTTTTAATTTGATCACAATTCAGCGGATTCTTACGTCCCGCTGCGTGCAGATTTATTTTCATCCGATTCCGCCAGAGGCAACCCTTAACGTCAGACGCTTACGCCATAGTAAAAAATTATGGCAGCATTTTACTCGGCTAATTTTTTTTCGATATCGTGCAGCAAACGGTGCAGCATTGCCGTATCGCGCTGCTCCAGGCGCCCAAGACGCTGCTGCAGCCAGTCAGCCATTTTTTGGTCATCCGCCACGCCAAGTTGCATCAGCAGGTAGTCAACGCGCGTACGCAGCGCGGCCAGTTGGTTTTCGTCGGTACCCACCGCTGGCGGTTGGGGAATTTGTATTAAGGACGCTAATTGATAGCAATAGACCATCACCGCCTGGCCTAAATTCAGGGACGGATAATCCGCGACCATCGGAGCCCCCGTCAGCACATCCGCGAGCGCCAGTTCGTCGTTTGTTAATCCTGAATCTTCCCGCCCAAACACCAGCGCCGCTTTTTCCAGCCACTGGCTTTTCTCGCTCAGCATCGGTACCAGTTCCGCTGGCGTGGCGTAATAGTGGAACTTCGCCCGACTGCGCGCCGTGGTCGCAACGGTAAACGAAATATCGTGCAGCGCGTCGGCGAGCGTGTCGTAAGTGGTTATATTATCAAGAATATCGCCCGACCCGTGCGCCACCCAACGCGCCGCGGGTTCCAGGTGAGCAGCGCTGTCCACAATACGCAAATCGGTGAACCCCATGGTCTTCATGGCACGCGCCGCAGCGCCTATATTTTCAGCTCTGGCTGGCGCGACCAGTACAATCGACAGATGCATTTATGCTCTCTTTTTAATCAGTTAGCGGGGATTAATGTGATGCGCGTCAACATATTACGCGGCGCGAATTTACAATTTTGCAACACAAATCACCGAAATAGCGTTTCATAACAAATTAAAAGCGCTAAACTATTTTGTAGCTGAACAATCATTTAGAATGTTAACAGAACCTGATTATCCTTATGTTTTATAATGATAATGACAGGGTGAATACGCGATTTAAGTTGGATTCGTAACGTTTATCAATCAAGATCCGCAACTAGTTGGTTTATTGAAAAATTGTGACAAAGGCTAGCATTTAGCTATGATGATTTCATCAAACTGTTAACGTGCTACAATTGAACTTGATATATGTCAACGAAGCGTAGTTTTATTGGGTGTCAGGTGTCACTTAGCCTGTTATGTTGCTGTTAAAATGGTTAGGATGACAGCCGTTTTTGACACTGTCGGGTCCAAAGGGAAAGTACCCACGACCAAGCTAATGATGTTGTTGACGTTGATGGAAAGTGCATCAAGAACGCAATTACGTACTTTAGTCACGTTAGCCCGGTCATGTTAATTTGCGACATGCATCAGGCAGGTCAGGGACTTTTGTACTTCCTGTTTCGATTTAGTTGGCAATTTAGGTAGCAAACATGCAGACCCCGCACATTCTTATCGTTGAAGACGAGTTGGTAACACGCAACACGTTGAAGAGCATTTTCGAAGCAGAAGGCTACGATGTCTTTGAAGCGACCGATGGCGCAGAGATGCATCAGATCCTTTCTGAAAATGATATCAACCTGGTCATTATGGATATCAATCTGCCAGGTAAAAACGGCCTTCTGCTGGCGCGCGAACTGCGTGAACAGGCGAACGTCGCATTAATGTTCCTGACAGGCCGTGATAACGAAGTTGATAAGATCCTTGGCCTGGAAATCGGTGCGGATGACTACATCACCAAACCGTTTAACCCACGCGAGTTAACCATTCGTGCACGCAACCTGCTGTCCCGCACCATGAACCTGGGCACCGTCAGCGAAGAGCGTCGTAGCGTAGACAGCTACAAATTCAACGGCTGGGAACTCGATATCAATAGCCGTTCACTGATCAGCCCGAACGGTGAGCAGTATAAACTGCCGCGCAGTGAATTCCGCGCGATGCTGCACTTCTGTGAAAACCCGGGCAAAATTCAGTCCCGTGCAGAACTGCTGAAGAAAATGACCGGCCGTGAGCTGAAGCCACACGACCGTACTGTAGACGTGACCATCCGTCGTATTCGTAAACATTTCGAATCTACGCCAGATACGCCGGAAATCATCGCCACAATTCACGGTGAAGGCTATCGTTTCTGCGGTGACCTGCAGGAGTGATCCCGCAGTCAACACCATAAAAAACGGCGCGAAAGCGCCGTTTTTTTTATTCCCGCCATGGCATAATCGGCACCGCGCTAATCGCGTTTTTCGGTGAGCCTTCCACTACTTTGTCGGAGTAAGCAAGGTAGGCCAGGGTGTTACGTTTAGCATCGTAAAAACGCACCACCTGCAGCTTTTTGAAGACCAGCGACGTCCGTTTCTGGAACACCACATCCCCCTGCGCTTTGCCGTTTTTGATTTTCTCGCTCAGTTCAACCGGCCCGACCTGCTGGCAGGAGATGGCCGCATCGGATGTATCCTCGGCCAGCCCCAGACCGCCTTTTATCCCCCCGGTTTTTGCCCGGCTAACGTAGCAGGTGACGTTTTTCACATCCGGATCGTCAAACGCCTCCACCACAATTTTGTGGTCCGGCCCAAACATTTTAAACACGGTATCGACAGAACCAATCTGTTCCGCCTGCGCCGCGCGGCCCGCTATCAGCAGTAAGGCTGTTAAGAGCAATGTCTTATATTTCATATTGTTACCATTTCTTAATATTACGTTGAGCGATTATTCAACACGTTAGACAAAAATGTAGCAAGATCACAGGATTAGAATATATTCACCCAAAACGCAGGACAAAAAGCATTAATGAGCAAAAAAAACACTGAATGCTAAAACATCAAAAAATGCTATTATCCGCTAACCTGTTATCAGGCACCTGCTGTTTTAAGGATGAGGATAGTATATGGATCAGGCTGGAATTATTCGCGACCTGCTAACCTGGCTGGAAGGTCATCTTGACCAGCCTTTGTCACTGGATAATGTGGCGGCTAAAGCAGGCTATTCCAAGTGGCATCTGCAAAGGATGTTCAAGGATGTCACCGGTCATGCTATCGGTGCCTATATTCGCGCACGTCGTTTATCTAAATCTGCGGTGGCCTTACGCCTGACCGCGCGGCCCATTCTTGATATTGCCCTGCAGTATCGTTTCGATTCGCAACAAACGTTCACCCGAGCCTTTAAAAAACAGTTCTCGTTGACGCCAGCACTATATCGCCGTTCACCTGACTGGAGCTCATACGGTATGCGCCCGCCGCTGCGTCTGGGCGAGTTCGCCATGCCGAAGTACGAAATCATTACCCTGCCGGAAACCCATTTGATCGGTACGACACAGAGCTACACCTGTTCTCTGGAGCAGATTTCTGAGTTCCGCCATCAAATGCGCGTTCAGTTCTGGCGCGACTTCCTGAGCCATGCCCCGGCGATCCCGCCTATCCTGTATGGTCTCAACGAAACGCATCCAAGCCAGGAAAAAGACGACGAGCAGGAGGTGTTCTACACCACCGCGTTAACGCCGGAGATGGCCAATGGCTATATTCAGGGCTCTAAACCGGTCGTGCTGGAAGGCGGAGAGTATGTGATGTTCTCCTACGAAGGGCTGGGAACGGGCGTACAGGAATTCATCCTGACCGTTTACGGAACATGCATGCCTATGCTGAACCTGAATCGCCGTAAAGGTCAGGATATTGAGCGCTACTACCCGGCAAGTGATGCGAAACCGGAAGAAGGCCCCATTAATCTGCGGATGGAATTCTTAATCCCGATCCGTCGTTAGCGCTGTAGTTCATCCAGTGCAGGGGCATCAAGATGCGAAATGTCCCCTGCCATCTCAACGACCCATCCCGACGCCAGCCACGCGCTTTCCTGATAATCGATACGGGAAATAGAGCAGTTGCGCAGACGCAAACGGCGCTCCGCATAGGCCGGTAACCCCAGAATGGTGCTGACCAGACATCCCAGCGCAATCCCGTGACTCACCAGCAGTGGACGGCTTCCGGTGGGCAGCTTCAGGCATTCCGCCAGCGCAGCATGCATACGCACGCTCAGCTCCTGCATGGATTCGCCCTCAGGGATACGGCCATCTTCGGTACCGTTAACCAGCGTGCGGCGCCAGCCCTCTTCCGTTTCCGTCAGCGTATCGATATGGCGTTTTTCGAGCACCCCCATATCCAGCTCTCGCAGGCGCGGTTCAAGCAGCACATCACAACCACAGGCATCAGCAATAATGCGCGCCGTCTGCTGCGTGCGACCTAAATCGCTGGTGATGACATGGGTAATGCCCAGCGTTCTGGCACGTTCTGCCACCTGCCACGCTTGCTGCACACCCTTTTCAGTGAGAGGACTGTCGGACTGGCCTTGAATACGTCGCTCGGCGTTCCACTGCGTTTCACCGTGGCGAACAAGGTATACCTGTAACATGCTTTTTTTCCGTTATACTGCGATGAGTTTTTTTGAATCGAGCTTAATTATGCACCATGTTGTCTCTGCTACCACCAATCCTGCCAAAATTCAGGCAATTCTAAGGGCATTTGAAGAGATTTTCGGCGAAGGATCCTGCCATATTGATGCCGTCGGCGTCGAGAGTGGCGTTCCTGAACAGCCGTTTGGCAGCGAAGAAACGCGCGCTGGCGCACGAAATCGCGTGTTAAATGCGAAAGCGGCCGCACCCGATGCCGACTTCTGGGTCGCCATTGAAGCGGGAATTGACGAAGGCGCGACGTTTAGCTGGGTGGTTATCGAAAGCCGTGAACAGCGCGGTGAAGCACGCTCGGCCACCCTGCCGCTGCCGGACATCATTCTGGAAAAAGTGCGCGCAGGCGAAGCGCTCGGGCCAGTGATGTCGCAATACACCGGCATTGATGAAATAGGCCGTAAAGAAGGGGCGATTGGCGTCTTTACTGCTGGCGCGCTTACGCGCTCAAGCGTTTACCATCAGGCGGTGATCCTGGCGTTAAGCCCGTTCCATAACGCCATTTATCGTTGAACGTATAGGCCGGATAAGGCGCAGCCGTCATCCGGCGTTTTTCAGCAATACCGCTTCCAGCCACTGACGCAGCTCAACCGGCGCAGACTTCAGGCTGTTTGAACCGCGGGTGATCGTCGCGATCCCCGCGCCCAGCTCGTTTTTGAGCTCACGCTGGCTCATCTCACCGCGAAGTAACTCTTCGATGATCCGCACGCGCGTGCCCAACGCCTCACGCTCGTCTGGCGTCAGCATCAGTTGCAGCAGGGGTAAATGCAGATCCTGGTCGTAAGACTGGCGGAGCAACTCCACAAAACGAAGCCACTCCTGATGACGTTGTTCGGCCAGTGCCGAGGAATACGGGGAATGCTGGGTCATGTTATGCCGCCTGTTGTACTCATTAACGAGTACAGCATAACACAACCCATCCCAATCAGTAACGTCTCTGCCACTCCGCATCGCTCATCAGGGTATCTTTTTGCCCCATGAAGTAACGGTAATAGGCATCATACGCCAGCACGTTCTTCACGTAGCCGCGCGTTTCTGAGAACGGAATGCTCTCGACAAACGCCACGGCGTCGATGCGTCCGGCGCTGTTACCCAGCCAGGTACGCACACGCCCTGGGCCCGCGTTATACGCCGCAGAGGCGAAAATGCGGTTGTTACCAAACTGCTGATAGACGTACTGCAGATAGCTGGTACCAATGTTGATGTTGGTATCCGGATCCAGCAGCTGTGATGGACTGCTGTATCCCGGGATATTAAACATCTTCACCGTATGCGTCGCCGTGCCCGGCATAATCTGCATCAGGCCGCTGGCCCCTACCGGGGAACGGACTTTCGGGTTCCAGGCGCTCTCCTGACGGGCAATCGCCATGGCGTAGCTTTGCGGAATATCTTTACCGCTGGTGTAGCGATCGAACAGATCTTTGTAGGCCAGCGGGAAACGTTCTTCAAGATGATCCCACAGCTTACCGGCGATCGTCGCCTGAACGCTCAGATCCCACCAGTGGTTATCAAAGGCGTAACGGGCAAGCTGGGCTTTCTCATCCGTAGTGCGGCTGGTGACCAGATTCGCCCACTCGCTACGGGCGGTGTTGTCCATATTCCAGTACATCAGCTCGCGCACGCGCGCCATTTCCGGCCCCTGGGTCAACGCCGGGCTGGCGTTACCCGGCGCTTTATCAATGCGGAAGGTGTACTCCTCACCCAGACGCTGCGCGGCCACCATTGGGTAGAAGCCTCGCTGCTGCATCAGCGCGTGGAGGATCTCTTTGGCTTCGTCCTCGCGTCCCCGCTCCATCAGCAGATCCGCCTGCCAGTAGCGCCATTCGTCTTTCTCTTTGGCTTCCATAGGCAGACGCGCAAGCCAGGTATTAAGGCCTTTACGATCGCCCGTCCCCAGCGCCATACGCACGCGACGTTCCACCAGCGACGTGGAGTTGGAGCGCATAATGGCATCGTCCCGCCAGCGGGCCTGTTCGTCGGTTACGTCCGAGCCCATCAGTCTCCACGCCACGATGTCGCGCAGTTCCTGGGTTTGCTCTTCATTGAGCTGCTGTGCCTGCACCAGCTGCGGGATCATCAGCCGCGCGTTTTCGACATCGTCACGCGCCACGCTGGCAAAGGCCACCGCCGCCATCTGTCGGGTAAAATCGGTCGCTCCCGTGCTGCGGGCAAAAGTCAGAACGCTGTTGGGGTCGTTTGCCAGCGACATCACGGCCGTGGAAATGGTCTGGTAATCCGACGGCATTTGACCCGCCAGAGCCATCACCAGACGCGTGTTTCCCGCTTTCATCGCCAGACGGATACGTTCAAGGTAAGCCAGCGGATCCTGTTTACCGGAAGCACGCCAGGCACCAAAGAGCGAATCACAGGCGTTAGGCTGGCTTTTCCCGGTCAGCCACAGCTCTTTTGCCCCGGCCCAGGCTTCCTCCTGCTGACCGGTGGCCCATTTTGCATAGTAATAGTTACACTGGGCTTCCGTGGTGTTCGGTTTTTCCGGGCTGAACGCCAGCAGTCCGCGCCAGTCTTCACGACGCGCCAGCTCGTTTACAAAACGAGACTGCAGGTTCCGGGCGGGCGGCAGGGTCGGGTTCGCCTGAATGAAGTTATTCACGGTGACCGTGGGTTGATTCATGAGATCGTCAGTAATCTGGCGATACTCCAGATAGGGATAGAGAGGATAGTCTTTCAGCGTCGGCATCAACGCCTGCACAGTATCCATCTGTTTGTTGTCCCACGCCTGTTTAATCTGGGCGTAGCGGTTACGTTGTTCATCCAGTGAATCGGCATGCACCGCCTGGCTTACCGCCATTACGCATACGCTGGCCGCCAGCAGACGCCAGACCACCCGTTTGGCTTTTTCCACAAGCTCTTCCTCATTGTTTTTTCGTCAATTGCAGCGTCTTGCCACGTCAAAGTCTAATTAACTTATGCTAACCAGGCATCCCGGAACGCGCCACGTTACGGACACTTTTTTACCTTTCCTGCGCGTTTTAACACTCCCGACGTTCCTGGCTGGGATTAGGGCGGGAAAAAGGCTACACTTCGAGGCTGAAATTCCTTTTCATCACGATAAAAGAGGCGAAGTCCAACGTGGCTCAATTCGTTTATACCATGCATCGTGTCGGCAAAGTGGTACCGCCGAAACGTCATATTCTTAAAAATATCTCGCTGAGCTTCTTCCCGGGCGCAAAAATCGGTGTTCTGGGCCTCAACGGTGCCGGTAAGTCCACCCTGCTGCGCATCATGGCCGGCATCGATACAGACATCGAAGGTGAAGCCCGTCCGCAGCCTGGCATCAAAATTGGCTACCTGCCGCAGGAACCTCAGCTGAACCCTGAACACACCGTTCGTGAATCGGTTGAAGAAGCGGTATCCGAAGTGGTTAACGCGCTGAAAGGTCTGGATGAAGTGTATGCCAAATACGCCGAGCCAGATGCGGACTTCGATAAACTGGCCGCTCAGCAAGGCAAATTTGAAGAGATTATCCAGGCGCACGACGGTCACAACCTGAACGTGCAGCTGGAGCGCGCCGCTGACGCCCTGCGTCTGCCGGACTGGGATGCGAAAATCGCCAACCTCTCCGGTGGTGAGCGTCGCCGCGTGGCGCTGTGCCGTCTGCTGCTGGAAAAACCAGACATGCTGCTGCTCGACGAACCCACTAACCACCTGGATGCGGAATCCGTGGCGTGGCTGGAACGCTTCCTCCACGACTTCGAAGGCACCGTGGTGGCGATCACCCACGACCGTTACTTCCTCGACAACGTGGCGGGCTGGATCCTGGAGCTGGACCGCGGCGAGGGTATCCCATGGGAAGGCAACTACTCTTCCTGGCTGGAGCAGAAAGATCAGCGTCTGGCGCAGGAAGCGTCAGCTGAAGCAGCACGCCGTAAGTCTATTGAGAAAGAGCTGGAATGGGTACGTCAGGGCACGAAGGGCCGTCAGTCTAAGGGCAAAGCCCGTCTGGCACGCTTTGAAGAGCTGAACAACACCGAATACCAGAAACGTAACGAAACCAACGAACTGTTTATTCCACCTGGCGCGCGTCTGGGGGATAAAGTGGTCGAAGTCAGCAACCTGCGTAAATCTTACGGTGACCGCGTGCTGATCGACGATCTCTCCTTCTCCGTACCGAAGGGTGCCATCGTCGGTATCATCGGTCCGAACGGCGCGGGTAAATCCACCCTGTTCCGTATGATGTCCGGTCAGGAGCAGCCAGACAGCGGTTCTATCACCCTGGGTGAAACGGTGAAACTGGCGTCCGTTGACCAGTTCCGTGACGCAATGGATAACAGCAAAACCGTGTGGGAAGAAGTCTCCGGTGGGCTGGATATCATGCGTATCGGTAACACCGAAATGCCGAGCCGCGCCTACGTTGGCCGCTTTAACTTCAAAGGTACCGATCAGGGTAAACGCGTCGGCGAGTTGTCCGGTGGTGAGCGTGGTCGTCTGCATCTGGCGAAGCTGCTGCAGGTTGGCGGTAACGTACTGCTGCTCGATGAACCAACCAACGACCTCGACATCGAAACCCTGCGCGCGCTGGAAAACGCCCTGCTGGAGTTCCCGGGCTGTGCCATGGTTATCTCGCACGACCGTTGGTTCCTTGACCGTATCGCCACCCACATTCTGGACTACCAGGATGAAGGGAAAGTTGAGTTCTTCGAAGGTAACTTCACCGAATACGAAGAGTACAAGAAACGCACGCTGGGCGCAGACGCGCTGGAGCCGAAGCGTATTAAGTACAAGCGTATTGCGAAATAAAAGTAAAACGGCAACTTCGGTTGCCGTTTTTTATGTTTGTGCCCTCTCCCGGTGGGAGAGGGTCAGGGTGAGGGCAACAGGCCGCACATAATCACCCACCCACGTAAAACCGCCTCACCTCATCACACTGCATTGCAAACTCGATATAGCTCATCAGCGCGGGCGAATTGAGCTTACGGCTCGGATAGGCGAGCCAGAGATCGTTTCCTTCAACGTTCCACTCCGGTAGCACCTGCACCAGCGCCCCTTTTTCAATTTTATCTTCCAGCAAAAAAGCGGGTAAGAGTGTGATCCCCGCACCAGCTACCGCGCACTCACGAGCATACACAAGATTATCCGTCATATGCGCATTGTCCGGCAGATAGCGGTAATCCTCACTCTCGCTTTGCAGGAGCCATTCAGACCAGGCCTTGTGGGTAATACAGCGGTGATCCACCAGCTGGCGGGGATGGTGCAGCGGCTCCCGGCGTGCCAGGTATTCCGGCGAGGCCAGCATATAGCGCGGGCAGTGGCCAATCATGCGGCCAATCAGCGAGGAGTCCTGCGGTTTACCGGTACGCAGCGCCACGTCAAAGCCAGACTCCACCAGATCGAGCACATCGTCAGAAATAGAGACATCCAGCGAAACGTCAGGATAGCGGAGCTGAAACTCGGCATTCAGGTGTGCCAGTAACGTCGCGCCAATGCCCGCCGGGCAGGTGATACGAAGCCGCCCGCTGGGGTTTTCACGCAGCCGCTGAATGGCATACTCCGCCCTTTCGCTGGCCGCCAGCATCTCGCGACAATGCACCAGATAGTGCTCCCCCGCAAAGGTCAGATTCAGCCTGCGCGTGGTGCGGTTTAGCAGGCGGATCCCCACCTCCTGCTCAAGCTGGCTAATCCGCTGGCTAACGCTGGATTTCGGCAGATCTGCTTTCTGCGCTGCGGCGGTAAAACTCCCCATCTCCGCTACCAGCGCAAACAGCGCCATATCCTGAAGCTGTTTAAACATGATTGTTCACCCCATACGAACACTCCGTTCTTGATTGTCCATCTTATCATGCGCATGACCACTTAATAGACTAGCCTCAACAAAACGCATTCCATTGAGGAGTTGATCATGTCTGTTAAAGCCATTGCCGTTAATCCTGAAAATCCCGCAGCTTTTATTGAGATCACCCAACCGATGCCACAGCCCGGTGAACACGATCTGCTGGTGGAAGTAAAAGCCGTTTCCATCAACCCGGTCGATACCAAAGTGCATGCGAGTCTTGTTAAAAACGGCCTGCAGGCGCCACGCATTCTCGGCTGGGATGCCAGCGGTGTCGTCAAAGCGGTGGGGACAAGCGTCACCGGCTTCAAACCGGGCGACGAAGTGTGGTACGCGGGTGATATTACCCGTCCGGGCAGTAATGCCACGCATCAGCTGATTGATGCGCGTATTGTGGGACACAAACCGACAAGCCTTGGCTGGGATGCCGCTGCCGCATTGCCGCTGACCGCGCTCACCGCCTGGGAAGGGCTGTTTGAGCGCCTGAACATTCAGGATGCCAGGTCGGACAAAACGCTGCTGATCATCGGCGGTGCTGGCGGCGTAGGCTCCCTTGCGATCCCGTTTGCGAAGCACAACAGCAAGGTCAGGGTCATCGCCACCGCGTCGCGGGAAGACTCAGCCCAATGGTGTCGCGATCGCGGCGCGGATTTGGTGGTGAATTATCGCGATCTGCAAGGTGAACTGGCCAAACAAGGCATCACCTTTGTGGATTATATTTTTATCCTCAATGATACCGATGGCCACTGGGACGCGGTCAGCGAATTGATTGCGCCGCAGGGGCACATCTGCTCCATCGTCGAAAATGCGCACCCGCTGAACCAGGACAAGCTGAAATCCAAATCCGCCGCCCTGCACTGGGAATTCATGTACACCCGCAGCATGTACCAGACTGCCGATATGGCGCGTCAGGGTGAGATCTTAAACGAGGTGGCAAAGCTGGTGGATAACGGCGTAGTGGAGAGCTCGCTCAGCGAAACGCTGCAAGGGCTGAGCGTGGAAAGCATTACCGAGGCCCACCGCAAAGTGCTGGACGGGCATATGCGCGGGAAGGTGGTGGTTGCGTTCTGAGTGGATAATTCCCCCTCACCCTGCCCTCTCCCCACGGGGGAGAGGGTAAAGACAGCTCCGTACGATCCCCTCTCCCCATGGGGAGAGGGTTAGGGTGAGGGGCAAACCTGTGAATTTACCCCTGCTCCCCCATCATCTCCTTCACCAGCTCGACGCAGCGCAGGAAACGGGTGTCGTAATCCGACGCTTCAACGTGGACAAACTCCACGTTGTTCTCGTGAAGCATCTCCACCAGCATCGTCTGGAACTCTTTTCTGTCCACTGAGCTACCGAGGCTGCGCATCCCGTCGGCGACCCACGGCGTGTTGTTTTCCAGCAGGATCACCAGGTCGAAGCGATATTCATCGATCAGCGCCTGTACGAACGGGTGCTCGCGTCCTTCATACTTCTTACAGAAGGCTTGTGTGGTGACAAAATCGGTGTCGATGAAGGCCACTTTGTTGGCGTATTTCACCGCGAAATCAATGTACTGAGCATGGCCTAGCGCGATTTTGTCGTAATCAGAATACTGTAGCGCCATCTCGTCTCCCCCCAGATGGGAAAAGACATAATCACGTCCGTATTCCCACGCGCTGGTGGTATTGAAGATATTTGCCAGCTTGTTGACCAGCGTCGATTTCCCGCTGGATTCACCGCCCAGAATCGCAACTGTGCGCACAAAGAACGGCTTCACTTCGGTCGGGATGTAATCCCAGTAGCGGAACGGGTTTTCGCGGATCTGCGCCCCGCTGATGTTCATGAATGTACGCTTAGGATCGATCAGCACCGTTTCAATGCCCAGATGCTCGCGGAACTGCGGTGCGTCGGACTCTTCAGAGGTGTAGATCCAGTTGGGCGCAATGCCCTTCTCTTCCATAAACGCTTTAATGCCGTTGCTCCACACGTCCCAGCCGTGTGGATACGGCTCCATGCCCTCTTCGTTAAAGGCATGAATGCGAATGTTTTTCTGATATTTGAAGGTCTGAAGCAGCCAGCGCAGGCGATCCGGCACCGTCGGCTGCTGCGACATGGCGCTGTCTTCAAACAGCTGACGGTCACGGGTTTCATCGTAACCCATGATGATGTGCAGCTCGTCGACCTGGCTACAGGCGCGCTGGATCAGGTAGATATGGCCGGTATGCAGCGGGTAAAACTTACCAAACACCACGCCGATGTTCTTTTGCATACGCGGGAATTCAAGCCCCAGAAAGCGATGTAACGCTTCCAGCTTTTGCGCGCTGGGGCTTTTGATTTTGGCGTTCAGCAACTGGCTAAGATAGCCTTTCGTCATGCCGCTGGCGTCAGCCACCTGCTGTAGCGTGCAGCCTTTCTGACGGATTGCGGTCTTGATGTAGTCAAATGATGACATAAATTACGGTGCCTCCTGCAAAATCGAATACGTAATTATAAGTCGTCAAAGACATTTAACGCATCTGCGAGTTTTTTAACGCCAAAGACCTGCATCCCTTCGGGGATCTTCTTCGGCACGTTGGCCGCCGGCACAATCGCCCGGCGGAAGCCATGTTTCGCCGCCTCGGAGATGCGCTCCTGGCCGCTGGGCACCGGGCGGATCTCCCCGGCCAGCCCCACTTCGCCGAAGACCACCAAATCCTGCGGCAGCGGTCTGTCGCGCAGACTGGAGACCATCGCCAGCAGCAGCGCCAGATCGGCACTGGTCTCTGAAACTTTCACGCCCCCGACTACGTTGACGAAGACATCCTGATCGGCCATTTGCAGGCCACCATGACGGTGTAGCACCGCCAGCAGGATCGCCAGACGGTTCTGTTCCAGACCGACCGCCACGCGCCGCGGGTTACCCATCATCGAGTGATCCACCAGCGCCTGAATTTCAACAAGCAGCGGGCGCGTCCCCTCCCACAGCACCATCACCGAACTGCCGGAGGTGACTTCATCTCCCCGGCTCAGGAAGATGGCCGACGGGTTGCTGACTTCGCGCAGCCCCTGCTCGGTCATGGCAAATACGCCCAGTTCATTCACCGCACCAAAGCGGTTTTTGTGGCTGCGCAGGGTACGGAAGCGGGAGTCTGCGTCGCCGTCGAGCATCACGGAGCAGTCGATACAGTGCTCAAGCACTTTTGGCCCCGCCAGGGAGCCGTCTTTGGTGACGTGGCCGACCATGACGATCGCCACGCCGCGGGTTTTGGCAAAGCGCGTCAGATACGCGGCGGTCTCGCGCACCTGCGCCACGCTGCCCGGCGAGGACTGAATATCCGCCATGTGCATCACCTGGATGGAGTCAATCACCATCAGCTTCGGCTGCTCTTCTTCGGCAATCATGCAGATCTGCTCAATGCTGGTTTCCGACAGCATATTCAGATTGCCGGTAGGCAGACCCAGACGGTGTGCTCGCATCGCCACCTGCTGCAGGGACTCTTCGCCAGTGACGTACAGGGTTTTCATCTGCTCGGCGAGCTTGCAGAGCGTTTGCAGCAGCAGGGTCGATTTACCCGCTCCCGGGTTACCGCCGATCAGGATCGCACTGCCCGGCACCACGCCGCCGCCAAGCACGCGGTCAAACTCTTTGAAGCCGGTGGAGAAGCGCGGCAACGCTTCCAGACTGATTTCTGACAGTTTTTGGACTTTTGCCACACCGGCATTACCCGCATAGCCGCTCAGGCGTTCATTGCGGGCCACGCTCGGCGAAGCCGCCACACCACGCACTTCGGTGATGGTGTTCCAGGCATGACAGGCGCTGCATTGCCCCTGCCAGCGCGGATAATCCGCACCACATTCATTACAGACAAATGCGCGTTTTGGGGCTTTAGCCACGGTTTACCTCGTTATTTCAGTGCGGCCTGCGCGCCGGGTGGCGCTAACGCTTACCCGGCCTACAATCGCATACCGTTATTTCTGATTCAGGCTGCCGGAGAGAATGCAGAACACCCCCATCAGGTCAGCGTGACGGATAGTCACTTCCGTCTTTTCATTCACTTTTGGCTTGGCATGGTAGGCAATGCCAAGACCGGCAACTTTGATCATCGGCAGATCGTTTGCGCCATCGCCAATGGCAACGGTCTGGGCAACCGGAATTTCATATTTCTCGGCCAGTCGGCTCAGCGTATTGGCTTTATACTGCGCATCCACGATATCGCCGAGCACCTGCCCGGTCAGCTTACCGTCCATGATCTCCAGCTCGTTGGCGACCACGGTGGTCAGATGCAGTTTTTCCCGCAGGTAATCCGCGAAGAAGGTAAAGCCACCGGAAGCGATCGCCACTTTCCAGCCCAGCGACTGGAGCTTCAGCACCAGTTGCGTCAGCCCGGGCATCAGCGGCAGTTCATCGCGCACCTGACGCAGGATATTGGCATCGGCCCCTTTGAGGGTCGCCACGCGCTGTCTCAGGCTGGCAGTAAAATCCAGCTCGCCGCGCATCGCGCGCTCGGTCACTTCCGCCACCAGCTCGCCGCTGCCCGCCAGTTTGGCAATCTCATCGATACACTCAATCTGGATGGCGGTAGAGTCCATATCCATCACCAGCAGACCCGGCGTTTTCAGATGCGGGATTTTACCCAGCGGGGCAACGTCCAGCCCGGCGTCGTGCGCCAGACGCGTCGCGCGCTGCGTCAGGGAACCGGCCAGGCGAATGACCTGATAATCTTCCACACACCAGGCGGCGACAATCACCATCGCCGCACCCAGTTTAGTTTGATATTGGGTAAGGCGTTGCTTATCCAGGCCGCGTCCGTACAGCAGCCAGCCGCTACGGCCAGCGTGGTAATCCAGAGGCATCACCTCATCGCCACTTAAAGAGAGCGGCAATCCTGGCCATAAAGAGACATCCGTTGGCAGGTCGCACCAGGTAATGTTCGGCATTGAAGCTCCTGTAATTTCGTTCGCGCCGGAAGGTTCCAGAGGGAAAATAACGCATGAGGCTACCCTGTAACCATCACTTCTGGCAACATTAAGCCGTAAATTTTCAGCAGGTGGAATATGGCTCGCGCAAAACTGAAATTCCGGCTTCATCGTGCCGTGATCGTCCTTTTCTGTCTCGCCCTGTTAGTGGTGCTGATGCAAGGGGCGTCGTGGTTTAGCCAGAATCATCAACGGCAACGGAATCCGCAGTTTGAGGAGCTGGCCCGCACGCTGGCGCGTCAGGTTACGCTTAACGTCGCGCCCGCTATGCGTACCGAAACGCCGGATGACAAACGCATCAGCCAGGTTTTGCGTCAGTTAACCGAGAACAGCCGTATCCTGGATGCCGGTGTCTACGATGAAAAAGGCGATCTGATTGCCCGCGCGGGCGAGCATGTCGACGTACGCGACAGGCTGGCGCTGGACGGTAAAAAAGCCGGGGGCTACTTTAACCAGCAGATCGTCGAACCTATTCAGGGCAAAAATGGTCCGCTGGGGTATCTGCGCCTGACGCTCGACACCCATACCCTGCCCACGGAAGCAAAACAGGTGGATAACACCACCAATATACTCCGTCTGATGCTCCTGCTCTCCCTCGCCATTGGCGTGGTACTGGCCCGCACCTTGCTGCAGGGCAAGCGCACTCGCTGGCAGCAGTCGCCCTTCCTGCTGACCGCCAGCAAATCTGTTCCTGAAGACGAAGAGAGCGAAAAGAAAGATTAGTGATAAAGTAGGCTGATGATTCGGAAAAGGAACTCTGCCATGACGACGTTACGCCTGCTGCTCTCTGACTCTTACGATCCGTGGTTTAATCTTGCGGTGGAAGAGTGCATCTTCCGCCAGATGCCCGCCACCCAACGCGTGCTGTTTCTCTGGCGCAATGCCGACACGGTGGTCATTGGCCGCGCACAGAATCCGTGGAAAGAGTGTAACACCCGGCGTATGGAAGAGGACAACGTCCGTCTGGCGCGCCGCAGCAGCGGCGGTGGTGCGGTATTCCATGATCTGGGCAATACCTGCTTTACCTTTATGGCGGGTAAACCGGAATACGACAAGACCATCTCAACGTCCATTGTCCTCAACGCGCTCAATTCGCTCGGCGTGACGGCAGAAGCCTCCGGGCGTAACGACCTGGTGGTCAAAACGCCCGATGGAGATCGCAAAGTGTCAGGCTCAGCCTATCGCGAAGCACTGGATCGCGGCTTCCACCACGGCACCCTTCTTCTTAACGCCGATCTCAGCCGTCTGGCGAACTACCTGAATCCCGACAAGAAAAAACTGCAGGCCAAAGGGATCACTTCCGTGCGGGGGCGCGTGGCCAACCTGGTTGAGCTTCTGCCGGACATCACTCACGCACAAATCTGCGAGGCGATCCAGGAAGCCTTCTTTGCCCATTACGGTGAGCGCGTAGAGGCAGAGGTGATCTCCCCGGATAAAACCCCGGATCTGCCCAATTTCGCCGAAACCTTTGCCCGCCAGAGCAGCTGGGAGTGGAACTTTGGCCAGGCGCCTGCCTTTTCGCATCTGCTGGACGAACGCTTTACCTGGGGCGGCGTGGAGCTGCACTTTGACGTAGAGAAAGGTCATATCACCCGCACCCAGGTGTTTACGGACAGCCTTAACCCGGCGCCGTTAGAGGCGCTGGCGGCTCGTTTGCAGGGCTGTTTGTATCGGGCGGATATGCTGCAACAGGAATGCGATGCGCTGCTGGGGGATTTTCCTCAACAGGAAAGGGAATTAAGAGAGTTATCGGAATGGATAGCTCGGGAAGTAAAATAATTAAGAGTAATAATATTCAAAAAAGTGTTTTTTAAAAAAATCACATTTCTAATGTAAATAGATTAAATAGACGAAATAGCACAGCGCATAAGAAAATCCCGACACAGAGGAACAAGTGATGTTCCTCATAATTAATGTTAAGGATTAAACATGAAAAAACTTCTTTTAGCAGCGTCTGTTGCTGTGATTATGTCGTCTGCCGCCCATGCTGCGGAAACTGCAGTATTAAAAGTCACAGGTGTTTTAACTAACTCCGCGTGTACTCCCTCCCTGAGTGGTGGCGGTATTGTGGATTTCGGTACGACGAATATTGGTAGTATGTCTGCCACGCAGACTAACCAACTTGGCAATAAAGATCTGTCGTTCTCTATTAACTGCGTAGCCCCGACAAAAGTAGGCTGGAGTATTATCGACGATCGTGCGGATTCCAGACAGAATTTGATTGTCGAAAATACCGACTGGAGTGGTTCTGGTTCGGTGTGGAGCAGTAATAGCCTTTTCGGGGCGGGTAAAACCTCGAAGGGTGTAAATCTGGGGGCGTATTCCGTTACGATGCAACTGAGTAACGTCACTGCGGACGGAAATACCACAGGGATGATTTCAGGTGCCAACTCCACCGGAAGTTATGCATGGGGCCAGATGGTGGGCGACAGTGCGCCGGTTCGACATGACGGCATGGTTTACACGGTAGCTGGTAGCTCAGGCGTCGATCCAGTGGCCTTTACCAATGCGGTATTCCCGCTGCGCGTCGCGCTGGCCGTTCAGGATACAACATCGCTCGCCCTGACCGATGACACCACGATTGACGGGCAGGCAACAATCAGCCTTGTTTATCTTTAAGGTGTGAAGAACAAAAAAGAGTGTAGCCAGGGCTACACTCTTTCATTCTGTATTACTCTTTATCGCCCAGCAGAACGGATTCCAGCGCGATTTTGATCATGTCGTTGAAGGTGGTCTGACGCTCAGCAGCCGTGGTCTGCTCGTGGGTACGGATGTGGTCAGATACGGTGCAGATGGTCAGCGCTTTCGCACCGAACTCAGCCGCGACGCCGTAGATGCCCGCCGCTTCCATTTCCACGCCCAGGATGCCGTATTTTTCCATCACGTCGAACATCTCGCCGCCGTCCGGCGCATAGAACAGATCCGCAGAGAACAGGTTACCCACGCGAGCATCAACGCCCAGCGCTTTAGCCGCGTCAACCGCGTTACGCACCATGCCGAAGTCAGCAATCGCCGCGAAGTCGTGATCTTTGAAACGCATACGGTTGACTTTGGAATCGGTGCAGGCACCCATACCAATCACCACGTCACGCAGTTTAACGTCCATGCGCACCGCGCCGCAGGAGCCAACACGGATGATTTTCTTCACGCCGAAATCGGTGATCAGCTCTTTGGTGTAGATGGAGCAGGATGGGATACCCATACCGTGGCCCATCACGGAGATTTTGCGGCCTTTGTACGTTCCGGTGAAGCCCAGCATGCCGCGAACGTTGTTCACTTCACGCACGTCTTCCAGGAAAGTTTCTGCAATGTGTTTCGCGCGCAGCGGGTCGCCCGGCATCAATACGACGTCAGCGAAATCACCCATTTCTGCGTTAATGTGAGGAGTTGCCATCTTCAGTTCCTTTTCATTGTAAATTCGCCCTCTCCCCGTGGGAGAGGGTTGGGGTGAGGGCATCAGGCCGCACCCAACATAACTCAGAACATCGCCTTGCCATATTCCATGTCAGACGTGCCAAAATATTTCGCAATCGTCTGGCCGATGTCCGCGAAGGTTTCACGGTGACCCAGCGAGCCCGGTTTCACTTTCGGGCCATACACCAGCACCGGAATGTGCTCACGAGTGTGGTCAGTACCGGTCCAGGTTGGGTCACAGCCGTGGTCAGCGGTCAGGATCAGAATGTCATCTTCACCCACCAGCTCCATCAGCTCTGGCAGACGACGGTCGAACAGCTCCAGGCCAGCCGCATAACCCGCCACGTCGCGACGGTGGCCCCAGGAGGAGTCGAAGTCGACGAAGTTGGTGAAGACGATGGTGTTATCACCCGCTTCTTTCATCTCTTTGACGGTCGCGTCAAACAGCGCATCCAGGCCAGTGGCTTTCACCTTTTTGGTGATACCGCAGTTGGCGTAGATATCGGCGATTTTACCCACGGAAACCACGTGACCGCCTTTCTCATCAACCAGTTTCTGCAGCACGGTGGGTGCCGGTGGCTCAACGGCCAGGTCGTGACGGTTACCGGTACGCTGGAAGTTACCCGCTTTGTCACCGATAAACGGACGCGCGATAACACGACCGATGTTGTAGCCGCCTTCGGTCAGCTCTTCACGGGCGATTTCGCACAGCTCGTACAGTTTATCCAGGCCAAACGTCTCTTCGTGGCAGGCAATCTGGAATACGGAGTCAGCAGAGGTGTAGAAAATCGGCTTACCGGTTTTCATGTGCTCTTCGCCGAGCTGATCCAGAATCACGGTACCGGAAGAGTGGCAGTTACCGAGGTAGCCCGGCAGGTTGGCGCGTTTCACCAGCTTATCGAGCAGCTCCTGCGGGAAGCTGTTCTCGTGATCGGAGAAATAGCCCCAGTCAAACAGAACCGGCACACCGGCGATTTCCCAGTGTCCAGACGGGGTGTCTTTACCGGAAGAGAGCTCATGCGCCCAGGCGTAAGCGCCCACCACTTCCGCGTTGCCGTCCATACCGGCAGCGATTTTACCGGTAGAACCTTCATGCGCTTTCACCAGACCGAGGCGGGTCAGGTTGGGCAGAGTCAGAGGGCCTTTACGACCGTTGTCCGCTTCGCCTTTCGCACAGGCTTCCGCGATGTGACCCATGGTATCGGAACCCACGTCACCAAAACGTTCTGCATCTTCGGTTGCGCCGATGCCGAATGAGTCCAGCACCATAATAAATGCACGTTTCATAATTGTTCTCCGTACGTAGTGCTAAAAATAATTGATCAGATCAGTATACCGCTATTCGGTGATACGACGATAGACCGAAGGCGAGCTTTCTGGTGCTTTATCAGCAAGCGTAATAGCCGCTTTCACCGCCTTCGCCGCCTCCTGCCAGCTGGCTTCGTCTTTGGCGTGGATCACCGCCAGCGGACGTTCTCCGTCAACGCTGTCGCCCAGACGGGCCATATCGGTAAAGCCAACGCTGTAATCAATGGTGTCCGATGCCTGACGACGTCCGCCGCCCATCGAGACCACCGCCATACCCAGTGCACGGGTGTCCATAGCAGAGACAAAACCTTCGCTATCGGCATAAACGGCTTTGCTGAGCGTCGCGGTCGGCAGGTATTTCGCGTAGTTTTCCACGAAGTCGGTCGGGCCTTTTTGCGCCGCCACCATGCGGCCAAAGATCTCTGCCGCTTTGCCGTTATCCAGCACCGCCTGCAGTTTCGCGCGCGCTTCAGCGTCGTCTTTCGCCAGTTTGCCTGAAATCAGCATCTCGACGCACAGCGCCATGGTCACGTCGAACAGTCGTGGGTTGCGGTATTCGCCTGTCAGGAACTGAACGGCTTCGCGCACTTCGACGGCGTTACCGGCGCTGGAGGCCAGCACCTGATTCATGTCCGTCAGCAGTGCGGTGGTGCGCACGCCTGCGCCGTTGGCAACGCCAACGATCGCTTCAGCAAGCTGAGCAGAGAGTTCATAGGTTGGCATAAACGCGCCGCTGCCCACTTTTACGTCCATTACCAGCGCGTCCAGCCCTTCTGCCAGTTTCTTCGCCAGAATAGAGGCGGTGATCAGCGGGATGGAGTCAACGGTTGCGGTGATATCGCGGGTTGCGTAGAAGCGCTTGTCTGCCGGGGCAAGCGAGCTGGTCTGGCCGATGATCGCCACGCCAACGTCTTTAATAATTTCGCGGAAGCGGTTGTCATCCGGGAAGATATCGAAGCCCGGAATGGCTTCCAGTTTGTCGAGCGTACCGCCGGTGTGTCCCAGGCCGCGCCCGGAGATCATCGGGATATAACCGCCGCAGGCCGCCACCATGGGGCCGAGCATCAGAGACGTTACATCGCCTACGCCGCCGGTGGAGTGTTTATCGACAATCGGACCGTTGAGATTGAGGCTCTTCCAGTCCAGTACGGTTCCTGAATCTCGCATCGCCATGGTCAACGAGACACGCTCAGGCATCGACATATCGTGGAAGAAGATGGTCATCGCCAGGGCTGCAATCTGCCCTTCTGAGATGGTGTTATCTCGAATGCCGTTGATAAAGAAGCGGATCTCTTCGTCGCTTAATGCATGACCATCACGTTTTTTACGAATAATTTCTTGTGCGAGAAACACGGTAACCCCCATGAGGAATCGGGTGAATGATGGCGGGTACGATATACCCGACCACGATCCTGTAGGCCGGGTAAGCGTAGCGCCACCCGGCAATTCAAACTTAGTAGCTGCTGGCGCTCTTACCGTCGCCATGACCCAGCGCTTTCAGCAGGCTGGCCAGCAGGCTGGACGCGCCGAAGCGGTAGTGACGTGAGTCCGCCCACTCTTCGCCGAACAGCTCGTCGGCAATCGCCAGGAACTGCTGCGCGTCTTCCGCAGTACGCACACCGCCCGCCGGTTTAAAGCCCACGGTTTTGGACACGCCCATATCGCGGATCACTTCCATCATGATGCGCGCGCTTTCCGGGGTCGCATTCACCGGCACTTTACCGGTAGAGGTTTTAATGAAATCCGCACCGGCTTTGATGGAGATTTCGGACGCTTTACGAATCAGCGCTTCTTCTTTCAGTTCGCCAGTTTCGATGATCACTTTCAGCAGCACGTTTGCCGCCGCGCAGGCGTCTTTACAGGCTTTCACCAGGTCAAAGCCCACCTGCTCGTTGCCCGCGATCAGCGCACGGTACGGGAATACCACGTCAACTTCGTCTGCGCCGTAGGCAATCGCCGCGCGGGTTTCCGCCAGCGCGATCTCGATATCGTCGTTGCCGTGCGGGAAGTTAGTTACGGTTGCAATGCGCACGTCCGGGGTACCCTGCTCTTTCAGCGTTTTGCGGGCAATCGGGATAAAGCGCGGATAGATGCAGACAGCGGCAGTGTTGCCCACTGGCGTTTTCGCCTGATGACACAGGGCGATGACTTTTTCATTGGTGTCGTCATCGTTCAGGGTGGTCAGGTCCATCAGTTTCAACGCGCGCAGGCTGCTTGCAGTTAAATCGGTCATAACATTCTCCAACGGCGGTGCCGTATCAATTTTACCTTGCGGGTCTGTGAGTATTCTAACATCCACCCGCATTCACACTTCGACATTCATCACAGTTAATGAAAACTACGTACAAATTTGCATTGCTGTAATGAGATCTGCTTCAAACTTTAATGCGTGAACTGCTGACGAATGCAGCGATTCCCCTCGTCAGATCAAAAGCCCTGACAGGATGGCTTCCTACAATCCGTTCAACATCCGCAGAACAATCAAGGAAGCGAACATGCCCCACGCCAGCCCCGACGCCCTGCAACAACGTTGCCAGCACATTGTGACAAGCCCGGTATTAACCCCGGAACAGAAGCGTCATTTTTTGGCGCTGGAAGCGGAAAACAATCTGCCTTATCCGGCACTTCCTGAGGCGGCTCGTGCCGCGCTGGACAAGGGATTTATCTGCGACATGTTTGAAGGGCACGCGCCCTATAAACCCCGTTATGTTCTGCCGGATTACGCAACGTTTCTGGCTAAAGGTTCAGAATGGCTGGAGCTGGAGGGGGCGAAAGATCTGGATGACGCGCTCTCGCTGTTAACCATTCTCTACCATCATGTGCCTTCAGTAACATCAATGCCGGTCTATCTCGGTCACCTTGATGCCTTACTGCAACCCTATGTTAGAATTCTAACACAAGAAGCGATCGATAGCCGAATAAAACGTTTCTGGCGCTATCTCGACAGAACGTTGCCGGACGCCTTTACGCACGTCAACATTGGTCCGGCAGATACCCCCATCACCCGCGCCATTTTGCGTGCCGATGCAGAATTGAAGCAGGCTGCACCGAATCTGACGTTTATTTATGACCCGGACGTGACGCCGGACGATCTCCTGCTTGAGGTGGCAAAAAATATCTGTGAATGCAGCAAACCGCATATTTCCCATGGCCCGGTGAATGATAAAATTTTCACAAAAGGCCGCTATGGCATCGTGAGCTGTTACAACTCGCTGCCGCTGGCGGGCGGCGGCAGTACGCTGGTCCGCCTCAATCTGCGGGCGATTGCTGAACACAGCGCGTCACCCGACGATTTCTTCACGCGTATGTTGCCGCACTACTGCCAGCAACAAATGGCCATCATTGATGCCCGCTGCGCGTTTCTCTATCAACAATCCGGCTTCTTTGAGAATAGCTTCCTGGTGAAAGAGGGGCTGATTGATGCCGATCGCTTTGTACCGATGTTTGGCATGTACGGCATGGCAGAGGCGGTGAATACGCTTTGCGAAAAAGCGGGTATTGACGGCCGTTACGGTAAGAGCGAGCAGGCCAACGCGCTGGGCTATCGCATCAGCGAGCAGCTGGCGGCGTTTGTGGAAAACACGCCGGTGAAATACGGCTGGAAACAGCGTGCGATGCTCCATGCACAGTCGGGAATAAGTTCAGATGTCGGTACCACCCCGGGTGCGCGTCTGCCGTACGGCGACGAGCCGGATCCCATCACTCATCTGCTGGCCGTGGCGCCGCATCACCCGCACTACTCCGCCGGGATCAGCGACATTCTGACGCTGGATGAGACGGTAAAACGCAATCCGCAGGCGGTCGTGCAGCTGTGCCTGGGGGCGTTTAAGGCCGGTATGCGGGAATTTACCGCCAACGTAGCCGGTAACGATCTGGTGCGCGTGACCGGCTATATGGTGCGGCTGTCGGATCTGGCACAGTATCGCGAAGCCGGATCGCGCACCAATACCACCTGGCTTGGCGAAGAAGCCGCACGCAATACCCGCATTCTGGAACGTCAGCCGCGCGTGGTCAGCCATGAACAGCAGATGCGCTTTAGTTAGTCAGGTTATCCCCTTCTCCTGCGTGGACGGGCCGGGCAGCCGCCTGGCCCTCTTCCTGCAGGGCTGTAACCTGCGCTGTAAAACCTGCCACAACCCGTGGACCATCGGGCGCTGCAACGACTGCGGCGACTGCGTGCCCCACTGCCCGCACGATGCACTGAACATTCAGGCCGGACGCGTCTGGTGGCAGGAGAGTCGGTGCCAGCAGTGCGATACCTGCCTGCATCTGTGCCAGCAGCAGGCAACGCCAATGGCGCAGCGCCTGAGCGTGGAAGAGATCCTCGCGCAGGTCCGTAAAGCCGCCCCTTTTATTGAAGGGGTTACCGTGAGCGGCGGCGAAGCCACTACCCAGTTGCCGTTTTTGATCGCCCTGTTCACGGCGATCAAAACGGATCCCGCCCTGCGCCACCTTACGTGTCTGGTGGACAGTAACGGTCTGCTGGGGGAAACCGGCTGGCAAAGACTGCTGCCGGTACTGGATGGCGCGATGGTGGATCTCAAGGCGTGGGGAAACGAACATCACCGCGTGCTGACCGGACGCGAAAACCCGCAGATTAAGCAGAGCATTCGCTGGCTGGCGCAGCATCAGCGGCTGACGGAACTGCGTTTACTGGTGATCCCTGAGCAGTGCGATTATCTGGAGCATCTTAAGCCCTTGACAACATTTATCCTCGGGCTGGGGAATGTGCCGGTGCGCATTAACGCGTTTCACGCGCACGGGGTTTACGGCGAGGCGGCGTCATGGCGCAGCGCTACACCGGGGGACATCGAGCCGCTGGCGCTGGCGCTTGAAAAACAGCACATCACGGTGATCCGCCCGGCACTTTACCTATAGCGTGATGCCAAACAGCGCGCGGGTATTTTCCAGCAGCGCATCTGCAATCTCCGTTTCCGGCTCCTCACGCAGTTCACACAGCGTGGTAAACACGCGTGCCGCCTGTTCCGGGCGGTTCGGCTGCCCCTGAAAACCGTTTAACGGCATATCAGGAGCATCCGTTTCCAGTAACAGAGCAGACAGCGGTAACTGTGCCATTACGTCGCGCGTTTTGCTGGCCCGGGGATAGGTAATGGTACCGCCCACGCCAATCTTATAGCCCAGTTCAATAAAACGCTGCGCCTGCTGCAGGCTACCGGAGAAACCGTGCACCACTCCTTTTCGCGGCAGATCGATGCGTTTCAGGTGCATCGCCAGTTTGTCGTGTGTACGTCGTGAGTGGAGGATCACCGGCAGATCGTGACGCTTTGCCAGCCTGAGCTGGGCATCAAGGATCGTCTGCTGGCGTTCAAACTGCGGATTATCGCGATAGAGATCGAGGCCGATCTCACCCATCGCGACCAGTTTGTTTTCGCGGGTTTGCAGCGCCGCATCCAGTACGTCGAGATGTTCGTCCAGATGGTGTTCTATCACTATAGGATGCAGACCCAACGCGGCGTACAGCGCATCATGGCGGTGGGCGAGATCAAGCACGCGCTCGAATCTGTCCACTTCGATCGCAGGCACAATCATCGCGTGGATACCCGCCTGAGCGGCGCGCTCAATGCTCTGCGTCTCGTCCCCCGTAAACGGCGGAAAATCAAAGTGACAGTGGGTATCAACAAAACGGTGCGTCACGCCAGATCCTCGTTATCCAGTAAAGCGTCATTCGCCTGCGGGACATCCACCAGTGGCACGGTCAGCGGATCGTTAGCCACAATCGCAGGCGGCGTAATAATGTGTTTGTGCCGATGCAGCGGCGGTTGCTCTGCCAGCATTTTTCCAACCGTCGCCAGGAAGTAGCGTCCGCACAGTCGCCCCGTTTTATAATCTGCACGCAGCGCGGGAACACGGCTGCCGAGCGCCATACTGACCAGCGGTTTCGGCGGATAAATTTCAAAAATACGCAGCTTACCCGGCGGTTTTTCGATAAAGCGTTGCATCGCGCCGTAGGTGGTTTCATGCTGCTTCGCGATATTCACCAGCGGCTGCAGACTGCTGTCGCCCAGCCAGCGCTCCATCCGTTTAAACCACTGCGGCGTGTAGTACATTTGCGACGGCACAGTGCGGATCACCACAATGGTTTTCGCCCCCCGCCGGGCCGCTTCCTGCACCGGCACCGCGTCACTGATGCCGCCGTCGAGATAGCTGATGCCGTCCAGCAGCGCGCCGGTCCGATAAAAACCGGGAATGGCGCTGGAGGCACGGATGATATCCAGCCAGTTCTCTTTTTGCGGAGAGAAATAGCCCGGGGAATAATCATCGCCCCGGCTGGCGCACATCCAGAACGCTTTGCCGCTATCAAACAGGCGTGCGGCGGTATCCATCGCCAGCGGCATCTGGCTGGAGGTGGATTCCAGCAGCCAGTCGAGATCGATCAGGTTGCCGCCGCGCACGAAGCGCACCGGGTTAAAAAATTCTTTCGCCGTGGTGTAGCGCATAATGACTTTTCGCGCGTAGCCAGGCTGGTTACAGACATAGGCAGACAGGTTCTGCGCCCCGGCAGACGTGCCGAAGTAAAGGTCAAACGGGTTGAATTGCGCGCGCATAAATTCATCCAGCACGCCGGCGGTAAAAATGCCGCGCTGCCCGCCCCCCTCGCAAACCAGCGCAAGTTGACCAGCACGAAACGCTTTTAACGTCAGCGGCGCAATATTGCCGAGCGTAACGGGAATTCGTTGCCCCACCTCTGCTTTCCTGTTTTGATTATTTTCTCTCTCCACAGTAACGCACCCGACCAGCAACGCAAATAAGAAAAAGCCAGTCATCACGACTGGCTTTTTTTTGTTTAAGGAATATTGCGTTTGCTACGGACGTCTGCGTCCCGTAAACAGGCTCACCAGGAACAGGATGATACCGACAACGAAGACAATTTTAGCTGCCCAGGCCGCTGTACCCGCCAGTCCGCCAAAGCCCAAAGCGGCGGCAATTAACGCGATAACCAGAAATATAATGCCCCAACGAAACATAAGCCTCTCCTTTACCATAGTTAATGTCGGCCGCTAAATATGAGCGCTCAGGTCACTCACCGGCGTTTTTCCAGAGTCATTTTTATTTCGCCCGCAGGGCTGGCCTGTCGGGCGAATCGTGCAGGTTTACTTCGTTTTCAGATCGTTTTTAACGCTTTTCACACCATCAATCGCTTTCGCAATTGACTCAGCACGTTCGATTTGTGCCTGGTTCTCTACCGTACCGGACAGCTGTACCACGCCATCGGTGGTTTCAACTTTCACCATACGGGACGGCACGATGTCGTCAGCTAACAGTTTAGCTTTGATTTCGCTGGTCGTAGCGGCATCGCCTGCATAGCCTTTCACCGACGCGTTTTTGCTGTCACGGACGTGCAGTTTGTCGCTCACAGAGGCAACGCCCTCAACGCCCTTCGCCACTTTGACGGCCTGTTCGGCCTGGGCCTGGCTTTCAACAAAGCCACTCAGGGTGACAACTTTTTGCTCGGTTTTTACGGAAATATCGGTGCTCTTGATAGCTTCATCATCTACCAGCGCGGCTTTCACTTTTGCTGTGATTGAGCTGTCATCCATGAAATTACCGACTTTATTCATAGAGCTATCGATTTTTTCCCCTGCGGTATTAGCGGTGTTTTGCGCTTTATCCATGGTGCTGGATTCCGCCAGAGCGGAGCCGCTTACCAGAACGCTACCCAATGTCACCGCCAGCAGAGTTTTAGAAATCTTCAGTCTTGTCATATTCATCGATGTATTCCTGTGTTTTGCCCGTTATTCGGGCTACATACTTCCTTAGTAGTTTTATATATTGCGAATAGACACACGGGCAAAATGGAGAACCTAAAGTCATGCATTGAACAGTTTATTCATCCACGCCCGGAGCTAAACACTGAGTTAAATATAGATCACTCTCACAGAGGTGCTTTCAGTTTCGGGCAAAAAACGAGCAAAAAGCGCGAAAATGCGATGAATTAAGAACATTCCGCAAGGGACTAATAAGACAGGAAATAAAGAAGAGCACGGCGGCTGCCGTGCTCTGAGAGGGGATTAGTGTTCGCGCGTTTTGCGGAACTGTACGTCAGGATAACGTTCCTGCGTCAGATTCAGGTTAACCATGGTTGGGGCGATATAGGTCAGATTATCACCGCCATCCAGCGCCAGCTGAACTTCGTTCTTACGCTTGAACTCTTCGAATTTCTTCACGTCAGCACATTCAACCCAGCGCGCGGTCGCCACGTTGACCGATTCGTAAATCGCTTCCACGTTGTATTCGCTCTTCAGACGCGCAACCACCACGTCGAACTGCAGCACACCCACCGCACCCACGATCAGATCGTTATTCGCGATTGGACGGAAGACCTGCACAGCACCCTCTTCGGAAAGCTGCACCAGCCCTTTCAGCAGCTGTTTCTGCTTCAGCGGATCTTTCAGGCGAATGCGGCGGAACAGCTCTGGCGCGAAGTTCGGAATCCCGGTGAACTTCATCATTTCGCCCTGCGTGAAGGTATCACCGATCTGGATGGTGCCATGGTTATGCAGACCGATAATGTCACCCGGATACGCTTCTTCCACGTGCGAACGGTCGCCCGCCATGAAGGTCAGCGCGTCGGAGATCACCACATCTTTACCGATACGCACCTGACGCAGCTTCATACCCTTTTCATACTTGCCGGACACCACGCGCATAAAGGCCACGCGGTCGCGGTGTTTCGGGTCCATATTGGCCTGAATTTTAAAGACGAAGCCGGTGAACTTCTCTTCTTTCGCTTCCACTTCACGGGTGTCGGTTTTACGTGGCATCGGCTGCGGCGCCCACTCCACCAGACCGTCGAGCATATGGTCGACGCCGAAGTTACCCAGAGCGGTACCAAAGAAGACCGGGGTAATTTCGCCGCTCAGGAACAGCTCTTTGTCGAACTCATGAGATGCGCCTTTCACCAGCTCCAGCTCGTCACGCAGCTGCGCAGCCAGCTCGTCACCCACCGCGGCGTCCAGATCCGGGTTATCCAGACCTTTCACGATGCGCACTTCCTGAATGGTGTGGCCTTTACCTGTCTGATACAGATAGGTTTCGTCTTTATAAAGGTGGTAAACACCTTTAAACAGCTTACCGCAGCCAATTGGCCAGGTGATGGGCGCACAGGCAATCTTCAGCTCGTTTTCCACTTCATCCATCAGCTCCATCGGATCACGGATGTCACGGTCGAGTTTGTTCATAAAGGTGAGGATTGGCGTATCGCGCAGACGGGTCACTTCCATCAGCTTACGGGTACGGTCTTCTACACCTTTTGCGGCGTCGATCACCATCAGGCAGCAGTCCACCGCCGTCAGCGTACGGTAGGTATCTTCGGAGAAGTCTTCGTGGCCCGGGGTGTCCAGCAGGTTCACCAGGCAGTCGTGATACGGGAACTGCATCACGGAGGTGGTAATCGAAATACCACGCTGTTTTTCCATCTCCATCCAGTCAGATTTTGCGTGCTGGCTGGAGCCACGGCCCTTTACGGTACCGGCGGTCTGGATGGCCTGTCCGAAAAGCAGCACCTTCTCGGTGATGGTGGTTTTACCGGCATCCGGGTGCGAGATAATGGCAAAAGTGCGGCGTTTGGCCACCTCTTGCAGATAAGGAGACAACGTCATAATCAAATCTTCTTATATAAGCGCGACAGCAGGCCGCGCATCAAGGAATACGAAAAATGCGGCTATTTTACCCATCAATGGGGGGCAGGCAATCATTGTTTACACAGGAGCTGCTCCAGTTCGTTCAACGACGTTACGGTCCAAGTTGGCTCAATACCTTCTGGCTTCACGCGGCCATGCGCATTCAACCAGACGGTGGACAGACCAGAATTCATGCCGCCCAGAATATCCGACTCCGCGGTATCACCCACCATCAGCACACGGTCGCGATCGGGGTTGCCGGCTTGCGCCAGTGCATAATCAAAAATACGTGGATCCGGCTTCGGCACGCCCACCTCTTCTGAGATCACCAGCGCGTCGAAATGATCGCGCAGGCCCGTGCGCTCAAGGCGGATCTGCTGCAGCGCGGTAAAACCGTTGGTGATGATCCCCAGTTTGACCTTGCCTTTCAGCGAATCAAGCAGGGAAACCGCCCCCGGCAGCGGGGCGCAGATATCGGCCATCGCATTGAGGAATGCCTCGTTTAACGCGCCTGGACTTACATTTAACCGTTCGGCCCAGACATCGAAACGCTGGTGCTGCAGTTGTAACGCGGTGATGGCACCGTTCTGGTAGTCCACCCACAGCGGTTTATTCACCGCCTGATAGTCCTGAAAATCTTCAGCGGTGAAGGTCACGCTATAGTCCAAAAACATCCGCTGTAGACCACCGAACGAATCGAACGTAAAGAGCGTTTCGTCGGCGTCAAAGAAAATCCAGTCCCATTTCATCGTTACAACCTTATTTTTCGTTATCCAATCGGCAGAGCCATAATAATGGCGTCTTCACGTCCCTCTGCGGTCGGGTAGTAGTTACGGCGAATTGTCGCCTCGTTAAAGCCTAAGCTTTCATAGAGCGCGATGGCGGCGACATTTGACGCGCGCACCTCCAGCCACAGAGTGAAAACGTCACGGGTTTCGAGCTCACGAATGAGATGCGTAAGCAGTTCTCTTCCCAGCCCACGGCGCTGAAACGCGGGATCCACCGCGATATTAAACAGCGTGGCCTCATCCAGAACGACCTGGGTTATCGCAAATGCAGCCAGGGTGCCGTCAACGTCCAGGCGGTAATTCAGATACCGTTCGCCCTGATTGCTGGCGAGTGTCTTTTCGCTCCACGGAAACGCATGGGCGCGTGTTTCAATCGCATACGCCGCAGGCAGATCAGGCGTCGCGAGGGAAGAAATCGTGTTCATATTCGCAGATTTGTTGCCATAGCGCGCTTCGCGCTTTTGGGTTGGCTTTCAGCTCTTCCAGCACGGGGGAGCTGATCTGGCTCCCGGAAAGGGATATGTCGTTTGTCTCGCCCATTCGCCAGCAGTTGCAATGGCTGTCAGGAGGAAGCATGGCGACCCTGTCCGGCGTCAGATGTAAAACCTGGTCGGCCGTCAGCTTCAGGCTGCGAAGGACATCACCAATCAGGGCATCATTCAGGGCAGGCAGTTCTTCCGCCACCATCACCAGACGCACATGCGCAGGGATGGCGATGGCGATTTCACCCTGCAACGCCGTCGGGCGACGCAAGGCCCACTGGGTGATACCCAGCTGCTGCAACTGCCAGTCACGTCGGGATGTCATAGCGAAAACTCCTGTCTCTCAGGCGCGCAAATATAGCAAATGTGTCGAAAGTGCGCCATCTACCTACTATAATCCCCGCCTGAGTTTATTGAGGAACAATTCATGTCTGCATTTACCCCGGCAAGTGAAGTCTTGCTGCGTCACAGTGATGATTTCGAAGAAAGCCGTATTCTGTTTGCCGGAGATATGCAGGATGACCTGCCCGCGCGTTTCGACTGTGCTGAAAGCCGTGCCCATACCCAATACTACCACCACTGGCAGGTGCTGAGCCGCCAGATGGGCGAGCGCGCACGCTTTAGCCTGGTGGCGGAACAGAGTGATGTCGCTGACTGCGACACGCTGATCTACTACTGGCCGAAGAACAAACCGGAAGCGCAGTTCCAGCTGATGAATCTGCTCTCTCTGCTGCCGGTCGGGTGCGATATTTTCGTGGTCGGTGAGAACCGCAGCGGCGTGCGAAGCGCAGAGCAGATGCTGGAAGCGTACGCCCCGCTCAATAAAGTCGACAGCGCCCGTCGCTGCGGCCTGTATCATGGTCGTCTGGAAAACCAGCCTTCCTTTGATGCCGGGACATACTGGGATGCGTATCAGCTTGATGGCCTGACCATTAAAACCCTGCCGGGCGTTTTCAGCCGTGACGGGCTGGACGTGGGCAGTAAGCTGCTGCTCTCCACGCTGACGCCGCACACCAAAGGCAAAGTGCTGGACGTAGGCTGCGGTGCAGGGGTACTGGCCACGGTGCTGGCAAGCCACTCACCAAAAGTCCGCCTGACGCTCTGTGACGTCAGCGCGCCCGCAGTTGAAGCCAGCCGTGCGACGCTTGCCGCAAACGGCTTCGAAGGGGATGTCTTCGCCAGCAACGTCTTCTCGGACGTTACCGGTCGGTTCGACATGATTATTTCAAATCCGCCGTTCCACGATGGCATCGAAACCAGCCTTGAAGCAGCGCAAACGCTGATCCGTGGCGCAGTACGTCACCTGAACAGCGGGGGGGAACTGAGGATCGTCGCTAACGCGTTTCTGCCGTACCCGAAAGTGCTGGATGAAACCTTCGGCTTCCATGAAGTTATCGCGCAAACGGGCCGTTTTAAGGTCTACCGTACCGTGATGACGCGTCAGGCTAAAAAGTAATCCACGGGTATTGTTTGCCGGAGAAGGGCCATCCCCCTCCGGCCATTTTTGCAGCAATCAAAACAACGCGCGCATTTTTCTATTGACGTAAAGCTCAAAACATCTAGAATGCGCCTCCGTGGTTACGATACTTTTACAGTATCGATGGTATGCGAAGGTGGCGGAATTGGTAGACGCGCTAGCTTCAGGTGTTAGTGTCCTTACGGACGTGGGGGTTCAAGTCCCCCCCCTCGCACCATAAATCACGTTGATATTGCTCGCACTGGGCGAAGGTGGCGGAATTGGTAGACGCGCTAGCTTCAGGTGTTAGTGTTCTTACGGACGTGGGGGTTCAAGTCCCCCCCCTCGCACCAACGAGGCGATATCAAAAAGTAAGATAACTGTGCGAAGGTGGCGGAATTGGTAGACGCGCTAGCTTCAGGTGTTAGTGTCCTTACGGACGTGGGGGTTCAAGTCCCCCCCCTCGCACCAATTATCTTGCATCCCCTCTGAAGTCCTTCATGTTATTCCCTGTTATTCCCTGTTATTTCAAACTCATCAGTATCACCAGAATTCCACTGACCAGCGCGACGCATGATGGCAACAAAACAAAGTGCCTTAATTGCTTATGCCAGATCATCGCTGAGGTCATCAGCAACCCTGACACGATGATGGCTTTCCAGAGTTCAATGGAGAGATCGGCAAACATCAGACCGCCGAGGATGGCTCCCGGCAGTAATACCCCCCAACCACTTCCTAACACCCGGTTCAACATGGTTTGCCCTTTCGAATCGATAATGATAACCAATATCATATGACAAGCATTATCATTTGTCAGCACCGATAATTAAAAAGCGTGGCCGTTTACCTTTCCCGTAATGACAGGCATTGTTTAAGGTGATAAATTGCCCACCTGTTAACTACTCATAAAGTTTCTCTGATAATTACTCGTTGATTTTTTTGCTTCCATTATTGCGAAACAACATCCATTTACCTGTTTTAATTAAATTTTAATAAAAACGCACTACTATGACATCACAATCCTGGCGGTCTTTGGTCAACAGCAAATATCAATTATCGTTACGTTTATTTTTATTTTTGAACGCAACCTCAGCGGTGTTCTCGGTAACAAATCCGCTCTATTCTGTTCAGCTGTTATCTTTCCCCCTGCTGGCTATTTTTACGCTCAGCACCGGATTGCTGCTCTGGCACTGGCAAAAGTGTACCCGCAAGATAAATATTCCTGTGGTTTCAGCGATATTCGGTATTTTATGGGCCTGGCAAATCGCCTCAAAATTTTCGTTAATTACGCAGGATCGGGCGACATATTTGATCATGGCGCTATTAACGGTGCTTTTTATCGGTTCGCTGGCATTCGCCATTAATATCAAAGCGTTTACGCTCCACTCATTACCCGCATTTATTGTCTGCCTGTGGTTAAGCCCCTCTGAACACTGGTTGAGAATGATCTACTCTTTCATTCTTCCGGTCGTGGCTATCGGCGTTCACCACGTACTACAAAGACGTAACGATCGCTTCGCTCAGGAGCTCCTCTCCCGGTTACTGGAAGAACGAGAAACCCTGACCGATCTCAGCATGATGGATCCACTTACCGGCCTGTATAACCGTCGCGGCTTGCAAAGCCGACTGGAGAATCTGCCTGCGGTAGAGAACGGCGAACACTTTGTCCTGCTAATGGATATCGATCACTTCAAGGCCTATAACGACCACTACGGCCATATGATGGGTGACCAGGCGTTAATCCGTGTCTCGGCAGCCATTCGTGATGCCGTACGCTCGCGGGATATTGTGGCGCGGTTTGGCGGGGAAGAGTTTATGGTACTGCTGACGAACATCTCGCTGGAACATGCCCGCCAGACGGCAGAGCGTATCCGTCAGAAAGTGTACGACTTAAAAATCCCCCACATGTTCAATGAGCGCGTCGCGACTAACGTCACCATCAGCATTGGTATTGCCATTTTCGAGAATGAAGACGCAGAAGGCGCGCTGGAAAAAGCAGATAAAGCCCTCTACGAAGCAAAGCATCTTGGGCGGAATAACATTCTGCTCAGCGAAGAACTACAGGCGGTTTAAGCACGGCATCTCTCTCCAGGACAAAAGTCTTGCCATCGGTATGAGCAATAGTTAGGATTGGCAATCATTATCATTTAGATTTCTATCTATTATGGCCACTCATACCGTACAGACTGTTGAACCCCTCCTCTGGCGAGCCCGTCTCACCACGGGAGACTCTTCGCTTGCGGAAGCCATACGCGAAAAGATAGCGGCAACCCGTGCCCATCTGCTGGACTTTATCAAACTGGATGAGCCGCATCCGCACCACGCGATGACGCTGGCACAGTGGCAGCAGCCGGCAAAACGCCAGTCGCTGCTGGCAACCTATTCTGACCATATCTATCGCAATCAACCCACCCTTACGCGGGAAAATAAGCCCCTGCTCTCTCTCTGGGCGCAATGGTATATCGGCCTGATGGCGCCTCCGCTCATGCTGGCATTGCTCACCCAGGAGACCATGCTGGATCTCTCCCCGGAGTATTTTCACGTTGAATTCCACGAGACGGGGCGTGCGGCCTGCTTCTGGATCGATCTTCACGAAGACCCAACGGCCATGCATCTTTCTGCCACGCAGCGGATGGAGCGGCTCGTGACCCGCGCCCTGATGCCGGTGGTGAATGCTCTGGAAGAGACAGGTGAGATCAACGGGAAGCTTATCTGGAGTAATACCGGCTATTTAATCCACTGGTATTTGACGGAAATGAAGCCCCTGCTCGGTGATGAGAAGGTGGATGCCCTGCGTCAGTCCTTATTCTTTACGAAACAGCTTGCAGATGGCCGCGATAACCCATTATTCCGTACCGTAGTGCCGCGTGACGGGCTTCTGGTGCGTCGCACCTGCTGCCAGCGCTATCGCCTGCCGGACGTTCAGCAGTGCGGGGATTGTACGCTGAAGTAGTCGTACCCGGCCTGATGCCCTCACCCTGGCCCTCTCCCTATGGGAGAGGGAACAAACACTAAAAACGGCAACTTATGTTGCCGTTTTGCTTTTACCTAGGCCACCTGCTGATTTTCCGCTTCCGCATTACGCTGCGCTTCTTCCGCTTCCTGCTCCAGCAGCTGCTTCTCGTATACTTTAAAGAACGGGAAGTAGATGATGGCTGAGACACACGCAAGCACCACTACCAGAATGGCCGCGCGGAAATCCCAGCCCAGCGCCCATGCGGCGCCCACAGGCGCGGGTGCTGTCCATGGCACAACAGAGATCACGCGGCTTATCAGATCAAACTTCATTGCCGCCCAGGCCAGCACGGCGTTGACCATCGGTGCCAGCAGGAACGGAATAAAGAACACCGGGTTCATGACGATCGGCGTACCAAAAATGACCGGCTCGTTGATGTTAAAGATGCTCGGCACCACGCTCAGACGCCCGATTGAGCGCAGGTGCGCTGAACGGCTGCGCAGGTAGCAGAACACCAGCCCCATTGTCGCCCCCGAGCCCCCAATCACGATAAAGAACGTCCAGAACGCCTCCATAAAGATATGGGGAAGAGGCTGGCTTGCCGCCAGGGCGGTCTGGTTAGCCCCGAGATTGGTCAGCCAGAACATCTGCAGCATCCCGGAGACAATTGCCGCCCCGTGGATCCCTGCGAACCACAATAAATGACCAATCAACACCGCCAGCAGGATGGCAGGCAGAGAATCCGCAGCGGAAACCAGCGGTTTGAAGATTGACATAATGGCCTGCGGGATCAGCATGCCAAACTGAGACTGAATCAACAAACTCAGCGGATAGAGCGTCAGTACAACCACCAGCACCGGGATCAGCAGATCAAAGGAGTTTTTGATCATCGGAGGAACCTGGTCCGGCAGACGGATACCGATATTGTGCGCTTTGAGGAAACGCATCATCTCAACGCAGTAGATTGCTACCAAAATCGCAGTAAAGATCCCCGTGCCTCCCAGGCTGTCTACAGGCAGCGTGCCTTTGGTCTTAGGTGCAGCCACTAACAGAAACGCCATCAGCGACAGCATGGCGCACATGAACGGATCTAACTGATGCGATTTCACATAGTGTTTGCCGAGGTTATAGGCAATGGCCGCACAAATATAGATGGACATAATGCCCATCGTCATATCGAACGGCGTGAGAATCTGGCCTTCAAATTGCTTTGCCATGTCCAGCCAGGCGCGCGCGAAGCCCCAGGTGGTGTCTGGCGAAAACGGTGGGTAAGCAAACACTAACAAAAATGAACCGACAATCATGAAGGGCATCGCGGAGATAAACCCGTCGCGGATAGCCATAACATGACGCTGGGAAGAGATCCGCCCGGCAATGGGACTGACGTAATTTTCAACGAAACGGAATATCAGATTAAACGCAGCATGGTTGGCAGACATAGCAGATCTCCTGTCAGACGTTCGATACGGGCGCTTTCACACCACACGTTGTTCCATAAATCAGCTTCACAACCTTGCTGGCTCGTGTACCAGCGGTACTGCTCAGACGGAATGGTTTCATAATGTGCTCTTATTATTGGATACAGGGGACGTTACGTCCTCAGTATTAATCTCTGATTCACGCTCTGCAACCGGTTACTGTAACCGGTTTCCGTGAATGTGAAGGCGATCCAGAAATCGGCCATGTAGGATATTTGTTACTTAAGAGATATTTACAGCAGATAAATTCTTATGACAGATTACGCAGGATATTTGTCAGGAGGAAACAATGAGTTTGCAGTCTGTACAGCAGTTTTTTGCCGACAACGCGCCGGATATAGAAATCATTGAACTGAGTCAGAGTACCGCGACCGTTGCGCTGGCTGCTGCCGCTCATCGCGTTGAGCCGGGACAAATCGCCAAGACGTTATCGCTAAAAGTAAAAAATGAGGTGATTCTGGTAGTGGCGAAAGGCGATGCGCGTCTGGACAACAAAAAACTGAAAGATACCTTTGGTGCAAAAGCGCGCATGCTCAGTAGTGATGAAGTGGTGACGATTACAGGCCATCCCGTCGGGGGAGTCTGTCCGTTCGGGCTGGAAAACCCACTTTCTGTTTACTGCGATATTTCGTTAAAACAGTACGCGGAAGTGCTGCCCGCCGCAGGTGCCATCCACAGCGCCGTGCGCATTTCTCCAGACCGGATGGCTGAGCTGACGTCCGCAAAGTGGGTCGATGTATGCATTTAATTGATGTGCCAGAATGTATCTGGCGCATCAAAAAATCACCGATTATAAAAATGCCGGCGAGCCCGACACCGAACAGCGCATGTCTCTTGCCGGAAGATGAGTAAGAATATCCGCCGCATCAAGCAGCCCTACGTCAGAATTCACCCCCAGTTTCACCATCGCATTAAACTTGTGCGCGCGGATGGTTTTAATATTGCGTTCAAGTTGTGTCGCAATTTCAGGAATGGAAAACCCGAAAGACATATAACGCAATATCGCCCGCTCCGTTGGGCTTAACAATCTGTTTTGATTGACATACCAGTGGTTCAGCATATTGTCATTGATATGATGCGTCTCTCTCAATAGCACCACCAGCTCCTCCTGCAGGTGGCTCAGCGGTACCGATTTACTCACAATGCCATGCAGACGAGAAGGCGACAGATGGCTTATCAGGCGCGCTTCCATGTCATCAGACGCAAGTACAATTCGCTGAATATCGCTATGGGTGAAAGCGAGATCCCGCAGGGAAGCCAGGCAGTTACGACGCTCTTCACGCGCATCCGAGAGCGAATAGATCACCGAGAAAAAAGAGATATTGGTCAGCGCCTTTTTAAAGCTTTCGAACTGACTGAAGAGGTGCAGTCGATAATGGCTGAGCATCGGCATCGCAAAAAGATGCTGCAGCCCAACGGCACTCATTGTGCAATTTTCGATGACAGCGATATGTCCTGGTGTATCGGTTTTTTCCATTCCTCATACTCTCCATAGGCTGACATTAAACTCAGCTCTCTCATTCCCTGTGCACTGTTAATCCAGGCGTACATATCGGCATTGCTGCGCAGCGACAACCGTCGCATCGCACTGTTTTTCTGCGCACTGATCGTTTTGTTGCTCTTCTTGAGCAAGGTAGCAATTTGGTTAATTCCCCAGCCCTTACCTAGCAGGCGTAACACTTTGCGTTCAGAGTGGGTAAGCGCAACAAACGGTTCGTCTTCGGTTTCCGCCTCGGCGGGTTCAGGAGACAATAACGTCTGGCTTATCCGCTCCGCCCGCTCGCTACCTGCACGAATAGCATTAATCACGCCTTCAATCGGTTCCATTTCAGAAAGCAACGTGCTTTCCGGGCGCATAAGCAGTTCCACTGCAATGGGATAAAGGGGACGAGAGACCATAAAAATCCAGTGAATATCCCGGTATTGGTTCAGTAAGTTGTAATATTCTTCTAACGTTCCCCGGGGTTTCCTGTATTCACCTGAAATATCAGCAATAATGACATTAGCCCGGCGAAGCTGAAGTAACGTTAACTCCTGCAGCGAACGACAATAAGTCAATTCAAATTCTGGGAAATGGTTTGCCATAACGCTGCCTAACCCGTTTTGCATAACGGGTACCCTGCTAATAACTACGCCATGTTTACCATTCAATGACAACATAGACCCTCCGTGTCCATTTTTCATTTGATGAGTAGCGTCTAAACGCATCAAGATTTATGTTTTTTCGTCCCTGAGTGTAGACTGATTAATACAAGCAGAAGATGAGATATGTTCTTAGCTTAAGAAAGGCCTAAAACAACGCTAATATCTCACAAAGCGCAATTAAATTTAATTGCAAGAGCATTAAAATAATGAAAATATAAAATAAGAATAACTTAATATAAATATTCTATATTTCGAATCATATAAATTCATCGCATTTATATTTAAACCTCATTCTCTTTCGCGAACCGGGCTGCAACTGTTTGCAGGAATCTTGATCTGACCCAGAGCAAGGGATACCGCACTCTGTGCTAAAAGTAAGCATCAGGGGCCAACAGGCAAGCGACTCACCAACACTTCGGGACACTACATGCAGGCAGAAATAACGATGCAGCGTGCCACCACGCGGCTGTGTATTCAGTGCGGACTTTTCCTGCTCCAGCACGGGGCGGAAAGCGCCCTGGTCGAGGAGCTTTCGACGCGTCTGGGGCTGGCATTGGGGATGGATAGCGTCGAAAGCGCGATTTCATCGAACGCTATCGTGCTGACCACCATCAAAGATGGCCAGTGCCTCACCTCTACCCGTAAAAACCACGACCGCGGCATTAATATGCATGTTGTAACCGAAGTGCAGCACATCGTCATTCTGGCTGAACATAAGCTGCTCGACCTGAAAGAGATAGAAAAACGGTTCAACCAAATTAAACCCCTACGTTATCCGCGCTGGCTGGTGGTGTTGATGGTGGGGTTATCGTGCGCCTGTTTTTGTAAGCTCAATAAAGGGGGCTGGGACGGCGCGTTCGTGACCTTCTGCGCCAGCAGCATCGCCATGTATGTACGCCAGGTACTGACACACCGGCAGTTGCACCCACAAATCAACTTCTGCATCACCGCGTTTGTTGCCACCACGGTGTCGGGGCTGCTGCTGCGCCTGCCGCAGTTTGCCAACACGCCCACCATCGCCATGGCCGCCAGCGTGCTCCTGCTGGTTCCGGGCTTCCCGCTGATTAACGCCGTTGCCGATATGTTTAAAGGGCACATCAATACCGGTCTGGCGCGCTGGGCGATTGCCAGCCTGCTTACGCTGGCAACCTGTATCGGCGTAGTGATGGCCATGACGCTGTGGGGGTTACGCGGATGGGCGTGATAACGTTTCTGCTGGCACTGATGCAGGACATGATCCTGGCCGCCATTCCCGCCGTCGGCTTTGCGATGGTCTTCAACGTCCCGCAGCGCGCTTTGCCATGGTGTGCGCTGCTGGGCGCCATCGGTCATGGCTCGAGAATGATCATGATGACCGCTGGTTTTAACATCGAGTGGTCAACTTTTATGGCCTCCATGCTGGTCGGCAGCATTGGTATTCAGTGGTCGCGCTGGTATCTGGCGCACCCTAAGGTGTTCACCGTCGCGGCCGTCATCCCGATGTTCCCTGGCATTTCAGCCTATACGGCCATGATTTCAGCGGTAAAAATCAGCCACTTTGGCTACACCGAGCCACAGATGATCCTGCTTCTGAGCAACTTTCTTAAGGCCTCATCTATTGTTGGCGCGCTCTCGATCGGGTTGTCGATCCCGGGGCTGTGGCTTTACCGCAAACGCCCGCGCGTTTGATGTTTGTGTTATTTCGCTGCCATGGGGATAATCTTTCTATTCCGTTTAGTGACGATAAGGAAAGGATGTGGCAAACCCTGGCAGCGAACTCCCGGAGCACAGTGAAGAATCCAGCCTGAAGGAAAAAATCTTTCAGAGCGCTATCGCCCTTTTTGCCGAATATGGGTTGAACGGCGCCCGCATGGAGCAGATCGCAGAGAAAGCAGGCACCACTAAACGGATGGTGGTTTACCATTTTAAGAACAAAGAAAATCTTTACCTTCTCGTTCTTGAGTACGTCTACACCCGGATTCGCGCCAGTGAAAAAGCGCTCAGCCTTGCAGAGATACCGCCGGTTGAAGCGCTGGTGCACCTGGTGGAAGCCACCTTTGACTACCACGCAGACCACCCGGATTACATTCGTATTATCTGCATGGAGAACATGCAGCGTGGTCGCTTTATGCAGCAATCCAGCTACCTGCGCCAGGTCAACCGCAGCGCGCTCGATCTGCTCGACGATATCCTGCGGCGCGGAAAAGAAAAGCAGTTGTTCAGCCAGTCGGTTGACCCGCGGGATCTTCACCGCCTGATCAGCAGCTTCAGCTTCCACTATGTTGCCAACAGCTACACCTTTACGCTGCTGTTTGAAGAGGGAGCTGACGAGCAAGCTCAGCGCCAGCACTACCGGAAAATGGCCGTTCAGGTGGCGCTTCGTTATACCTGCCCATAAAATTGCTTGCAATTATATCGTGCACTATCTATATTCAACACATGAACGCAAAAACGAACGACACCACCAACGCGCTTCTGCTGGATAACCAGCTCTGTTTTGCCCTCTATTCGGCAAACCTGGCGCTTAACAAGCTGTACCGGCAACTGCTGGCGCCGCTTAACCTGACCTACCCGCAATACCTGGTGATGCTGGTACTGTGGGAGCAGGATGACATTACGGTGTCGGACATCGGTGAGCGGCTGTTTCTTGACTCTGCCACCCTGACGCCGCTGTTGAAACGTCTGGAAAGCGCCGGGCTGATCAACCGTCAGCGTTCGCGTAAAGATGAACGCCAGGTCGCCGTCACGCTGAGCGACGCGGGACGTGAGCTACAGCAGCAGGCCTCCGGGATCCCTCACGCGGTGGGATGCGCAGCGCAATGTGACACTGACACCATGCTGGCACTCAAGCAGCAGCTTGAAATTTTGCGACATCAGTTACATCACGCGTAAGGCTATACTTTACGCGTATTTATTTACCCCAATAAATCGCGTGCTATTTAATAGCACACAATAACGTAAGATGAGGAACCTGCCATGTCTTTAGAAAAAGTTGTCTACACTGCCAAAGCAAAAGCGACCGGAGGCCGTGACGGCCGCGCAACCTCTTCCGATGGCGTCCTGGACGTCAAACTGGGTGTGCCAAAAGAGATGGGCGGCATGGGTGGCGAAGTGACCAACCCTGAACAGCTGTTTGCTGCCGGCTACTCTGCCTGTTTCCTGGGAGCGATGAAATTTGTGGCTGCGCGCGACAAATTTACGCTGCCAAAAGAGGCCTTCATTGAAGGTGAAGTGGGAATTGGTCCACTGCCAACCGGTTTTGGTATCGAAGCCAAACTGAACATTCACGTTGAAGGCATGGATCCTGCAGAAGCCAAAAAACTGGTGGATGCCGCGCACATTGTGTGCCCGTACTCTAACGCGACCCGCGGCAACATCGACGTGACCCTGAATATCATCGCGTGATAAATGCCTGATGGCGCTGCGCTTATCAGGCCTACGACTGTAGCCCCGGTAAGCGCAGCGCCACCGGGGAAATCCCCTCTATTCCCTCATCCTCTCTGTGCTACCATAAGCCCATATCACGCCCGTAGTAATCAGTAGAGAAAGCGTTATGTCCTCCAGAATTCTGACCACCAGCATTGCTGGTATTGATGCCTTTATGCGCGATCCCCGCGGTGTGTTGACGCACGCCGAAGGCGGCACGCTTGCAGTGTTGGCCGACAACGCCCCGGCGTTTTACGCCCTCACCCCGGAGCGTCTGGCGCAGCTTCTGGAGATAGAAGCGCGGTTGTCGCGCCCGGCAAGTGACGTCACGCTCGATAACCAGTTCTTTGAAGAGCCGGGTAACGCCCCCGTCACGGTGCCGATGGGGAAATTTGCCCTGTACGCGGGCTGGCATCCGGATGTGGATTTTCAGCGGCAGGCGGCATTGTGGGGCATTGCGCTGACGCAACCGGCTACCCCTGAGGAGCTTGCCGCCTTTATTGCCTGGTGGCAGGCAGAAGGCAAAGTCTTCACCCACATTCAGTGGCAGCAAAAGCTCGCCCGCCATCTGCAAATTAACCGCGCCAGCAATAACGGCCAGCCAAAACGCGATATCAACGCTTTTTCAGAACCGGATAAACAGATCCCTAATGGATTCCGAGGTGCGAAATGAAAAACGTCGGCGACCTGATGAAACGACTGCAAAAGATGATGCCAGCCAATGTGAAGCCTGCCTTCACAACGGGTGAAGAACTTCTGGCGTGGCAAAAAGAACAGGGTGAGATCCGCGCTGCCGCCCTCGCCCGTGAAAACCGGGCGATGAAAATGCAGCGTACCTTTAACCGCTCCGGTATTCGCCCCCTGCATCAGAACTGCTCATTCGATAACTATAAAATTGAGACCCACGGGCAGATGAACGCCCTGGCCGCCGCCCGGCAGTACGTGGACGAATTCGACGGCAACATCGCCAGCTTTATCTTCAGCGGTAAGCCCGGCACCGGTAAAAATCACCTGGCCGCCGCCATCTGCAACGAACTGCTTCTGCGCGGGAAATCGGTGTTAATCATTACCGTGGCCGATATCATGTCTGCCATGAAAGATACCTTCAGCAACCGTGAAACCAGCGAAGAGCAGCTGCTTAACGATCTGAGCAATGTGGATTTGCTGGTTATTGACGAGATCGGTGTTCAAACCGAATCCCGCTATGAAAAGGTGATCATTAACCAGATTGTCGATCGCCGCTCTTCTTCCAAGCGTCCCACCGGCATGCTGACCAACCACAATATCGACGAGATGACCCGCTTACTGGGCGAGCGCGTGATGGATCGCATGAAGCTGGGCAACAGCCTCTACGTCATCTTTGACTGGGAAAGCTATCGCAGCCGCGTCACCGGTAAAGAGTATTAAGACAGTTCCAGGAATCGCCGCCGGAGCGGAGGTATATACTGGACCCCTTCCGGCCCAAAACGGACCTTTTTGAGAAAGCCATTATGAAAAAACAGATTCTTTTCAGCACACTTTTAGGCGCACTGCTGGTCACCGGCATGGCCCATGCCGCGTCATGGCAGGAGTCCCTCTCCAGCGCCGCCAGCGAACTCACCAAAGAGAGCGGCAGCACTCAGGGCGGGCTGTCAGCCTCTTCCCTCACCAGCTTGCTGGGCAATAGCTCCCAGAGTCTGAGTGCCGGCACCATGAACAACGCAGCAGGCATCCTGGAATACTGTGCGAAGCAAAAGCTGGCTTCCGTGACCGATGCGCAAAATGTGAAAAACCAGGTGCTCGGTAAGCTGGGTCTGGACACCCTGGAGCAGAAAGCCGACACCAACTACATGGACGGCATTCAGGGTCTGCTGAACGCGCAAAATGGTCAGCAGCTGAATCTGAGCACCCTTGGCAACTCATCTCTGGCGAAACAGGTGAAAACCAAAGCCTGCGATCTGGTGCTGAAACAAGGCGTTAATTTCATCTCCTGATCGGCCCCATTTCCTGCCACAACACGCCGCGTTTAATACGTTAGTCTTGCAACGCGGCGTGAAACCGGCATTTTCCCCTTCTGCCCTCGTCTCAGCATCCGTACAGCAGGATGCGACCGCCTTCAAAAAAACGATTTTCTAAACCAATTCCTAACAACGGCACACTTTCGTGACACTAAAATTGCAGCTTAGCGACATCGCCATTACATTGTATTACCCAAAAAATAATCAATTAGCCAGCGAAGCACCTGGCGCCATGAGGATATGCTGTTGTCAGAGTTAATGTCCCTTGCCCTTTTTCTGGCCTCCATCGGCGTTTACGCCTGGAAAGCTGGCCGTAACACCTGGTGGTTTATCGCCACGCTGGTGGTGCTCGGCATTTTTATTGTTTTAAACATTACGCTCTACGCCAGCGATTACTTTACCGGAGACGGGATAAACGATGCGGTGCTCTACACCCTGACCAATAGCCTGACGGGCGCGGGCGTGGGTAAATATATCCTCCCCGGTCTGGGCCTGGTGCTGGCGCTGGTGACCATTTTTGGCGCGCTCGCCTGGGTGCTGCGCCGCCGCCGTCATCTTCCGCACCACCATGGCTACAGCCTGCTGGCGCTTTTCCTTGCGCTGGCCTCCGTGGATGCCAGCCCGGCATTTCATCAGATCACCGAGCTGGTGAAATCCCAGTCGCGCGACGGTGACCCGGATTTCGTGGCGTACTATAAAGAGCCATCGAAAACGATAGCCAACCCGAAGCTTAATCTGGTGTACATCTACGGCGAGAGTCTGGAGAGGACCTATTTCGATAACGACGCCTTCCCGAACCTGACGCCGGATCTGGGCGCGCTGAAAAACGAAGGCCTCGACTTCAGTCACACCATGCAGCTGCCCGGCACCGACTACACCATTGCAGGAATGGTCGCCTCCCAGTGCGGCATTCCTCTGTTTGCCCCCTTTGAAGGCAACGCCTCAGCTTCAATGTCGAGCTTCTTCCCGCAGAATATCTGCCTGGGCGACATCCTGAAAAACTCCGGTTACGAGAACTATTTTGTCCAGGGGGCCAACCTGCGCTTTGCCGGGAAAGATGTGTTCCTGAAATCACACGGGTTTGATCATCTGTACGGCTCAGAAGAGTTAAAAACGACCGTCGCCGACCCCACTTACCGCAACGACTGGGGCTTCTACGACGATACCGTGCTGGAGGAGACCTGGAAAAAATTCGAAGAACTGTCCCGCGCCGGGAAACGCTTCTCCCTCTTTGCCCTGACGGTAGATACTCACCATCCTGACGGTTTCGTCTCGCGCACCTGCCAGCGCAAACGCTACGACATTGACGGAAAAGATAATAAATCCTTCAGCGCCGTCACCTGTAGCCAGGAGCATATCGCCGCCCTTGTTCAGAAAATCAAAACCTCACCCTGGTTCAAAAACACGGTGATCGTGGTCTCTTCAGACCATCTGGCGATGAAAAACAGCGCGTGGGATCAGCTGAACAAACAGGATCGCAGCAACCTGTTCTTCGTTCTGCGCGGCGACAAACCGCAGCAGGAGGTGATCGCCACCAAACGAAATTCGATGGATAACGGCGCCACGGTGCTGGATATTCTTGGCGGTGACAACTTTATTGGCCTGGGCCGCAGCACGCTGTCGGGACAATCGCTGTCCGAAGTGTTCCTCAACATGAAGGAAAAAATCCTCGCCTGGAAGCCGGATATCATACGTCTTTGGAACTTCCCGAAAGAGATGAAAGACTTCACTATCGATCAGGATAAAAAAACGATCGCCTTCTCAGGCAGCCACTTCCGGCTGCCGCTGCTGCTGCGCGTGTCGGATAACCGCGTTGAGCCGCTGCCTGAAAGCGAATACTCGGCGCCGCTGCGCTTCCAGCTGGCGGAGTTTGCCCCGCGTGATAACTTTGTCTGGGTCGATAAGTGCTACAAAATGGGCCAGCTCTGGTCGCCGCCGCTGGCGCTGTCGACAGACTGGTGCGTCTCTCAGGGGCAGCTTGGCGGGGAGCAAACCGTGCAGCACGTAGATAAGCCAGTATGGAAGGGCAAAACCGCCTTCAGGGATACGGTTATCGATACCGCCCGCTATCAGCGCAACATTGATATGCTGAAAATCGTCGACAACGATATTCGCTATAAAGCCGACAGCTTTATCTTCAACGTCGCCGGTGCGCCGGAAGAGGTTAAACAGTTCAGCGGTATCTCTCGTCCGGAGTCCTGGGGACGCTGGTCCAACGCACAGCTGGGCAATGAGGTAAAAATTGAGTATGCCCACCCCTTGCCGCAGAAATTCGACCTGGTGATCACCGCCAAAGCGTATGGCGCTAATGCTAACCGCCCTGTTCCGGTACGGGTGGGCGACAGCGAGCAGACGCTGACCCTTGGCAACGAAGTCAGCACCACCACGCTGCATTTCGATAATCCTTCACGGAGTAATACCCTGGTGATTGTGCCGCCAGAGCCGCAATCCACCAATGAAGGCAATATTCTCGGCCACTCACCGCGCGAGCTCGGGATTGGCATGGTCGAAATTAAAATCGTGGGTAACGCAGGCTAATGCGTGTCGGCCTTAACATCACCGTTCGCCCAACACGCCCCGGTGACGTCACCGCCCTGCCCGCCATAGAACGCGCGGCGGGCGAGCGTTTCCGGGATTACCCGGAACTCGCCTGGCTTGCAGAGGGCGATGTCATTTCCGCTGAGCAGCATCTCGACTACGCCGAACGCGGACTGAGCTGGCTGGCGCTGGCCAACGAACTGCCGGTCGGTTTTATCCTCGCAGAGACGCACGTTTCGTCGCTGTTCATCGTGGAGCTTTCGGTGCATCTGGACTGGCAGGGAAAAGGGATCGGCCGACGGCTCATCGCCTGTGTCGCTGACCAGGCCTGCAAAAGGGGGCTGGCATCGCTGACGCTGACAACCTTCCGGGACGTGCCGTGGAATGCCCCGTTCTATGCGCGGCTGGGGTTTGAAATGATAACGACGCTGACGCCTGAACTGCGTGAAAAACGCGAAGAAGAGACGGCGCACGGTTTAGCGTATGACGCTCGCTGTGCCATGCGCCTGCCTCTGTAATATCGCCCGACGGTGCACAGTCATTGCGTAGGCCGGGTAAGGCGTAGCCGCCACCCGGCACCACACAAGGCGTTAGAAGGTTTCCCAGTTATCGCCCGCATCCGCGGTCGCCGGTTTACGCATCACCACCGGTGCAGCAACGCTTTTGGCTGCGGCAAACTCACGTGCTTTCATCTGCTCCTGCTGAATGCGGAATACCGCGACGGCCTGCGTCAGACGGCTCGCCTGCTCTTCCAGCGCCGCAGCGGCAGCAGCAGACTCTTCCACCAGCGAGGCGTTCTGCTGGGTCACGCGATCCATCTCCGCCACCGCCAGACCAACCTGATCGATACCGCGGCTCTGCTCATCAGAGGCAGAGGCGATTTCGCCCATGATATCGGTCACGCGGGTCACCGCATTAACGATTTCACCCATCGTTTCACCGGCGCTTTCCACCAGCGTTGAGCCCACTTCCACACGACCGACGGAGTCTTCAATCAGGCTCTTGATCTCACGGGCAGCCTGGGCACTGCGCTGGGCCAGGTTACGTACTTCACCTGCCACGACGGCGAATCCGCGACCCTGCTCACCCGCACGTGCAGCTTCAACCGCCGCGTTCAGTGCCAGAATGTTGGTCTGGAAGGCAATACCGTCAATCACGCTGATAATATCGGCGATTTTCTGCGAACTGCCCGCGATGTCGCGCATGGTTTGCACCACGTTATCCACCACTTTCCCGCCCTTCTGTGCGGTTTCAGACGCGCTCAGCGCCAGGTTGCTGGCCTGACGGGCATTCTCGGCGTTCTGCTTCACGGTCGCCGTCAGCTGCTCCATGCTGGCTGCAGTCTCTTCCAGGGAAGCGGCCTGCTGTTCCGTACGGGAAGAGAGATCGTTATTGCCCATCGCGATTTCGCTCGCACCGCTGTAGATGGCGTTTGCGCCGTTACGCACGTCACCGACGGTACGCACCAGCTCACCCTGCATATGGCGCAGCGAGTCGGCCAGCTCCCCCATCTCGTTAGCGCCTTCCACTTCAATGCGCTTCACCAGATCGCCACTGGCGATATGGCGGATGTTGTCGATGAGACGGGTCAGCGGAGAGATCAGCGCCTGCTTGATACCCAGCCACACGCCCACGATGACCACCAGCACAACCATCAGCACGCTGATCAGCACCCAGATCGCCTGGCTGTAAGAGCTGTTACTGTTTTCCACCGCCATCTGATACAGCTTGTCGTTCTGCAGCAGGTAGTTCACATACTGCTTCTCAAAACCATCCTGATAGCTCTGGGTAGGCTGATCGAAGAAAGCGTTAATTTTGCCTGCCCCCAGCAGTTGAATCAGCTCCGCCAGCGCGCCGTGATAAATATCGTAGTTACGCTTAATTTCCATCGCTTCAGCGTCGCTCTGACGCGGATCGCGCGGCAGGGCTTCGTAGGCAGCCCAGTTTTTTTCCGCCTGTTTCAGTGACACAGAGGCAATTTGCATCAGATCGTTCACGGTCGCGCCGCTGCCGATATTGTTCTGATCCATCATGTAGCGGATGCCCGCGCGGTTCAGGGTGTTACGGGTTTGCAGCAACGCCACCCAGCTGGCGTTCAGCGTGGATTGTTGCTGGCGAATGGTTTGCAGGACGGTGAAATTCTCTTTGTCATGCTTCAGGGCATTGAAGAAAAGACCACCGGAGGTCAGTTGTAAAAGGCCAAATATCGCTAAAACCAGCATTAAGCTGGTGACAATCTTGATACGGTTTAACATGTTTTCTCTTCCTTCAGACAGATACAGAATTTTCGGCCTGGAAAGGGAAAACTTTACGAAAATCATCCTTTAATTTGTGGTTTTTACTCTTCGTCACGCGCTGCGTTATGGCGGTTTCCCAGCGCGATAAACTCCTCAAGCAGCGCCGTCAGCTGTTTCATCTTCTCCGGCGTATATTCCGCCTCTATCTGCTGGTACGCCTCTTCCACCTGCGCCTGAGCGTGCTCGTACAGCGCGTTGCCCTCTTTGGTCAGCGATACGTACAGCTTGCGCTGGTCATTGACCGGTTTTAAGCGCAGCACCAGACCGTCGCGCTCCATGCGCGTCAGAATGCCCGTCAGGCTCGGGCGCAATATGCAGGTCCGAAACGCCAGATCGTGAAAATCCATCGAGGGATGTTCAGCCAGCACTCGCACAATGCGCCACTGCTGCTCGGTCAGGTTATGCCGCTTCACAATCGGTCGGAAGTAGGACATTGCCGCTTCCCGCGCCTGCAACAGGGCGATAGTTAAAGAATCATGCATAGCCACTCCCGCTTATTGTTAACAAGTAAACAATTCAAAATCGCTGTTTTAATCAACTGCTTTTTGACCATCGAAAAGTCTAACAGAAACAATAGCACTTTATTAACACGATGATAAATATATCATTTTAAACAAAAATGTAAATTTATTGTTATTCATATCACAAATATTTCACTTCTGATTGCGAAATAATCAGCAAAAGCATAAAACCAGATCATTAACATATTAACAAAATCAACGCCGGCGTTCCGGCCTGAGGAGTATGTCAATGAAAGGTACCGTTTTTGCCGTGGCGCTGAACCACCAAAGCCAGCGCGACGCCTGGGCTGAGGCGTTTGAAAAAGCCCCTTACAACACCCCGCCAAAAACCGCGGTGTGGTTTATCAAGCCACACAACACGGTGATCCGCGCAGGTGAACCCATCCCGTTCCCGCTGGGTGAGACGGTGCTGAGCGGCGCAACCGTCGCGCTGGTGGTGGGCAAAACGGCCAGCAAAGTTCGCGTGGAGGACGCGGCGGCCTACATCGCCGGATACGCACTGGCCAACGAGGTAAGCCTGCCGGAAGAGAGCTTTTATCGCCCGGCAATCAAAGCCAAATGCCGGGACGGGTTTTGTCCGCTGGGTGAGCTGGTCGCCGTCGACAACGTGGATAACCTGACTATCATCACCGAAATCAACGGCCGCGAAGCGGACCACTGGAACACCGCCGGGCTACAGCGCAACGCCGCCGAACTGCTGAGCGCCCTGAGCGAGTTCGCGACCCTGAATCCGGGCGATGCGATCTTGCTCGGCACGCCGCAAAGCCGCGTCGAGATCCGCCCTGGCGATCGGGTACGCATTCTGGCGGAAGGGTTCCCGGCACTGGAAAACCCGGTGGTGGATGAACGCGACGTGGCGATGGCTCAGGGCGCGCACCCTCACCCCACGCTGTTCGCCCTCGGCCTGAACTACGCCGATCACGCCAGCGAGTTGGCATTCACGCCGCCGACCGAGCCGCTGGTGTTTATCAAAGCGCCCAATACCTTCAACGGCGACAACCAGACCTCGGTACGCCCGGACAACGTTGAGTACATGCACTACGAGGCGGAGCTGGTGGTGGTCATCGGCAAAACCGCGCGTAAGGTCAGTGAAGCCGAGGCGATGGATTTTGTTGCGGGCTACACGGTCTGTAACGACTACGCCATTCGCGACTATCTCGAAAATTACTACCGCCCGAATCTGCGGGTCAAAAGCCGCGACGGGTTAACCCCCATCAGCCCCAACATCGTGCCAAAAGCAGCCATTCCCGATCCGCATAACTTAACCCTGCGCACCTTCGTCAACGGTGAATTACGTCAGGAAGGGACCACGGCGGATCTGATTTTCAGCATCCCATACCTGATTGCATACCTGAGCGAATTCATGTCTCTGCAGCCGGGCGACATGATCGCCACCGGCACGCCAAAAGGACTGTCCGACGTGGTACCGGGGGATGAAGTGGTGGTGGAAGTGGAAGGCGTGGGTCGCCTGGTAAACCGGATTGTGAGTGAGGAGACGGCAAAATGAAAAAGATTAACCACTGGATCAACGGCAAAAACGTGGCGGGAAGCGACTACTTCCACACCACCAACCCGGCCTCCGGCGAGGTGCTGGCAGAAGTCGCCGCCGGCGGGGAAGCGGAAATCCATCAGGCCGTGGCGGCAGCAAAAGAGGCTTTCCCAAAGTGGGCCAACCTGCCGATGAAAGAGCGTGCGCGTCTGATGCGTCGCCTGGGCGATCTGATTGACCAGAACGTGCCGGACATTGCCGCGATGGAAACCGCCGACACCGGCCTGCCCATCCACCAGACCAAAAACGTGCTTATCCCGCGCGCCTCGCACAACTTTGAGTTCTTCGCCGAAGTGTGCCAGCAGATGAACGGCAAAACCTACCCGGTTGACGACAAGATGCTGAACTACACCCTGGTGCAGCCGGTGGGCGTCTGCGCGCTGGTGTCGCCGTGGAACGTGCCGTTTATGACCGCCACCTGGAAGGTCGCCCCCTGCCTGGCGCTGGGGAATACCGCCGTGCTGAAGATGTCTGAACTCTCGCCGCTGACCGCCGACCGTCTGGGCGAACTGGCGCTGGAGGCGGGTATTCCGGCGGGCGTGCTGAACGTGGTGCAGGGCTATGGCGCCACGGCAGGCGATGCGCTGGTGCGCCATCACGACGTGCGGGCCGTCTCCTTCACCGGGGGCACCGCCACCGGGCGCAACATCATGAAAAACGCCGGGCTGAAGAAATACTCCATGGAGCTGGGCGGCAAATCTCCGGTGCTGATTTTTGAAGATGCGGACATCGAGCGCGCGCTGGACGCCGCCCTGTTCACCATCTTCTCCATCAACGGCGAGCGCTGCACCGCCGGCTCGCGCATCTTCATCCAGCAGAGCATCTACCCGGAATTCGTCAAACGCTTCGCCGAGCGCGCCAACCGCCTGCGCGTGGGCGATCCGACCGATCCGAACACCCAGATTGGCGCACTGATTAGCCAACAGCACTGGGAGAAAGTCTCCGGCTATATCCGCCTGGGCATTGAGGAGGGCGCGACCCTGCTGGCGGGCGGCCCGGACAAACCGGCCGACCTGCCTGCGCACCTGAAAGGCGGTAACTTCCTGCGCCCGACGGTGCTGGCGGATGTCGACAACCGCATGCGCGTGGCGCAGGAGGAGATCTTCGGCCCGGTAGCATGCCTGCTGCCGTTCAAGGACGAAGCGGAAGGGCTACGCCTGGCCAACGACGTGGAGTACGGCCTGGCGTCGTACATCTGGACCCAGGACGTCAGCAAAGTGCTGCGTCTGGCGCGCAATATCGAAGCGGGCATGGTGTTCGTGAATACCCAGAACGTGCGCGATCTGCGCCAGCCGTTTGGCGGCGTGAAGGCCTCCGGCACCGGGCGCGAAGGCGGCGAGTACAGCTTTGAGGTGTTCGCGGAGATGAAGAACGTCTGCATCTCCATGGGCGACCATCCGATTCCAAAATGGGGGATCTAAAATGGGAAAGTTAGCGTTAGCGGCAAAAATCACGCACGTACCGTCAATGTATCTCTCTGAGCTGCCGGGTAAAAACCACGGCTGCCGTCAGGGGGCCATCGACGGGCATAAAGAGATCGGCAAGCGCTGCCGCGAGCTGGGCGTCGACACCATCATCGTCTTCGACACCCACTGGCTGGTGAACAGCGCCTATCACATCAACTGTGCGGACCATTTTTCAGGCGTCTACACCAGTAACGAGCTGCCGCACTTTATCCGCGACATGACCTACGACTACGACGGCAACCCGGAGCTCGGGCAGCTGATCGCCGACGAGGCGGTCAAGCTTGGCGTGCGCGCCAAAGCGCATAACATCCCGAGCCTGAAGCTGGAGTACGGCACGCTGGTGCCGATGCGCTACATGAACGCGGATAAGCACTTCAAAGTGGTCTCCATCTCGGCGTTCTGCACGGTTCACGACTTCGCCGACAGCCGCAGGCTGGGCGAGGCCATCGTCAGCGCCATCGAAAAGTATGATGGCACCGTGGCGGTGCTCGCCAGCGGCTCGCTGTCGCACCGCTTTATCGACGACCAGCGTGCGGAAGAAGGGATGAACAGCTACACCCGCGAGTTCGACCGCCAGATGGACGAACGGGTGGTGAAGCTATGGCGCGAAGGCCAGTTCAAAGAGTTCTGCAGCATGCTGCCGGAGTACGCCGATTACTGCTACGGCGAGGGCAACATGCACGACACGGTGATGCTGCTGGGTATGCTCGGCTGGGACAAATACGACGGCAAGGTTGAATTCCTCACCGAGCTGTTCGCCAGCTCCGGTACCGGCCAGGTTAACGCCGTTTTCCCGCTGCCCGCGTAAGGAGCCACCATGCCGCATTTTATCGCTGAATGTACCGACAACATCCGCGAGCAGGCCGACCTGCCGGGGCTGTTCGCCAAAGTGAACGAGGCGCTGGCCGCCACCGGCATTTTTCCTATCGGCGGTATCCGCAGCCGCGCCCACTGGCTGGATACCTGGCAGATGGCGGACGGCAAGCAGGATTACGCCTTTGTGCATATGACGCTGAAGATTGGTGCCGGGCGCAGCCTGGAAAGCCGCGAGGCCGTGGGGGAGATGCTGTTTGCGCTGATCAAAGCGCATTTTGCCAACCTCATGGCCGCCCGGTATCTGGCGCTGTCGTTTGAGCTCGACGAACTGCACCCGACGCTCAATTACAAACAAAACAACGTGCACGCGTTGTTTACGTAATACCGTCCCCTCTCCCTTTGGGCTGAGGAATCCCCACTAATTTTTTATTAGTGGTTTCAGAGGATTAGAATGAATATTTTGCGAGCAGTTAGATTCACTCAGCTCGTAGACAGACAGAAAACGCTCATAAATGTGCATCTTCTGTCGAGTTATCGGTTGTTTTTAGCTCCATTTTTGAACAATAAACAACCATTTATCCATATCTAATTTTCTGGGGATTCCTCAGCCCTTTGGGAGAGGGTTAGGGTGAGGGGAAATCTCTGCGGCCCGATGCCCTCACCCCGTCCCTCTCCCACTGGGAGAGGGAGAAAACAAACATAAAACAGGATATCGCCATGCTCGACAAACACACCCATACCCTGATCGCCCACCGCCTGCATCAGGCGGAGCAGTCCCGGGAGCAAATCCGCGCGATCTCGCTGGAGTACCCGGAGATCACGATTGAAGACGCCTACGCCGTACAGCGCGAATGGGTGAACCTGAAAATCGCCGAAGGCCGCGTGCTGAAAGGCCACAAGATCGGCCTCACCTCAAAAGCAATGCAGGCCAGCTCGCAGATCAGCGAGCCTGACTACGGTGCGCTGCTGGACGATATGTTCTTCCACGACGGCAGCAACATCCCCGTCGATCGCTTTATCGTCCCGCGCATTGAGGTGGAGCTGGCCTTCGTGCTGGCAAAACCGCTGCGCGGCCCGAACTGCACGATCTTCGACGTCTACAACGCCACGGATTACGTCATCCCCGCGCTGGAGCTGATCGACGCCCGCTGCCACAACGTTGACCCGGAAACCCAGCGCCCGCGCAAGGTGTTCGACACCATCTCCGATAACGCCGCCAACGCGGGCGTGATCCTCGGCGGCCGTCCGATTAAGCCCGACGAGCTGGATCTGCGCTGGATCTCCGCCCTGCTCTATCGCAACGGCGTGATCGAAGAGACCGGCGTTGCCGCGGGCGTGCTCAACCACCCGGCTAACGGCGTGGCGTGGCTGGCCAACAAACTTGCCCCCTACGACGTTCAGCTTGAGCCAGGCCAGATCATTCTCGGCGGTTCGTTTACCCGTCCGGTCGCGGCCAGCAGAGGCGATACCTTCCACGTGGACTACGGCAACATGGGCTCCATCAGTTGCCGCTTTGTCTAGGAGATAACCATGCAAAACGCATTCAAAACGGCGCTGAAAGCCGGAAAGCCGCAGATTGGTTTATGGCTGGGGCTGACCAGCAGCTACAGCGCCGAACTGCTGGCCGGGGCTGGTTTCGACTGGCTACTGATCGACGCCGAACATGCGCCGAACACCGTGCAGACCGTCTTAACCCAGCTGCAGGCCATCGCCCCTTATCTGAGCCAGCCGGTCGTCCGCCCGTCGTGGAACGATCCGGTGCAGATCAAACAGCTGCTGGATGTGGGCGCGCAAACCCTGTTGGTACCGATGGTACAAAACGCCGAGGAAGCCCGTCTGGCGGTCCGTTCCACGCGCTATCCGCCTGCGGGTATTCGCGGCGTGGGCAGCGCCCTGGCGCGGGCCTCACGCTGGAACCGCATCCCGGACTACCTGCACCAGGCCAACGACGCCATGTGCGTGCTGGTGCAAATCGAAACCCGCGAGGCGCTAAAAAACCTGCCGCAGATCCTGGATGTGGACGGCGTCGACGGGGTGTTTATCGGCCCGGCGGATCTGAGCGCCGACATGGGCTTTGCCGGTAATCCTCAGCACCCGGAAGTGCAGGCGGCCATTGAACAGGCGATCGCGCAGATCCTGAGCGCCGGCAAAGCGCCCGGCATCCTGATGGCCAACGAGCAGCTGGCAAAACGCTATCTCGAACTCGGCGCGCTGTTTGTCGCCGTCGGCGTCGACACGACCCTGCTCGCCCGCAGCGCCGAAGCGCTGGCGGCACGTTTTATCGATCACCCGGTTACGTCAGTTAATAACAATAAATCCGTCTACTAAACGTAAGATCTGGAGCGCACCATGACGACCTCTACCCTGCAAGATAATAAAGCTGTTGAACATCGCGTTATAAATAAGCTGTTCCGTCGTTTGATCGTGTTTCTCTTTATCCTGTTTGTCTTCTCGTTTCTCGATCGCATCAACATTGGCTTTGCCGGGCTGACGATGGGCAAAGATCTGGGCCTCACCTCCACGATGTTTGGCCTGGCCGCGACGCTCTTTTACGTCACCTACGTGCTGTGCGGGATCCCAAGCAACATCATGCTGGCGAAGATCGGCGCCCGGCGCTGGATCGCCGGGATCATGGTGGTGTGGGGGATCGCGTCCACCTGCACCATGTTCGCCACCAGCCCGGAAACGCTCTATGTGCTGCGCATGCTGGTGGGCATTGCCGAGGCTGGCTTCCTGCCGGGGATTTTGGTCTATCTCACCTGGTGGTTCCCGGCCTATCACCGCGCCCGCGCCAACGCACTGTTTATGATTGCCATGCCGGTAACCATGATGCTCGGCTCTATTCTTTCCGGCTACATCCTGGCGATGGACGGGCTGTGGAACCTGAAAGGCTGGCAGTGGCTGTTCCTGCTGGAAGGGTTGCCGTCGGTGGTGCTCGGCGTGGTGACCTGGTTCTACCTTAACGACACCCCGGATCAGGCCAGCTGGCTGGATGATGAAGAAAAGCAAACGCTGAAAACCATGATCGCCCGTGAGCAAGAGCTGGCGGTGGCGCATGCCGCCACGCCGCGTTCAACGTTGCGTGAAGTCCTGACCCCGGCGGTACTGCTCTATACGCTGGCCTATTTCTGCCTGACGAACACGCTGAGTGCGATCAACATCTGGACGCCGCAGATCCTGCAAAGCTTCAACACCGGCAGCAGCAACATTGTGATCGGCCTGCTGGCGGCGATCCCGCAGTTTTGCACCATCCTCGGCATGATCTGGTGGAGCCGTCGCTCCGACAGGCTGAAAGAGCGAAAAAAGCACACCATCCTGCCGTATCTCTTCGCGGCGGCGGGATGGATGCTGGCCTCGGCCACCGATCACAGCCTGATCCAGCTGCTTGGCATCATCATGGCCTCAACCGGATCGTTTACCGCCATGGCGATATTCTGGACCACGCCGGATCAGGTTATTAGCGTGCAGTCCCGTGCGGTGGCGCTGGCGGTGATCAACGCTATCGGCAACGTCGGATCCGCCGTCAGCCCGCTGCTGATCGGCATTCTGCGTGATGCCACCGGCAGCTTCAGCTCCGGGCTGTGGTTTGTCGCCGGGCTGCTGGTGGTGGGCGCGCTGGTGCTGACGCGGATCCCAATGACCCGCCAGGAAAGCCTCGGGCGCGATCCGGGGATGGCGGCACAGAAGATCCACTGAGGAGAAGCTATGTGCCAGAGCCCCGTCGCCAATATCGATATCAGCAAAGAGTACGACGAAAGTCTGGGCACCGACGATGTGCACTATCAGTCGTTCGCCCGCATGGCGGCCTTTTTTGGCCGCGACATGCAGGCGCATCGTCACGACCAGTATTTTCAGATGCACTTTCTTGATACCGGGCAGATAGAACTCCAGCTCGACGATCATCGCTACTCGGTGCAGGCTCCGCTGTTCGTCATTACCCCGCCGTCGGTGCCGCACGCGTTTATCACCGAATCCGACAGCGATGGCCACGTTCTGACGGTACGCGAGGATCTCATCTGGCCGCTGCTGGAGGTGCTCTACCCCGGCACGCGAGAAGCGTTTGGCCTGCCGGGGATCTGCCTGTCGCTGGCTGATAAGCCCGACGAGCTGGCGGCGCTCAGGCACTACTGGCAGCTGATTGCCAGGGAATCCACCGGGCAACTTCCTGGGCGCGAGCATACCCTGGTGCTGCTCGCGCAGGCGGTCTTTACCCTGCTGCTGCGTAACGCCAGGCTCGACGACCACGCTTCAGGCGGCATGCGCGGTGAGTTAAAACTGTTCCAGCGCTTTACCCAGTTGATTGACACCCACTATCACCAGCACTGGACGGTGCCGGACTACGCCTGTGAACTCCACCTGACCGAATCCCGCCTGACCGATATCTGCCGCCGCTTCGCCAACCGTCCGCCGAAGCGGCTGATCTTCGACCGCCAGCTGCGCGAAGCCAGACGGCTGTTGCTCTTTTCCGACAGTACGGTCAGCGAGATTGCGTGGCAGTTGGGCTTTAAGGATCCGGCCTATTTTGCCCGCTTTTTCAATCGCCTGACAGGTTGCTCGCCCAGCGCGTATCGGGCGCAGAAAGTACCGGTTTCCCCTGTTGCCCTCACCCCTGCCCTCTCCCAACGGGAGAGGGAGTAACCGTCCCCTCTCCCGTTGGGAGAGGGTTAGGGTGAGGGAAATCACACTCTGCGATCTCTCGCGAAAAGTACCTGCCGTTGTCCCAATCGTCCCTTCACGTTCCGCCCCTCTCACGCTTCAATTAAACAACAAAAACAAAACATAAATTTAACAAACCAATTCCGATACGAGGTCCCTATGAAGCCTGAAGAGTTCCGCGCTGATACCAAACGCCCGTTAACCGGCGAAGAGTATTTAAAAAGCCTGCAGGATGGCCGCGAGATTTATATCTACGGCGAGCGCGTTAAAGACGTCACCACCCATCCGGCGTTTCGCAATGCGGCGGCCTCCATCGCGCAGATGTACGACGCGCTGCACAAACCGGAGATGCAGGACACGCTGTGCTGGGGCACCGACACCGGCAGCGGCGGTTACACCCATAAGTTCTTCCGCGTGGCGAAAAGCGCCGACGACCTGCGTCAGCAGCGAGACGCCATCGCCGAGTGGTCTCGCCTGAGCTACGGCTGGATGGGCCGCACGCCGGACTACAAAGCCGCGTTCGGCTGCGCGCTCGGCGCAAACCCGGCCTTCTACGGCCAGTTCGAGCAAAATGCCCGTAACTGGTATACCCGCATTCAGGAAACCGGCCTGTACTTTAACCACGCTATCGTCAACCCGCCTATCGACCGCCACAAACCGGCGGACGAGGTGAAAGACGTCTATATCAAGCTGGAAAAAGAGACCGACGCCGGGATCATCGTCAGCGGCGCCAAAGTGGTTGCCACCAACTCCGCGCTGACCCACTACAACATGATCGGCTTTGGCTCCGCGCAGGTGATGGGCGAAAACCCGGACTTTGCGCTGATGTTCGTCGCGCCAATGGACGCCGAAGGGGTGAAGCTGATCTCCCGCGCCTCCTACGAGATGGTGGCTGGCGCTACCGGCTCGCCGTACGACTACCCGCTCTCCAGCCGTTTTGATGAGAACGACGCGATCCTGGTGATGGATAATGTGCTGATCCCATGGGAAAACGTGCTGATCTACCGCGATTTCGACCGCTGCCGTCGCTGGACCATGGAAGGCGGTTTTGCCCGCATGTACCCGCTGCAGGCCTGCGTGCGTCTGGCGGTGAAGCTCGACTTCATCACCGCCCTGCTGAAAAAATCGCTGGAGTGTACCGGCACCCTGGAGTTCCGCGGCGTGCAGGCAGATCTCGGCGAAGTGGTCGCCTGGCGCAATATGTTCTGGGCGCTGAGCGACTCCATGTGTTCCGAAGCCACGCCGTGGGTGAACGGTGCGTACCTGCCGGATCACGTGGCGCTGCAAACCTATCGCGTAATGGCGCCAATGGCCTACGCGAAGATTAAAAACATCATCGAACGCAACGTCACCAGCGGGCTGATCTACCTGCCATCCAGCGCACGGGATCTGAACAACCCGCAGATCGACCAGTATCTGGCGAAGTACGTGCGCGGCTCCAACGGCATGGATCACGTCGAACGCATCAAGATTTTGAAGCTGATGTGGGATGCCATCGGCAGCGAATTTGGCGGCCGTCACGAGCTGTATGAGATCAACTACTCCGGCAGCCAGGACGAAATTCGCCTGCAGTGTCTGCGCCAGGCGCAAAGCTCCGGCAACATGGACAAAATGATGGCGATGGTCGACCGCTGCATGTCTGAGTACGACCAACACGGCTGGACGGTGCCACACCTGCACAACAACAGCGATATCAACATGCTGGACAAGCTGCTGAAATAACGCAGCGGGAGGTTTCAATGCATTCAGATGAACAACGCCTGCGTTTTCGCGACGCCATGGCCAGCCTGTCGGCCGCGGTGAATGTCATCACCACGGCGGGCGATGCCGGACGCTGCGGGATCACCGCCACTGCCGTCTGCTCGGTAACGGATTCCCCGCCGTCGGTCATGGTCTGTATCAACGCCAACAGCGCCATGAACCCGGTGTTTCAGGGCAACGGCAAACTGTGCGTGAATGTACTCAACCACGAGCAGGAGATCATGGCTCGCCACTTCGCCGGTATGACCGGGATGGCCATGGAGGAGCGCTTTACCCTCTCCTGCTGGCAGAAAGGTCCGCTGGCGCAACCGGTGCTGAAAGGGGCGCTGGCAAGCCTGGAAGGCGAGATAAGTCAGGTGCAAACCATCGGCACGCATCTGGTTTATCTTGTTGAAATTAAAAATATCATCCTCAGTGAAGAGGGCCACGGCCTGATCTATTTCAAACGCCGTTTCCACCCGGTAATGATGGAGCCGGAAGCAGCCGTGTGATCCCCTCTCGCGCTGGCCCTCCTGAGGCCAGCGCGCCTTTCTGCAAAAATTCCTAAGGTTTCCGCTAAATCCCGCCGTTATATAGCCATAAGAGAAATTTTCTGTGCCTGAATACTGACACGCTGTGTCAGTGCTACCCGCATCATTCAGCGCATACCCTAATATACAGGAAGACCTTATGGCTAAAACGACGCGGAGCCGCTCGGCTGAACGTCTGGTCGATATTCTCCTTGAGCTACATTTAAACGGTGTGATAAACCGCAGTGCGCTGATGGAGAAATTTAATATTACCGAGCGTACCGTCTACCGGGATTTAAATGCGCTCTCCCCGATTGTGGAACACACCGGAAACGGGCTATATCGGCTGATCCATTCCGCGCAATCGCCCGGCGGACAAGGATTACACCATACCCTTGCTAACTTCCTGAATGCTGATAGTTTTTTCCCCGAAAGAAACGCGGAGTTTTGGGAGAAACTCGAAAACCGCGTTGACGAAAATCATATTCTTATTCTCGCCAACGAGGCGGAGCACACGGCGGAACGTGATATTCGTCGCCATTTATCCAACATTGAAAAATCGATTAAAAACTGTAATGTTTGCCAGATCGTTTATAAAGGCAAAACCCGGCTGATTAACCCCTATAAACTCATTAACAAAAAAAATATATGGTATTTACAAGCTACCGAAAATAGCCGGTTAAAATCCTTCTCATTGAGTCAGATTCGCTGGCTTGATATTCAGAAACGCACCTTTACGCCGGACGAAAATGTGATCGGGCTGTTGGAAAAAAACCTCGACCCGTGGGTATCGGAAGATACTTTCGAGGTGAAAATATTTATTAAGGATAATATTTCACACTACTTCCTGCGCCGCGATCTCCTCCCGGCACAAGAGCTGCTGGAGGAGCAACACGACGGCGTGACGCTGCGCTGTCAGGCAGCACATGAAAACCAGATCCTGCCGCTGCTGTTCTACTGGTTACCCAACATTCAGATCCTGGAGCCAGCCTGGCTTAAGGAAAAGCTGGTTAAAACGCTGGAAGGCTACCTGGCGGGGAGCGCAGCCACGGTAACCGGGTGATCTGTATCACATTATTTCTCCCGCTGGCGGCGAGCCTGAACCACTCGCCGCCCCCTTTGACCGCTCACCAGGCACTTTCAACCACTCACCCATTTTCTCCCCTTTACGCGCGCAAGCTTCTGGCACGATCGCTCCAGCATTACTCAATACCTCCTCACAACGAACCCTGACCCTTTTTTCTTTACATAAAAAACCAGGTCTTACTATGGATACTAAAAAACTACTGAAGCACGTGCCCTGGGCCTTACTCGGGATCCTCGGCGCTTTCTGTCTGGCGGTTGTCGCATTACGCCGGGGCGAACACGTAAGCGCCCTGTGGATCGTGGTCGCGTCGGTTTCCGTCTACCTTGTGGCTTATCGCTACTACAGCTTATACATCGCGCAGAAGGTCATGAAACTCGACCCGACGCGTGCCACCCCGGCGGTCATTAACAATGACGGCCTGAACTACGTGCCAACCAACCGCTATGTGCTGTTTGGTCACCACTTTGCCGCCATTGCAGGCGCTGGCCCGCTGGTCGGCCCGGTACTGGCCGCGCAGATGGGCTACCTGCCGGGTACCCTGTGGCTGCTCGCTGGTGTAGTGCTGGCGGGTGCAGTGCAGGACTTTATGGTGCTGTTTATCTCCTCGCGCCGTAACGGTTCGTCGCTGGGTGAGATGATCAAAGAAGAGATGGGCCGCGTGCCGGGTACCATCGCCCTCTTCGGCTGCTTCCTGATTATGATCATCATCCTCGCGGTGCTGGCATTAATCGTGGTGAAAGCGCTGGCTGAAAGTCCGTGGGGCGTCTTTACCGTCTGCTCTACCGTGCCGATTGCGCTGTTCATGGGGATCTACATGCGCTTCCTGCGCCCTGGCCGCGTCGGCGAGGTGTCGGTCATTGGTATCGTGCTGCTGGTTGCCTCTATCTACTTCGGCGGTGTGATTGCGCACGACCCGTACTGGGGTCCGGCGCTGACCTTTAAAGACACCACCATCACCTTTGCCCTGATTGGTTACGCGTTTATCTCTGCCCTTCTGCCGGTATGGCTGATTCTGGCTCCGCGTGACTATCTGGCGACCTTCCTGAAAATCGGCGTCATCGTCGGGCTGGCGATCGGTATTGTGATCATCAACCCTGAACTGAAAATGCCGGCGGTGACCCAGTACATTGACGGTACCGGTCCGCTGTGGAAAGGCGCCCTGTTCCCGTTCCTGTTTATCACCATCGCCTGTGGTGCCGTTTCTGGCTTCCACGCGCTGATCTCCTCCGGCACCACGCCGAAGCTGATGGCCAACGAAACCGACGCGCGTTTCATCGGTTACGGTGCCATGCTGATGGAATCCTTCGTGGCGATCATGGCGCTGGTGGCTGCGTCTATCATCGAACCGGGTCTTTACTTCGCGATGAACACCCCGCCGGCAGGCCTGGGCATCACCATGCCAAACCTGCATGAGATGGGCGGTGACAACGCGGCGCTGATTATGGCGCAGTTGAAGGACGCCAGCGCCCACGCGGCGGCGACCGTCAGCTCCTGGGGCTTTGTGATTTCGCCTGAGCAGATCATGCAGACCGCGAAAGACATCGGCGAACCGTCCGTGCTGAACCGCGCCGGTGGCGCACCGACGCTGGCGGTAGGTATTGCACACGTGTTCCACAAAGTGCTGCCATGGGCGGACATGGGCTTCTGGTACCACTTCGGTATTCTGTTCGAAGCGCTGTTCATCCTCACCGCGCTGGACGCCGGTACCCGTGCAGGCCGCTTTATGCTGCAGGATCTGCTGGGTAACTTCGTGCCGTTCCTGAAGAAAACCGACTCGCTGGTGGCGGGCGTGCTGGGTACCGCGGGCTGCGTTGGCCTGTGGGGTTACCTGCTGTACCAGGGCGTTGTTGACCCACTCGGTGGCGTGAAGAGCCTGTGGCCGCTGTTCGGTATCTCTAACCAGATGCTGGCAGCCGTTGCCCTGGTGCTCGGCACCGTGGTACTGGTGAAGATGAAACGCACCAAATACATCTGGGTCACCGTGGTGCCTGCGCTGTGGCTGCTGCTCTGCACCACCTGGGCGCTGGGTCTGAAACTGTTCAGCAGCAACCCGCAGCTGGAAGGCTTCTTCTACATGGCTAACCAGTACAAAGCGAAAATTGCCGCCGGTGGCGCGGATCTCACCGCCCAGCAGATTGCCAACATGAACCATATCGTGGTGAACAACTACACCAACGCGGGTCTGAGCATTCTGTTCCTGGTGGTGGTGTACAGCATTATCTTCTACGGCATCAAAACCTGGATGAAAGTGCGCAACGCTGAAGGTCGTACGGACAAAGAGACCCCGTACGTGCCGGTACCGGAAGGCGGCGTGAAGACCTCTTCGCACCATTAATCCAGCATGTAACTGTAAGCCCGGATCGCTGCGCGCCACCGGGCTTTTTCTTATCAGGACAGGTTATGTTTGGTAACTTAGGCGAAGCAAAAAAATACCTCGGTCAGGCAGCGAAAATGCTGATTGGCATTCCGGACTATGACAACTACGTTGAGCATATGAAAACCAACCACCCGGATAAGCCCTACATGACCTACACTGAATTCTTCCGCGAGCGTCAGGAAGCGCGCTACGGCGGAAGTGGAGAAGGCGGCGTCCGCTGCTGCTAAAGGAGAGACCATGACCCCGATTGCCGTCACCCTGTTGACCGGTTTCCTCGGCGCCGGTAAAACCACCCTGCTGCGCCACATTCTCAACGCGCAGCACGGTTTCAAAATCGCCGTGATCGAAAACGAGTTCGGCGAAGTCTCCGTTGACGACCAGCTGATTGGCGATCGCGCCACGCAGATCAAAACCCTGACCAACGGCTGCATCTGCTGTACCCGCTCTAACGAACTGGAAGATGCCCTGCTGGACCTGCTCGACAGCCGCGATCGTGGGGACATCCACTTTGACCGCCTGGTGATTGAATGCACCGGCATGGCCGACCCCGGCCCGATTATTCAGACCTTTTTCTCACATGACATCCTTTGCCAGCGCTACCTGCTGGACGGCGTGATTGCCCTGGTCGACGCGGTTCACGCCGACGATCAGATGAACCAGTTCACCATCGCCCAGTCTCAGGTGGGCTACGCCGACCGCATCCTGCTGACCAAAACCGACGTGGCGGGCGAGAGCGTTAAACTGCGCGAGCGCCTGGCACGCATCAACGCCCGCGCGCCGGTATACACCGTGACGCACGGCGATATCGACCTGTCTCAGCTGTTCAACACCAACGGTTTTATGCTGGAAGAGCATGTCACCTCAAAACCGCGTTTTCACTTTATGGCGGATAAGCAGAACGACGTGGCGTCGATTGTGGTGGAGCTGGATTACCCGGTAGACATAAGCGAGGTCTCCCGCGTGATGGAGAACCTGTTGCTGTCGTTTGCGGATAAGCTGTTGCGCTACAAAGGCATGCTGTGGATCGACGGCGAACCAAACCGCCTGCTGTTCCAGGGCGTACAGCGGCTGTACAGCGCGGACTGGGACAGACCCTGGGGCGACGAGACACCGCGCAGCGTGATGGTATTTATCGGTATCCAGCTGCCGGAAGAGGAAATCCGGGCGGCGTTTGCGGGGCTGCGGAAATAAGATAATTCAGGGTCACATACAAGTGACCCTGTTTAACCTAACGATCAAGGTTTGCAAAATTTTTATTCTTCGCACTCTGGCAGAGAAGTAAGACTACTGCACAAGCACCAATCACCATAGCCGTATTTCGTTGAATGAGCAGGACATCAGTGAGTCCCATCAAGAGTAGCGCTGTTATATAAAGCAGCAACCCAGAATTTAGTCGGTTATTTTTTACAAATGATGCCATGACACAACTAATATAGAATAAAACCAGAGAAAAAACTCCAAAAACCCCTTGCAAACTAAAGCTTTCTATTATTTCATTATGAAAATGATACTTAATAACCCTGATTGCCTCTCGACTTTTGTAATTTTCCGAAATATATTGCTTTGCTTTATTATAACGATCTTCAGCATCCTGACCAAAAAGAGAAGCGCTTGCTACATGAAATCCTGCATCGAGCATTACAAAACGAGCTCCCAATGATGTATTAGCATTATCGTTTTGAAGTTGCTGTATATTATCATATGCCTCCACAATTCTCTTTTGCATCTTATAGGCTATGCCACATCCAATAACCGATATCGTCAATACAGCCAGACACCAATATCGAAATTTTACGTTTCTAAGCTCAATACAGGCTAAAACGCAGCATACAATAAAAAAAGTACCTATGGCACCACGGGTTTCAGTCATTAATAACAAATAAGAAAACACAATAAATGTTACCGCAAAACTTAACATCCGCCACGACGGATTTGCGATAGTTTTCTTTAATAAAGACATACAAACTATTGACTGAATAACCATTATATAAGCAGCTGTTGTTGCCGCATCGGCCAAAAGTTTGATTCTGTTTACACCTATAGCTTGTTGTTGATAACCGAACCAAACTGTAATTATACCTAACACGAGGCTAATGCAAGCAGCAAATTTCCAGGTTTGAACAGTTATCTCGCTAACAGATTTAAGCAAATAAAAAGCTATTAGACCAGCCAGGATAAGCAACTTTCCACCAGCATAGTAATTATCCTTTATATCTTGCAAATGCGCTGACGAAAAACTTATAGACCATATCAACTTACTGGCCCCAAGAAGCACAATACTTAATATAAAAGTCATAGCTATCCTGTTATCAAACAGCCACTGACGAAAGTTGTTCCAACTCTCCAATAAAACAAGTCCAAAAATAGAAAGATAGCAACTCATATAGAATAGTTTTCTTGGATATGCCTCCATGAAAAGATCGCTACCAATAGAAAACACAATAAGAATGAAAATAAAATTTACATTTAACTTTTTAATATACGCACGACTTAACATGACTTTTTTGCCTTCTTTTCAAGGAGACGTACAAAATGATATTTAATAAAAATATAGAAAGCCTCAACAAACTGTTTTTTGATAAGGAGCATTTTATAGTATTTCTTTAATTCTTTAGCACAACGTGGTTCAACATCCGCAACATCACGCCAGGGGGATAATTTTTTATACTTGCGATAGTGAGCACTAATATTCTGTTGATTCCAAAGTTGCCATGGTTTATCACTACCAACATAATGCAGAAAAATTGTTTCTTGAGGTGGTTCACACATAAAATCTGCACTCTTATGCCCCGTCTTAATTTGCCGATTATATTTTTCATCAACAAACATAACTCTTTTATGTAGAACAACATTTAGAGCATCCTGATCAAAATACTTAAATTCAGTTCTTCTTTCCAATAAACATTCAATAACTTTTTGCGAAATATTGTTTTCATTCCAATTCAGAGCATCGATATAGAGCATGCCTGAGTTGAAATAATTGCCATCCGAAATATTAATAGATTTTGATAATAGCAATTGCTGCTCTGGTTCCTTGACTGCGCAACAAATATGATCTCGAGGTTTATAATCCTCTATTAAATCAGAAATGCTATTCAATGCTACAATATCAGCGTCAATATATAATAAATAACGATAATTTTTAATTAAATATGGAGCTAAAAGGCGAAAATAAATTGCAACAGGAAAAACTGATGTCTTAGGTAAAATAGTCAGCGTTTCAGCAGAGATGATAATAATCGTAAGCGCATGCTGCGTATTTTTTATGACGGATTGCAACCTGGCAAATTCAACCTCATTTTTTTTATCAGTAATAATGAAAAAATGTAACGTTTTTTCCGGTGTATTTTTAACTATAGATAACAACGAAATCCCACAGTGCATCAAAAAATTGCCATCAACGCCATAAACTACTGCAGAGTAATGGCCTTCTGTATCTAAATTAAAATCCAATATTTGCAAGTTCAATAAAGATTCGTTTAAATTAAGAGTAGTCGGGTTCATCATTATTTATATAGCTCAAAAATACTTATAATACATACGATAACAAATTATAAGTTTCTTCCCCAGTACTTTCTCCATTTTGTTTAAAAAACAGGCTAAGCCTAAGAGATATAATGAAAATTTAATCATATCCATATGAAAAGTAAATAAAAAAGCACTGCAATCGCTTTCACATGACTGCAGTGCTTTAGTACTTCATGGCTGGTGGATTACAGCAAGCCGCTCGTTTTCAATCCAACGCCTCCGGCAGCGTCACAATCCACAGCTCACTGTCAGACTCCGGTTTCTCCAGTGGCTTCACGCTGAGGGTCGTCTCAACCGGCTTATCATCCAGCGTCAGCTTTCCTTCCGCGTTCACCCGATAATCCTTGAGCTTCTTGCCCTCGACCGGATGTTGCATCGCCACCTTCACGCCAAAGTCGTTATCGTTCGCCACCGCCAGCGTTTTACTGTCAATCAGCGCCAGCCCTTCAGCCTTTTCCTGCTGCCAGCCCAGGGCGCGCAGATCAACAACCTGCGTTTTCTGCGCAAGGGTAATGCCGCGCTGTGCCAGGGTTTTCTCATCATCAAACTCCGGATATTCGCCCGGCTTGTCGAAACCTGACAAATCGCTCGCCTTACTGAGATCGACCTTGTAAATCAGGTTACGCATTCCGTCGTTTTTATCACTTCCCTGTTCGATCAGCAGGATGTGCTGGTCATCGAGCGCCACGATGTCGCCGATTTTAGCGTCGCTGTTTTTGCTGTAAGCCGCGCTGTCGATGGGATAACCGTACATCGCGGTTTTTCCGCTTGCCGGATCAAAGCTCACCAGACGCGTAAACAGCGCCTTTTTCTTGCTCTTACCGTCGATATCCAGCGTACTTTGCACGGCGGCAATAATACGCCCGTCCGGCATACGGGTGAGGCCTTCAAAGCCGCGGTTCGCCTGACGCCATTTGAGGATATTCGGCAAACCGCCCGCAATTGCTTTTTCCCCTTCCGCCGCCTGCGGACCGTGGATCGCCAGGATTTTCCCTTTACTGTCGATGTTAATCAGGAACGGGCCATACTCATCGCACAGCCAGTAACCGCCTTTACCGTCCGGGGTGATCCCTTCCGTATCCAGCCCGCGATTATCCCCCTTCAGCCTCTTTAACGTGTCGCTGAAGGCCACTTCATTGGTGGATCCAATCACGTCGCTTTCCAGCGGCAGACCGTTGATCGCGCCTTTATCGTCATGCAGAGGACGGGCATCAATGGCCTCCGCTTTGCCGTTTTGTACACGAATCGTCATCAGCAGCGGCGCGAAATCTGGCGTAACGAAAATTTTGGCTTCGTTTTTACCCACTTTCGGTGAATCCGCGTTCGGACCGCGATCGGTAATGGTGGCGAAGGTCAGGGCATCGCCCTGTTTCCCGGTGAACAGCAGGCCAGAACCTATCCCAACCGGAAGGCCGTTCGGGAATGCACTGGCAAATGCGCCGGTGTAGTTCACGTGTGTGCCTTCTGGAAAACTGACGACATAGCGCTCAGCCGTAGGCTGCGCCGCGAGGGCAGAGAAAGAGAGCACACAACCGATTAGCACAGGAATAATTTTTCTTTTCATATTGTTAGCATCCATAAAGTGAAGCTCACACCGTAAAGAAGAAACGTGTCAGGAAAATGACATCGAATGGCAACATTGCGCGGGCCGGAGCGCCAAAGAAATGTAAAGCTCTGTTGTTATCTGTAACAGCGGAAACATTTCTGGAAATTATTAGAAACCCAATTAATTCGCTGCGAACCACTCTTTCTGCTCTCGTTCAGATTATGTTTAGCTAAAAAAATAAACACTTTCTAAACGCCAAATCATTACCCGTTGACGACCTCTCAACCCAACACTCTCGCAACACCACCAAATTAAAAAATTAACAAAACCAGCATAAAACGGCGACTTTCATCACATTTGCAGTCATTAACATCGCTTGTTAAGGTGCGCCCAGATTAAATTGATGACGAGGCATATGAGATGAAAAAACTGAATATCCTTCTGCTGACTGCGTTGACTGCTGTATCGGGTTCTGCACTGGCTCTGGGTGGCAGCGTTGAGCAGGGTAAAAACTTCACCAACCTCAATCTTGAGATGGGTAAATCCTCATCCGGTCTGTATGTGGAAAGCAACTGGCTGAAAAACACCGATGACGGTACGCAGACCGGCGGTGTGGGTGCAGGTTATAACCTGGGTCTTGGCCCGGTCATGCTGAACGCGGGTGCAAAAGCTATCTATATCGGCCCGAAAAAAGGCGATAACGGCGTGGCGTTCCCGATCGGTGGCGGCGTAAACGTTGCCCTGACCGACAGCATTCATCTGTATGGTGAAGGCTACGTGGCACCAGAAGGGATGAACAACAGCGTGAAAAACTACGTTGAAGCCAACGGCGGCGTAAGCTGGACGCCAGTTACACCTGTGACCCTGAAAGTGGGTTACCGCCACGTGAGCGTTGATGGTAAAGACGGTCGTCCAGGCCACACCCTGATTGACGGTGCGTATGTTGGCGGTGGAGTCACCTTCTGATGAAACACCGCATTACCGCGCTTTGCGTTCTGAGCCTCACGCTTCTGCTCACCGGCTGCGTCCAGTACAAATGGGTGAAACCGGGCGTCAGCGACGCTGAAATGAACAAAAAGCTCACGGAATGTGAAGCGCAGGCGCTGATCGATCTGCCCCCGGATAACGTCGTAACCGGTTCGGACTCGGAAAAAACGGATCTGAAGAACAAGAAAAAGGATATTTCCACGAGCTACACGGTTGAAGACGCCAATGAGGATCGCAGGGCGACCCTCGTAGACAGCTGCATGTTCAAAAGCGGCTGGGATAAAATTGAAGTGCAATAATCTCTAAAAAACCTGCCTACTGGCAGGTTTTTTATTGCTGCTTACTTACGCACCACCACCAGCTTCTGGTTCACAAACTCTTTGATCCCCAGATCCGACAGCTCGCGTCCGTAACCGGAGCGCTTCACGCCGCCAAACGGCAGCTCTGGCGCGGTATCGGTGAGCCAGTTGATATACACCATCCCGGTCTCAATCCGTGACGCCATTTTCTTCGCGCGTTCAATATCCTGACTGAACACCGCACCGCCCAGTCCGTAGTGAGAGTCGTTCGCCAGGGCGACCGCCTCGTCATCGTTTTTCACCACATATATCTGCGCCACCGGGCCGAAGAACTCCTCGAAGTACGCCGGGTTGTCGCGGGAGATATTCGTCAGGATCGTCGGCTCAAAGAAGCTCCCGTCGCGCTGCACCGGTTTACCACCATAGTGTAACGTCGCGCCCTTTTTCACCGCCTCGTTGACCTGTTTTGTCAGCGTTTCGAGCGCATCTTTAGACGACAGTGGCCCAAGCGTGGTGCTTTCATCCAGCGGGTCGCCAATTTTCACCTGCTTAAAGGCGTCGGTGAATTTGCTCAGGAAGGCATCGGCAATTTTCTCATGCAGGATAAAGCGCTTCGCTGCGGTACAGACCTGACCGGCGTTGTTAAGTCGCGCGTTCACGCCTGTCTTCACCGCTTTATCAAGATCCGCGTCGTCCAGCACCACGAAAACATCGTTACCGCCCAGCTCAAGGGTGGACTTCTTGATGTGCTTCGCCGCCTGCGCGGCCACCACGCTGCCGGCTTTTTCGGAACCGGTCAGCGCGGCACCCTGGACGCGGTCGTCAGCGATGATGTTCGCCACCTGCTCAGACGAGATAAAGAGGTTGGTCCATGCCCCTTCCGGCGCCCCTGCCTCACGCACCAGATGAGCAAAGGTTTCGGCACAGTGCGGCACGATGCTGGCATGTTTAGCCAGCACCGGGTTACCCGCCGCCAGGTTAGGTGCCAGAACACGCATCAGCTGATAATACGGGAAATTCCACGGTTCCACGGCCATCAGCACGCCGATGGGGTGATGCTCCACCCACGCTTCTCCGAGTTCAGACGGGTACTTCACCGGGGCCAGGAACTGCTTCGCGTTATCGGCATAGTAGCGGGCGATCTGCGCGCACAGCTTCACCTCGCCGCGGCTTTGTTCGATGAGCTTACCCATCTCCTGACTGGCAATTTTAGCCAGCTCCTCGGTGCGTTCGTCGATCAGGTCAGCAAGCTTATGCAGCACCGGCAGGCGCTGTTCAATGTCGCCTTTCGCCCACTGCGAATGGTAAAGGGCGTCGGCTGCTTTCAGCGCCGCTTCGATATCCGCGTCGGTATGAGAGGGATATTCTTTGATGAGCTGGTTGGTGGCAGGATTTACTGTCTGATAAGCCATATCGAATCTCCATGTTTTACCGCTTAGGGTAGTAAGGGTAGACAACATGACGGGTGATGGACGTAAAGTTGGGTATATCCGGAAGGTTCTTAGTAGGGCCAGGGCATGGTATAAAAATGTTCCTGACAGGAGCGCCTATGACCCATACCCGACACATCCGCCAGACCTTTAACCGCCTTCCGGGCCTTGAGCTGCGCAGCACGTGGCAGAGTACCGTGGCGTATAAACGTCATTGTCACCCCCAACTTTCGATTGGCGCGATAGTGGAAGGCCAGACCTGCTGCCGGTGCAATGACACGCAGTACATCCTCCACCCCGGCGATCTCATCGTGATCCCGGCACATGTGCCGCACAGCTGCAACCCCGTTGCGGGCCAGCCCCGTAGCTATCACATGCTCTATATCGACACGGATTATCCCCTGGCAGAACAGGTCATACGCGACAGCACGTTGTTTGCTCTTTACCAGAACGTTGTTGAGAACATGTCGGCTAATTCCCTGAACATGCTGATTTCTGCCCTTCCGCGCTGCGCCAGCCGCACGGGTGAACTACGTACAACCAGCCAGCACATCCAGCAGGCGTTTCTTGCCGATTTAACCAGCCCGCCGTCACTTGACGACCTTGCCCACCGCTTCTCGCTGCGCAAAGAGACGCTGATCCGCACCTTCAGGCAGGACACTGGCCTGACGCCGGGCAGCTTTCTCAACATCTCCCGCGTGGAATACGCCAAAGCGCGGCTGCGTGCCGGGGATGATATTGCCGATGTCGGCTACCAGAGCGGGTTTGCCGATCAGAGCCATTTTCATAAGACCTTTGTGAGCTATACCGCCGCCACGCCGCGCCAGTACGCCACGGGCCGATCAATATCGGACAATAAATAGCGTTTGCATCGCCGTAGTCTGACCTCGGTTTTTTACACAGAGGTTGCTATGGAACTGTTATTCCCTTCCGCTTTTCTCGCTCTGGCGCTGGCGCATTTTGTCGCCCTGTTAAGCCCGGGCCCGGATTTCTTCCTGCTGGTGGGCTACGCGGCGCGCTACCGGGTGCGCGGCAGCGCCGGGCTGTGCCTCGGCATCGCCGCGGGCAACGGGTTGTATATCCTGCTGGTGATCATTGGCTGGAGCGCGCTGCGCCAGTTTACGTGGCTGTTTACCCTTATCGAGCTTTGCGGGGCGCTGTATCTGCTGTGGATCGGCTCGCATCTGGTGCGCAGCCGCCCGCAAGCGCTGGCGCTGAACGAAACCCACCAGCGCTTCCCCTCACTGCGTAAACAGATCCTGCTGGGGCTCGGCTCGGCGTTATTAAATCCAAAGAACGCCCTGTTCTATCTGGCGCTGATGACGGCGCTGCTGGGGCCAAATGTCACGCTGCTTCAGCAGGCGACCTGCGGCGTCTGGATGGTGATGGTAGTGCTGGTGTGGGATCTGGCGCTGGTATCACTGATGGGGCTGCCCGCGGTGCAACAGAGGCTCAGCCGTTCGCTGTGGCTAATTGAGCGGGCGGCGGGGGTTGTACTAATGGGGTTTGGCGGGTGGGTACTGTGGCGGCTGCTGGAGCTGATAAGCTGAAATAAGGGGCAGCCCAACGCTGCCCGTGGTTTATTTTTTGTTTTGATCGCGCAGCATCGCTTCACGCAATATGGCGTTTAGCCGCGTCTGGTAACCCTTTCCAGGCCGTTTCAGCCACTCCATCACGTCGGCGTCAATGCGTACAGATGCCTGCGTTTTAAGTGGCCGATAGAACTTCCCTCGCACCGCCCCGGACCACTGTTTATCGTCCGTGGCAGGAATATCGCTGTAATCGATTTCTGCTTCTGGTTTTTCAGCTAATGCTTTTAGCTCAGCGTCACGACGAGCGCTAACCTCAGGCGAACTACCTCGTTTATGTTTAACGATGCTCATAACGGTTCCTCTCTTTACGGTCCGCCTTACGTGCGCTAATGATACGAATAATTTCGCCTCCGCTTTCGAAACGTACCGTATGTGCGACCAGGATAACAATGACGCCTTGCACAAGGCCGATGGTTTGCCAGCGAAACTCACCGTTCTCATAGCGATCCTGAACAGACAAATGATAAGGATCGTCGAAAACCAAAACCGCATCCTCAAAGCGTATGCCATGTTTTTGCTGGTTACTTTTCGCCTTATCGCTATCCCACTCATACTCCGTTGGCATAGTGTACCCTTCCCTGATTGTATATACAAAAAAGCATATACAAACTGCGCAAGGATTAAACCCATTAAGCAAAAGCGGTGTTTAATTTCGGAAGGTGGATTCCAGAAGCGAAGATGGTGTAACGCTCCCGTCTTTGCACTTTCCCCCCGTCTCCCTCTATCCTTAACCCATGGAAAAAATCGCTGAACTCAAACGCGCCAAGCTGCTGGCGCTGTCGCTGCTGCTGATTGCCGTCGCGGCGTTTATCACCACCCTGTTTCTGCCGCAAACCTTCTGGGTGCGCGGCGTGAAGGCCATTGCCGAGGCGGCGATGGTTGGCGCGCTGGCGGACTGGTTTGCGGTCGTCGCGCTGTTTCGCCGGGTGCCCATTCCGTTTATCTCGCGCCATACGGCGATTATCCCGCGCAATAAAGACCGGATTGGCGATAATCTCGGCCAGTTCGTGCAGGAGAAGTTTCTCGACACCCAGTCGCTGGTGGCGCTGATCCGCCGTTATGAGCCGGCGCAGATGATTGGCACCTGGTTCAGTAAGCCCGACAATGCCCAGCGTGTCGGGCAGCATCTGATTCAGGTGATGGGCGGTTTTCTTGAACTGACCGATGACGGGCGTATTCAGCGCCTGCTCAAACGCGCGGTGCATAAGGCCATCGACAAGGTCGATTTCACCGAAACCAGCGCAGTGATGCTGGAGAGCATGACCAAAAACAACCGCCATCAGGTACTGCTGGACGCCATCATCAACCGCCTGATCACCCTGATTCAACGCGACAGCACGCGGGAATTTATTTCAGACCAGATCGTCCACTGGCTTAAGACCGAGCATCCGCGCAAGGCGATGGTGCTGCCCACCGAGTGGCTGGGCGATCAGAGCGCGGAGATGGTGTCAAACGCGGTGAATACCCTGCTGGACGACGTCAGTCATGACCGTACCCACCAGATCCGCCAGGCGTTCGACCGCGCCACGCTGAAGCTTATCGACAACCTGAAAAACGATCCGGAGATGGCCGCAAAGGCAGAGAACATCAAGCATTACCTGAAGAACGACGACGCGTTTAACCGCTATCTGGGTGAGATGTGGGCTGACCTGCGCCAGTGGCTGAAGGCGGATATGCAACGTGAGGATTCCCGCGTGAAGCAGCGCATCGCCAACGCCGGGCAGTGGTTTGGCGAAACGCTGCTCGGTGACGACAGCCTGCGGGCATCGCTCAATGAGCACCTCGAGCAGGCGGCGCACCGCGTGGCACCGGATTTCGCGGCGTTTCTCACCCGTCATATCAGCGACACGGTAAAAAGCTGGGACGCCAAAGATATGTCCCGCCAGATCGAGCTTAATATCGGCAAAGATCTGCAGTTTATCCGCGTCAACGGCACCCTGGTGGGCGGGACAATTGGCCTGATCCTGTTTTTACTCTCGCAACTGCCCGCCGTGCTTGCGCATTACTCCGTTTTGGGTGGTGCAATGACGTAGCGCGTCGCCTCAAAGCGATTGAGGATCAAGTGCACCAGAAACACCATCGTCAGCGTCGCCACCAGGGAAAAGGTCACCGACGTGATGCGATACAGATCGCTGAACACAAGGTCGCTGTCCGGGTGCATGTTCTGCCCGAACATAATCCCGATGGTGGTAATACTGGAAAACCCAACGCCGGCTCCCACCTTCTCCATCACATGCAGGCGCGCGCCAAACGCCAGCCCGAGTCCGATCAGCGGCATCATCAGCAGCATATGGCTGCTGTGATCGTAGAGGATAAGCTGGACGACCAGAATATAGAGACAGCCCAGCACCACGCCAGCCACGCGCCAGATAGAGCTCATCACCGCGCCACGATAGTGCATCGGGAACAGAATCAAAATCCCCGCCATCAGCGCCGAAAGCGAATCGCTCAAATCGCTTATCTGGAAGATGACAAAAATCATCGTCGCAACGGTGCCGGAGAGCAGAGACTCGTGTCGCACGCGGGCATCATCTTTCTCGATCAGCGGCGGCGGCTTGCGCGGCTCAACGTCCGGCAGGAGGTAGTTCATCAGCGCGCTCAGGCATACCGCCATCACACTCGCTTCAATGTTGGAAAATAGCAGCGTGTGCCAGTCGGTTGTGGGATAGCTCATAAAGTTGAGCATCACGCTCTGGCACACCACGCCCATCGACCCGAACAGGAACAGCGGCCCCTTACTCATAAAGCGAAAACGCATGACATACAGCGCAAAAACTACCAGCGTCATGATCACCGGCCACTGGGACAGATAGCCGATGATAATCACCATTTCGACGCAGTTTAGCGATGCGCTGAAGATAAACTGCTTCGCCACATGGCTGTTAAAAACCGGCACCAGCGACAGCAGCATGATGGGGTAGACCACATAAAACACGCCGTAGCTGGTGTTATAGAAACTTGAAATACTCAGCGCGATCATCCCGGCAAAGACGATGCGCAGGGTCTGGCGAAAGTCATTGGCCGTATAGACGATGTTGCCGTGCGGGGTAAAGACCCGCGCCAGCGTGCTAATAGACATAGTGGAGCAGGCTCACCAGGTGGATTTGCATCCCAGAGAAGAAGCGCGCAAACGGCCCTTCGCTGTTGTAGAGCTGCACGGTGGCACGAGCGCCGGTCGGGAGCGGTTTCGGCAGCGTCTCATCCAGCGCCACGTGAATGCGCATTCGCTGAGCGTCGCGCACCCAACGGTTGGAGGTTTCCGGCGCGGACAGTTCGCCGCTCACCGCCTCCTGTCCGGCAAGGATCCCCGCATCGCTGCTGGTCACGTGGGCGCGGAAAACCTGTCCCGGAAAGGCGTCAAATACCACGGCGGCATCGGTCCCCTGATGGGTATGGCGCAGACTCTTCTCACGAAAATCGGCCACAATATCGGTCTGATTATTCACCAGCGCCAGCGCCGCCGAGCCGGACGAAGCATAAAACCCGGGGCTTAGCTGCAGGTTGCTGACCGTACCATCCGCCTGGGCGTAAACCTTCGTCCAGCCGAGGTTCAGCTCCGCCTCATCCAGCGCGTTACGGTATTTCTGCAGCGTCACGTTGCGGTGCTCTTCCCGCTCGCCGCGCTGGATGCGCAGGTTATGGATGTTCGCCTGAATCGAGCTCACAGACTGCTCGCTGCTCTGCCAGGTGGTACGGACCTTATCCAGATCCGCCTGCGAGACGTTCTGTAACGTGCTCAGCTTCTGGTAGCGGTCAAAGGTCACTTTATCGTTACGCGCGGTCAGCACGGCGGTTTTCAGGCTGGCCTGGGCGGCGGCGATCTGCGCATCCAGCTGTTCATTGGACAGGCGTGCCTGCTCAAGCGCGATTTGCGCCGCTTCCACTTTATTGCGAAACGGCGTGTCATCCAGCTCAAACAGCAGGTCGCCCCGCTTCACCTGGCTGTTGTTGTGTACGTGCACGGCCGACACATACCCGGAGACGCGCGGAGAAACCGGCGTCACCACGCGCATGACGGTGGAGTCCGGCGTCAGCGGGATCCAGATATCAGCGACGACAAAGTAGACAAACATCAGCAGGAAAGAGGCAATACTCACCCTTACCCAGCGGGCAAACTTTTGTTCAGGAGTCATTATTTTTCGGTCTTGTTATCTTCTTCGCGGATTGTCCGCAAATTGCAGGCGATTTGATTCAAGGTGGCGCTGAAAATTTCGATATGCTCAGGCGCGATGTTTTGCGATACGCGCGTCTGGTACGTCTCAATCACCTGGGTGAGCCTTTTTAGGATGGCTTTTCCCTCAGGCGTCAGCGTCAGAAGCCGGATGCGCTTGTCATAAGGCGATACGGTGCGCAGCAGGTATCCCTGCTTTTCCAGCTGTGTCAGGGTGCGCATCAGCGGCGGCAGTTCAATGCCCTGCACCTCCGCCAGCTCACTCACCGAGACGTTATCCCCCAGTTGATGAAGCTGCATCATTACCGTCCAGCTCGACTGGGTTAACCCGGTATCGAGAATGGCGTCGTCAATAACGGCGCGCCACTGGCGCACAATCATCGCCATCCGCATGCCCATCGGCCTGCGGCAAAACAGTTGTTCTTCACTCATGGGGGGAACCTCTCGAAACACGTCGTCAAGATAATAGTTATCATGGTAACTATCAAGAAACGCGAGGCGAAAGAGCAGGAATTGCGAAAGCGTGCAGATACGGATGACCTTATAGAAGATTGGTTAATTGAGAGAGTAAATTTGCAAAATTAAGTATTCACGTAACGTTAAAACAATAGTGAGTAAATAGACCATGTTTTGACAAGTAACAGTTTTATTCTCTCACTTTATCGTTACGCTTATTCGTCAAAATAAAAACCGGAACAAAGGAATGAGCCATCTAATTTATTTAACGCTTGAAGGTGATATTCAGGGGCAGATTTCTGCTGGCTGTGGTTCTCAAGCTTCAGTCGGCAACCGCTATCAGCTGGGGCATGAAGATGAAATCTTTGTTTTCAGCCTGATGCAGGAAGCGAGCGGTACCGGTGGCAGGCTTCATCATCGCGGACTGCAATTCTGTAAGCTCCTGGATAAAAGCTCTCCGTTAATCAGTAACGCCATTAATAATAATGAACATCTTAAACTTACCTTTGATATTTACCGCACTAATCGATACGGTCAAGTGGAGAAGTATTATCTTATCGAATTACGTGGTGCATCAATACGGTCCATTCAGCTGCACTCAAAGATGAATGATATGGATTATGAATATATTTCGGTGGATTATGATTATATTCTGAGTCGACATCTTATCGCCGGTACCGAATTTGATTATCTGCTGACGCCTGAAAATTACAAGCGCCTTTTTCCGGTGGTGCAGAAGACTCACCTCCCCGACGAACTGCCTGAGCGCAGGGTGACGCTGGTGCTGGGGATATTCTTTGATGGCACCGGTAATAACGCGGTCAATACCCGGAACATGCTTGAGGCACTCACGGCGCAGCACTTTGATATCAACAGCCCGGATGCGGCAACCATTCTCGCCAGAAATGCATCGGAAAAGATGGGGATTAGTGGAGTTGGGGCGGGAAGCTATCTGGGGTATTACACGAATATTCACTGGTTGAATGAATTGTATGAACGTAACTTTCCGCCAGACGGTAATTATATTCAAGGTGGTGTTTATGTTGAGGGCATTGGTACCCGGGCAGGCGAACCTGATAACCCGATAGGCCTTGGACTGGGTACTGCCGAAACGGGGATTATTGCCAAGACTGACGATGCGATAGCGCAGCTGGCGAGAGCCATACCTGCAGCGCTTGGTTTACTGAAAGGGACGTTTGTCGTCGACAAACTGCTGTTTGATATCTTCGGCTTCAGCCGCGGCGCTGCGGCGGCCCGTCATTTCGCCAACCGTGTCCTGGCGAAAGATCGCGCCATAATGAACGCAATCTCGACCGGGATGAAAGAATATAATTATCGCGGCGCACCTGCAGGCAAAACCCGTTTTCTCGGCATCATGGACACCGTAGCGGCCGTCGGTACGCTGGCGAACGGGCTTAATCCACACAGTGCGGATACCGGTAGCGTCAACATCCACCTGCGTCCCGGTGTGGCGCAGAAGGTGTTCCACATCACCGCCCAACATGAATGCCGCTATAACTTTGCCCTCAACAGCGTTGCTCCCGCCTGGCCGGAACTCATACTTCCCGGTGCTCATTCTGATATCGGCGGCGGCTATCTGCCCCAGCTGCGGGAAGACCTCTTTCTCACCCGCCCGCGGGTGGAAACCCTGCCTCACAACCAGCCCGGCACGCAGTCACGCGTTTACCAACGGACGATAGCACATCTACGTGCGCTGGAGCATTCACCGGCGATCATGCCCGTTATTCGTACCCATGCTATTACCCCTGATGTCTGGGAAGATGATTTCGCCCCGCCTGACCGCTACAGCCAGCCGCAGAAGCGCGCGTTTGCCGCCCTGACGCTGCGTCACCGGACGGTCTTTTTTGACTGGTCAAATGTGGCGCTGCGGGTCATGGTCGATGCGGCAGTAGAGGCAGGAGCGTTCTTTGCTGACGTAGACAGCATCAAAACACACGCCTTACCTGATGAGCTAAAGCCGTTGTCTGACCGCGCACGGGAGATGGGAAAAGCGGCCCGTCAGTACAGAAGCGTAACCGGCTTTACACCTGACGAGGTGGACATAATTGCCCGGAAATATATCCACTGCTCAGCCCACTGGAACGCCGTTGAGCTTAAACAGTCCAGTGAATTGCAGGGGGGTGCCTCAGCGTCGGAAACCGTCGGCTTTGTCAACAGACCGGACGAGAACTGGCTCAGAACGATTTACAACATGGATGGAAAGAAGCGATGAAAAAACATAACGCATTGACATTTGCACTTCTGCTGGCACTCACGGGCTGTAGTCCGCAGAAATCCCACCCGTTACAGTCAAAACAGGCCGCCAGCGGAGACTGGACGCTGCCTTATGATGAGTGGACTTTTACCTTCATCACGCCAAGAAAATTACCATCTATGGTAAATCACGCCAGAGTCATCGACACGGATGGTTATCTGTATACGTTCAATACCCTCGATCCAACTTCATGGGATCCTGCCACTGTTGATAAATGGCCTGAAAATGCGCACGGTTTTTACGCGAACTTCAACAAAGTCAAAAAGCCCCCTCAGTATATTGTCTTCTGCTGGGAATCCTATATTGACCAACAAACCTACGAAACCAGCGCCGTGTTCGGACCGGATACCTGGCTGCGCATGAAAACCCCTGCCAATCATACATACCGCTCTGGTGCACCCGTCTGGTACGACAATATGACTTTCGGCCTGTCCCCCGGTGGCAACGTTAAGGTCTGGCTTCCGGATGTCGCCGGACGCCCCAGCCTGCCCGTCAAGCCCTTGAAAATGTGGACCCTCTCCGGCAAGGACCTGACGCTCTGCAAAGACTACATCGTTCCCGGCGGTACGTTTAACATCATCCCGTCAACGCAGGATTTCATTAAAGGCAAAACCTATCCCTATGGCAACTGGGATTAACCACTCACCAGCCCGGTAAGCGCAGCGCCACCGGGCGTTTTTAGCGGCTAAAAAGTCGCTTAACGGCAGCCCTTCCTGAAGCCGTCACCACCACTTCCCGATACCCCGCTACCCGCTGGATCCAGCCCTTGCTTTCCAGATGCATGAGCAGCGCCGCACCGGCTTCACCGCCCAGATGAAACCGCCGCTCGCTCCAGTCCAGACAGGCGCAACAGGCCTTTCGCCGGGGATGGGTGCTTAACGGGATACCGAGTTTCAGAAACTGCTCCCGGCCATACAGGGTCAGTGCCGAACCGTCTGGCTCCAGCCAACTTTCGGCCTGCATGAAATCGTAGATCTGCACCGCCACCGCGCCCGCCAGATGGTCGTAGCAGGTGCGGGCTTCACGCAGGGCTTTTGGCGCGCTGGTTTCCGGCGGAGAAATGCGGTGCCACGACAGCCCCATAATCTGCTCCACCAGCTCCGCTACGTCATGCCCTGCCAGGCGATAATAGCGATGGCGCCCCTGCGACAGGCAGGTAATGAGCTTTCCGTCCAGCAGCCGCGCAAGGTGCCCGCTGGCGGTAGACGGTGCCACATCCGCCGCCGCACTCAGCTCGGTGGCCGTCCACGCCCGCCCGTCCATCAGCGCACAAAGCATTTTCACGCGCGACGGATCGGCCATTGCGGCTGCTACTGCGGCAATGGCCTGCTCCAGCGCTGCGCTGTTATCTGGCGGTAAGCTCGTCTTTAACATAGGTTGCCCAGGGTTCGGTGATTGCTGCGGCCAGCTTATCATTACCCGTCAGCAGAATAAGGTGATTCGCGTGGTCGCTGTACTGGGTAAGAATAGACACCCCGCGAGCCGCCAGTGCGGCAGCTATCTCCCCTAGTTCGCCGGGGCGTTCCTGCCGCAGTTTTCTGATGATGGGCCGACGAACCGCTTTCAGGTTAAATCCGGCCTCAAGCAGAACATGGCGGGCTTTTTCACCGTCTTCCACCAGAAAATGTGCCTCAACGCCGAATACACCACCGCCTTCCAGCCCAATCCCCTTACTGCCCAACAGCTGACCAAAGCGTGCCAGTTCACCCGGCGTATCGTTAAAAATCACATGAACATCATACATCCGCGTGCCCTCCGTTTTCGGCGCTGTATTCCCGCACCAGCTGTGCCACCCGAATGCGGTAGTACGTAAAAATCGACTCCCGCCCCTCGGCCTGCGCGGCCTGATGAAAAACGTTCTGCTTCCAGTTGCGGATAGCCTCTTCGTCCCGCCACCAGGAGAGCGAGAGAATTTTGCCGTCGGTGGTCAGGCTCTGGAAACGTTCGATATCGATAAAACCGTCAATATCCGCCAGCAGGGGTTTAAGTTCGGCCGCGAGCTGCAGGTAGCGCGCCTGATGCGCCGGCGCGGCTTTGGCTTCGAAAATGACTGCGATCATGAAGGTCTCTCCGTTGTGATGGTGTGGAGAGAATGCAGGACAGATGACAAGGATGCTTCGGTATGGAGCGAAGTGTTGTGCCGGATGGCGCTGCGCTCAATTTCCCGTTGAAATCCGATGATGACAGACATATGATTTATGTACGGTAAATTTCCGTACATAATATTACTATGCAACCGGGGCATGAACCCCAGGTCACGATGAAGAGCGAATCATGTCAGCACTAAAGAAACAGCGCATCGATCTACGCTTAACCGAAGACGACAAAAGCCTGATCGAAGAAGCAGCGGCAATGACGAACCAGTCAATTTCACAATTCATGGTCAGTACGGCCTCCGAACGCGCAGCAGAAGTGATTGAACAGCACCGCCGCCTGATCCTCAACGAGGCATCATGGAACCAGGTGATGGATGCGATCAGTAACCCGCCAACGCCAAATGAACGACTGAAGCGAGCAGCCAGGCGTCTCCAGGATCTGGAGTGATACGTGAATAACATGAAAATAGGGATTTTTTCAGATGACGTTGAGTATGATCTAAGCCATTTCGATTGCGGAGAAGAGAGCCTAAACACCTTTCTGACGGCGCACCTGAAACGCCAGCATCGTGGGAAATTTTTGCGGGGTTACGTTCTTGTCGCATCCGGGGAAAAGCCGCGGGTGTTGGGTTATTACACGCTGTCCGGGAGCTGCTTTGAAAAGGCGTACCTTCCTTCTAAAACCCAGCAGAAGCGAGTGCCTTACAAAAATGTTCCCAGCGTCACGCTAGGCCGCCTGGCGATAGATAAACGCTTCCAGGGGCAAGGATTGGGGGAGTTGCTGGTCACCCATGCTCTGAAAACGGTCTACCTGGCGTCTTTTGCCGTGGGTATCCACGGGATATTCGTAGAAGCGCTGAACGACAGCGCCAAAAACTTTTACCTTAAACTGGGGTTTATCGCCCTTCAGGCAGAGAATGAAAATACTCTCTTCCTGCCGACTAAAACCATTGAAAGACTGTTTGCAGATTAAGTCTGTTACTCACGCCCCGCGAACCGGGCGTGAGTAACACGTAATGGGTTTAACCCACAATCGACTTCGGCTCCATAAACGCCCCAATTCCCCATTCGCCCATCTCGCGTCCCACGCCGGAGTGTTTAAACCCGCCAAACGGGGCTTTTGGCTCATGCGCGAGGGTGTTCACCAGCACGCGCCCGGAAACAATCTGCTGCGCCACGCGACGCGCACGCCCGGTGTCACGCCCCAGCACCATCGCGCTCAGGCCGTACTCGGTATCGTTGGCAATCGCGACAGCCTCCGCCTCGTCCTGATAAGGAATAATGCACAGCACCGGGCCAAAAATTTCCTCACGCGCGATAGTCATCTGGTTGTTCACATCAGTAAACAGCGTCGGGCGCACAAACCAGCCGTCCCGCGTCCCGTCCGGTCGCCCTTCGCCGCCCGCCAGCAGTCGCGCGCCTTCGTCGAGTCCTTTGCGAATATACCCCTGTACCCGCAGCCACTGCTTTTCGCTGACCATTGGGCCAATCTCTGTCGCGCTTTCGCGCGGGTCGCCGGATTTCACCGCCGCCACCGCCTGCGCGAGGACGGTTTCCATCTCGGCCTTGCGCGACTGCGGCACCAGAATACGCGTGCCGGCCACGCACGCCTGACCGCTGTTCATAAACCCGGCCTGAATCACCAGCGGGATCGCCCGTGCAAGATCGACATCATCCAGCAAAATCGTCGGCGATTTACCGCCTAACTCCAGCGTGACGCGCTTAAAACCCTCCGCCGCGTTACGCAGGATCGCTTTGCCGGTATTCGTCGACCCCGTAAACGAGATTTTTGCCACGTCCGGGTGGCGGCTAATGGTCTCCCCCACCGTCTCGCCGCGCCCGGTGATGATATTAAACACGCCCGCTGGCAATGCGGCATCACGCAGCGCCTCGGTGATGATCTGCGTTTGCAGAGCGCTCATTTCGCTGGGTTTGATCACCGCCGTGCAGCCCGCCGCGAGCGCCGCCGCCAGTTTGCCGCAGATAAACCCCGCATCGCTGTTCCACGGCGTGATCAGGCCCGCTACGCCTAGCGGCGTCATCTGCACCGATGCCGCCCCCGCTGAAAATGAAAATTCAAACGCCTCCAGGGCCTCAATCGCCTGGGCAATGACATCGGCCGGATAACTGGCCATCCACGCCGAGCGCGCAGCCGGTGCGCCGTACTCTTCGATTATCGCCTCCAGCAGCTGATCATGACGGGCGGCAACAGCGGCATGCATACGTGTTAACGCAGCAATCCGTTCCTGTGTTGTGGTTTGCGACCACGCCGGAAATGCCGCTTTGGCGGCCGCAATGGCGCGTTCAGCGTCGACCTCATCTGCCAGACGCACCTGCCCTATGACCTGTGCCGTCGCTGGGTTGTATAAATCAAAACGCTCGGTGCCATGCGGGGTAACAAATTCGCCGTTGATAAAAATCTGTTCGATGTGGTGCATATAAACCTCCTCAGGCTGTGTGGACACAGTCTGGCACGACTACTCCGTTGCGATAATCCACGCTATGCTGCAAGGGTTGTTTCGATTTTCAGGATAATCTATGCATCGTTCAGGTTTGACAGAGCTGGAAGTGGTGATGGCGGTGGTACGACGCGGCAGCTTTCGCGGTGCCGCCCAGGAGCTGGGTATGTCTGCCACGGCGGTGAGTAACGCCATCGCCGGGCTGGAGAGCCGCCTCGAGACGCGTCTTTTTAACCGCACTACCCGCAGCGTGGCGCTCACCGACGCCGGGCAGCGTTATGTGGCGCGCATCGGTCCGGCGCTGCAGGAAATTCGTCAGGCCGGGGAAGAGATCCACAGCGACACCGGCGAACCCGCAGGCACCCTGCGCCTGAACGTGCCGAACAATATTGGCTCCCTGTTTCTGGACCAGCTGCTGATCGACTTTATGATCCGCTACCCGAAAATGCGCGTGGAAACGGTGAGCGAGGCGCGAATGATCGATATCGTCGCCGAAGGCTACGACGCCGGGATCCGCCTTGAAGAGGCGGTGCCGCAGGATATGATCGCCGTACCGCTGACCGGAGAGATCCGCCAGCTCGTGACCGCCACACCGGACTATTTTGCCCGCCACGGTATACCGCAAACGCCGGAGGATCTGCTGTTGCATCAGGGGATCGGGATGCGCATGGCCCACGGTGGGATCTACCGCTGGGAGCTGGCCCGTCGGGGAGTCCAGTATGCGCTGGCCGTGCCGCCGCGTTTTGCGACATCCGATCTTTTTGCCTCGATCCGCGCGGTCAAAGCAGGGCTGGGGATTGGCTTTTTACCGGAACTCTATATCCGTGACGAGCTGAAAAGCGGGGAACTGGTGAGCGTGTTAAACGACTGGACGCAGCCGTTTGCCGGGCTGCGTCTTTACTATCCGGGCCATCGCCACGTCCCGCCGGGGTTGCGGGCGCTGGTGGCGATGATCCGCGAGCGCGGGATTATTCCAGGTTAGCCTTGTTCAGTCCGTAAGCTGCGTCCAGCGAGCCGGGTGCCATGCGCGAGGTAATGCCTAAACGGTTCCAGGCGTTGATCGCCACGATGGCGAAGTTCAGCTCTGAAATCTCCACGTCAGAAAAGTGTTCCGCCACGCTGCGGTACAGCGCGTCGCTCACCCCGTGAACGCCAATCTGGGTCAACGCTTCGGCGAAGGCCAGCGCCGCTTTCTCGCGAGCGCTGAACAGCGGAGATTCGCGCCAGGCCGCCAGGTGGTAAAGGCGCAGTTCGCGCTCCCCGGCAATTTTGGCCTCTTTGGAGTGCATATCCAGACAGAAGGTACAGCCGTTCAGCTGGGAAACGCGAATGTCGATCAGGTGCTTCAGCGCCGGGTCGATAGAGGTTTTCGCCACTTCCATGCTCAGGGCGGACAGCGCGTTGGCAAGGGCTGGAGTAACTTTATGGTGGTTTACGCGAGTGCTCATTGTCTTTCCTCTTATTTACACGGTATGTGTCATGCGATGAGGACAATCTACGCGGGTCATGACATAGTAAAAAGATACAAAAAACATAAAATGAGGTAGGACATGAAGCCGGGCTATCACGACATTTACACCCGCTATCGCGACAACATTACGCGCGGCGTGCTGAAGCCTGGCGATAAGGTGCCCGCCATTCGCGTACTGGCCGAAGAGCTCAAGGTAGCGCGCAAAACCGTCGAAACGGCGTATGCCATTTTAATCGGCGAAGGGTACCTGGTGAGCCAGGGCGCGCGCGGCACGCGGGTCAATCCCGATCTCTTGCTGCCCGCGACGCCAGCTCCAGCGGATCACACCACCGGTACGCTCCCGGCATCGCTTATCAGCCAGCGTGAACGAGCGGGTTTTCTGCGCCCCGGCATTCCCTCCCTCGACAGCTTCCCCTATAAAAAATGGTTACTGCTGGCAGGCCAGGCGACGCGCTCCATGCGCCCGGAAGAGATGCTCAACCCGCCGGTGCTGGGCTGGTATCCCCTGCGCCAGGCCATCGCCCGCTATCTGAATATCTCCCGCGGGCTCTCGTGTACCGCCGAACAGGTGCTGATCACCAGCGGCTACAGCGGCAGCCTGCGCCTGATCCTCGATACGCTCGCCAGCCGCAGCGACAAAGTGGTGTTTGAAGATCCGGGCTATTTTATGGGCCAGCAGCTGCTTAAGCGGATTGTGCCACGTCTGCACACCGTGCCGGTCGATCGCTGCGGCATCGACACGGAGTACCTGTTGCACCATCATCGCGACGCCCGTTTTGCTATCGTGACGCCCTCTCACCAGAGCCCCCTGGCGGTAACGCTCTCTCTGCCGCGTAAACAGCAGCTTCTCGACTGGGCGAGCCAGAACGGGGCGTGGATTATTGAAGATGATTACGACGGAGAATTTCACTATACCCGCAAGGTGCTGCCGTCGCTGAAAAGCCTCGATCGCCATGATCGGGTGATCTTTATGGGCACTTTCAGTAAAACCATTATGCCCTCCTTACGCATGGGCTACATCGTGATGCCCGCCAGCACGGTTGAGGCATTTACCGACTGCGCGGACATCGTCGCCAGCGGCCAGCCGGTATTGACGCAAAAAATCCTCACCACCTTTCTCAACGAGGGCCATTTTTTCCGTCATCTTAAGAAGATGCGCGCGCTGTACCAGACCCGCCGGGAGTGGATGATTGCCGCCCTGCGTGAGGTATATGGCGATCTGTTTTTCACCGAGCAAAACGACGGCGGAATGCATATCGTGGCGTTTCTGGCGAAAGGCAGCAACGATCGGGAGGTGGCGTGCTGCTGGCAAGCGCAGCAGCTGCAGGTGAATGCCCTTTCAGAGTGGTATCGCGGGTCGGGCAAACGTTACGGGCTGGTGATGGGCTATAACAACGTGCGGTCATATCAGGAGGCGGTGGATTTGCTGGAAAGACCGAAGCGGCAGACACTTACGCTGTTGAGCTAAACATCGCCCGGTGGCGCTACGCTTACCGGGCCTACGGGATCGAGTAGGCCGGGTAAGGCGCAGCCGCCACCCGGCGGCGACGTGTCTCACACATCATACCGCGACAATCCAACGTCCTTGAGCTGCTCGTCGCTCATCTGGCTCAGAATGCGGCGGGTACGGTTGACGCGATACCAGTTACGCAGCGTTTTCGCTACCCACACAAACGCGATAAACGGACGTTTTGAACGATTTTCGTAGAATTCCATGATGCTCTCCTCACCGTGTCAGTGGGGCTATGATCGTGGAAAACGGCTTTAGCAATACAGACTCAAAAACAACTTTTGTTTAACATACAGATCCGCTAAAACGGTATCTGCATGCCGTTTTTTGCGGCAATCTGTACTGGTTTTGTAATCTGTATGGTGACAACAAAGGATACAGCATGACGCGCTACCAACATCTGGCCAATCTACTGGCAGAACGCATTGAACAAGGGCTGTATCGCAGCGGTGAACGTCTGCCGTCGGTACGCGCGCTGAGCCAGGAGCACGGCGTGAGCATCAGCACCATACAGCAGGCCTATCAGATCCTCGAAAACCTGCAGCTCATCACTCCCCAGCCGCGTTCCGGCTATTTTGTGTCTAAGCGCAAGGCCCAGCCGCCGGTGCCGGCCATGACGCGCCCGGTGCAGCGCCCGGTGGACGTCACCCAGTGGGATGAGGTGATGATGCTGCTGGATGCCCGCGCCGACAAAGAGATGATCTCCTTTGGCGGCGGTTCGCCAGACGTTAACCAGCCGAGCCTGAAGCCCCTGTGGCGTGAGATGAGCCGCATCGCACAGCACAACCCCGCCGAAATGCTGAGCTATGACGTACTCGACGGGCGCCTTGAGCTGCGCGAGCAGATCGCCCGGCTGATGCTCGACGGGGGCTCGACCGTGGCGGCGAACGAGATTGTGATCACCAACGGCTGCCACGGCGCGCTCTCCATCGCCCTGCTGTCGGTCTGTAAACCAGGAGACATTGTGGCGGTGGAGTCGCCGTCGTTCCACGGCACCATGCAGATGCTGCGCGGGTTTGACATCAAGGCGATAGAAATTCCGACCGATTCGCAAACCGGGATCAGCATTGAGGCTTTAGAGCTGGCGCTGGAGCAGTGGCCCATCAAAGCGGTCATCCTGGTGCCCAACTGCAATAATCCGCTTGGGTTTATCATGCCGGAGTCGCGTAAGAAGCAGGTGCTGGCCCTGGCCCAGCGGCACGATATCGTGATCGTCGAGGATGATATCTACGGCGAGCTGGCGGCGGAATACCCGCGCCCGCGGACCATTCACTCCATGGATATTGATGGCCGCGTGATCCTCTGCAGTTCGTTTACCAAAACCGTGGCACCAGGGTTACGCGTCGGCTGGATTGTGCCGGGACGCTACTACGACCGGGTGATGCACATGAAATACGCCGCGGGCGGGTTTAACGTGCCGGGCACGCAGATGGCGGTGGCGGCGTTTATCCGCGACGGCCATTATCATCGCCACGTGCGGCGTATGCGCCAGATTTATCAGCAGAATATGGAAACCTATACCTGCTGGGTACGGCAATATTTTCCGGCAGACATATGCGTGACGCGCCCGCAGGGCAGTTTTTTGCTGTGGGTGGAGCTACCGGAGAAGGTCGACATGGTGTGCGTCAGCAAGCAGCTGTGCCGCCTGAAGATCCAGGCCGCGGCCGGGTCGCTGTTTTCCGCCTCCGGAAAGTACCGCAACTGCCTGCGGATTAACGTGGCATTACCGCCGACGGATAAGCATCGCGAGGCATTGAAGAAGATGGGTGAAGCGATTGTGATTGCGATGGAGGAGGGCTAGTGCGGCCTGATGCCCTCACCCCGGCCCTCTCCCACAGGGCTGAGGAATCCCCACTAATTTTTTATTAGTGGTTTCAGAGGATTAGAATGAATATTTTGCGAGCAGTTAGATTCACTCAGCTCGTAGACAGACAGAAAACGCTCATAAATGTGCATCTTCTGTCGAGTTATCGGTTGTTTTTAGCTCCATTTTTGAACAATAAACAACCATTTATCCATATCTAATTTTCTGGGGATTCCTCAGCCCACAGGGAGAGGGAGAAAACCGCCGTTGTAGGCCCGGTAAGCGCAGCGCCACCGGGCAACAGGCCGCACTACTCGTCGAAATACCAGTACCCCTGGTTAATCAGCCCGGTGAGCTCCTCGACAAACGCCGGGTTGTTCAGCGCATCGCCCAGCTCGGCCTGGCCCAGCTCAGTGTAGCGGCACAGCGCGTCCGCCGCCTTCGCGTCGACTGTCTCGAGCTGTTCGCTGTTGATGAAGAAACTGCCGTTGATATTCAGCACGCGCAGGCCGCTCAGGCGAGACAATCTCTCTCCGCCCTGCAACGCGTCCAGCACCTCCTCGGGCGCATACGGCGGCTCGGCGGCGGCGATATCCAGCTCGTGACGTGGCGTGGAGACAAAGCTGCCGAACCATTTTGTGAAATCATCCGGCTTACCGATCATGTCGATCATCATCTGGCGAATGCGATCGAGCTCGTACTGCTCAATGCGCCCAGGGTGTTCGCGGCAGGTCAGATCCGGATCGCTGTAATGCTCCCCGCCCAGATCGTTTTCCAGCGCGTAATCGGCAAAGCTGCTGATCAGATCGCGGCCGTTTGGCCCCCGGAAACCCACTGAGTAGTTCAGCGCGGTTTCATGGGTGAAGCCGTCGTGCGGGAATCCTGGTGGAATGTAGAGAATATCGCCGGGCGCCAGATCTTCGTCGATGATCGGTTCAAACGGATCCACATGCAGCAGCGCCGGATGTGGGCAGAACTGACGCATCGGCAGCTTGTCACCCACGCGCCAGCGACGGCTGCCCATCCCCTGAATGATAAACACATCGTACTGATCGATATGCGGGCCCACGCCGCCGCCCGGCACGGAGAAGGAGATCATGAGATCATCCAGACGCCAGTCCGGCAGCACGCGGAACGGGCGCACCAGCTCCGCCGCCGGCATGTGCCAGTGGTTCACCGCCTGCGCCAGCAGCGACCAGCCGGTTTCGCCCAGGCCGTCAAAGTGCTCAAACGGACCATTGCTGGCCTGCCATTTGCCGTTGAAATGGCTCACCAGACGGCTATCGACCTCCGGCTCCATCGCCAGGCCTGCCAGCTCGTCCGGGGTAATCGGGTCGACAAAATTCGGGAAGGCATTTTTCAGCACAACGGGTTTTTTTTGCCAGTATTTCTCAAGAAATTCCGGCCAGTTCAGGTTCAGTTGATACGCCATGGATAGCACCAGTGAGAGGGGAAACAGGCGCGATTATAGGCAAGAAGGCAGAGGGGGAACTTGTCATGGGTCAAACCAGCACGCGTAGGTCGGGTAAGGCGTAGCCGCCACCCGACACGTACACGGCGTTAAAAACTTAATCCAGCTTCAGATCGTCATAATGGGTAATCAGTTTACCCACAATGCCGTAATCCAGCGCTTCGGCCGGAGACATCCAGAAGTTGCGGTCGGTGTCTTTTTTCACTTTTTCCAGCGGCTGGCCGGTGGCGTCGGCGATCAGTTTGTTCACGCGGTCCAGCATGCGGATGATCTCGCGCGCTTCAATCTCAATATCCGTCGCCTGACCGCGCACGCCGCCCAGCGGCTGGTGGATCATAAAGCGGGTGTTTGGCAGCGAGTAGCGATGCTCTTTTTTCGCCGCCAGGAAGATGGTGATCCCGGCGCTCGCCACCCAGCCGGTACCGATCACGTGCACGTCCGGGCGGATGAACTTGATGAAGTCGTGAATGGTATCACCGGCTTCCACGTGACCGCCCTGGCTGTTGATGTACAGTTTGATCGGATCGTTGCTCACGCTTTGCAGCAGGATCAGCTGGGTGATGACTTTCTCTGCCAGCGCCTGGTTGATTTCACCGGAGATAACAATCGAGCGGGATTCCAGCAGCTTCTGCTGCAGTGCGCTCTGTGTTCCTTCCGCTTTATCCTTATCGCCGTCTTTCAGTGTGTAGTGCATTGTTATGTCCTCAGCATTTAGCGCTTAAAACCAGAGTGTAGCCTGTTTTACACGTGAAAGTCCTCAGGCGCACACAATGCGAATGTCCTGGGCCGCAAACGCGTCGACAACGCCCTGTTCCAGCGCCTCTTTTACCACCAGCACATCAATGTCCTGACACGTCGCCACCACAAAGCGCGCCACACCGGGAAGTTTGTCTGCCGTCAGGGCCACGATGGTCTGGTTGCTCTGGGCGATAACCGCCTTTTTGAATTCGCAGTCGGCAAAATCAAAGCCAGTGAGTCCCATCTGCGGATCCATCGCGCAGCCGCCAATAAAGGCCTGATCGAAGATAATGCCCTGGATCTGACCCGCGGCCGTGGCGCCCACCGACCCGCCGGATGCCCGCTGGATCTGCCCGCCGATGATGATCACCTCGCACAGGGGATGGCGCAGCAGTTCCGTGGCGATGGCCGGGGAGTTGGTCACCACCGTGACGTTGAGATCCGCCGGGAGGGCTTTCGCCAGCGCCAGGTTTGTTGTCCCCGCGTCGATAAAAATGCACCCGCCCGCCTGAACCAGCGTTGCTGCTTTCTGCGCGATTGCGTGCTTTTCTGCACTTATTTTCTGCTCGCGGCTTAAAAAATTACCCGCATCCGGAAGCTGAAGCACCGCGCCGCCGTAGACCTTTTTGCAATACCCCTCTTTGCTAAGTTCATGTAAATCACGGCGAATCGTGTGCTCGGATACGTTCATCTGGCTCGCCAGCTCGGTACAGACCACCCTTCCGCTCTTCTGAAGGATCTGGCGGATCCGCGCTTGTCGCTGTTCAGGAAAAGCTGCATAATCGAGCATTGAAAGTCCTTTAATAATTCTAATCGAGTATCAATGCGCATAATGTTGCATAACCGCGCAACACAAACAACGAGGGTTACAATGAATATTGCACATGTCGCACTCTGGACCCGCAGCCTTAACGCCCAGGTTCAGTTCTGGGAAACGGTGTTTAATGGCCGCAGCAACGCACGCTACGTCAGTAAAAATCGTCCGGGTTTTGAATCCCATTTTATTACCCTTGATGAGGGGCCGACGATTGAGCTGATGACCATTCCGGACCTGCCCGACGCGCCTGCCCACCCGGAATTTATCGGCTGGGCGCATATCGCCATCAACGTCGGCGGAAAAGCACAGGTGGACAGCATGGCGGCACAGGCCAGGGCAAACGGCACGCTGCTTAGCGCCCCGCGGATGACCGGGGACGGCTTCTATGAAGCGGTAATCGCGGACCCGGACGGCAATCGCATTGAGCTTGTCGGTGCATAAAAACAGCGTTTCGTTCCTTCACCGCCCCTGCTCCGGCTCGCTATACTTCATATGGTTATCATATTGTTAAATGATAATGATATTTAATGTGTTAAGATGAAAGTCAGCATAAACAGTCTCTTACGTAACCGAAGGGACGGTTTGCATCCTCGACCTTTAAATCAGCACCGGGGCGGTGAATGGAACACATTGTGTATGTGGTTGATGACGATGACGCCGTCAGGCAGTCCGTGACCGGGCTACTGGAATCGGCAGACCTGAACGCTATCGGCTTTTCATCGGCAGAAGCATTTCTTCAGCACCGCTTCGAGGATCTGCCTTCGTGCGTGATCCTCGATATGCAAATGCCCACCATCTCCGGTTTTGAGGTGGCTGATGCCCTCAGGGACAGCGGGCGTGAGATCCCGATTATTTTCCTCACCGGCCACGGCACCATCCCGATGTCGGTTCGCGCCATCAAAGGCGGGGCCTACGAGTTTCTGACCAAACCGGTTGAATCCGCCGCGCTTATCGACGCCATTGAATCCGCACTCCGGCTGGCGGAAAACAACGCCGTGCGTAACAAAGAGCACTACGCCCTGAAGCAGCGCCATATGTCTCTTACCCCGCGCGAACATGAAGTGCTCCAGCTGGCGATAAGCGGCCTGCTGAACAAGCAGATCGCCGCCGAGCTTGGGGTGAGCGAAATCACGGTGAAAGTCCATCGCCGCCGCGTGATGGAGAAGATGCAGGTGCGCTCCGTGGCAGAGCTGGTCAGGGTCGTGGAACGCCTGAGCAAAAGTCTGCCAACGGAATAGCCGTTACCCTTCCTGTGCCGCAAGCGGCAGCGTAAAGGCAAAGACGGTGCCGTGCGGCTCCCGGCGGCGCGCGCTCAGTTTTCCGCAGTGCCGCTCAATGATGCTGGCGCTGATGGTCAGCCCCATCCCCATGCCCTGCGCTTTGGTGGAATAGAACGAGTCAAAAATCTTCTCCAGCCGCTCAGGCTCTATGCCGCTGCCGGTATCGGCTATCTCCACCAGCACTCTCCCTTCTGCATTGCTGGTGCTGATGGTGATGGTGCAAGAGCGATCTTTCACCTCGGCCATCGCCTCTACCGCGTTCATCACCAGGTTGAGCAGCACCTGCTGGATCTGCACGCTGTCGCCAGTGATAAAGCTATCCTGTGCCTGCAAAAGGTAATCGACGCTAATGTGTCGCTGCTCAAGCTCGCTGCGCGACAGCGCGATGATATGGTGGACCAGGTAGTGCAGATCGATGCGTGAGAAGGTCGGATCCTGCTTGCGCGTCAGGGACTGAATGCTGCGGATGATCTCCCCCGCCCGCGCCCCTTCAGCGGCGATCTCCTCCAGCCCTTCACGCACTTTATCCAGCCGGGCTGGCTCCCGGTTGAGCCAGCGCAGGCTCGCCCCGGCGTTGGAGACGATCGACATCAGCGGCTGGTTGATCTCATGGGCAATGGAAGAGGTCAATTGCCCGACGGTGGTCGCCCGGGAAACACGCGCCAGATCTGCCTGCGCCACCCGCATCGCATCTTCCGCCGCCCGCTGGCTGGTAATGTCGGTGATGATGCCGTAATACTCGTTCACCTCGCTGCCCACGCCCACCGGATCGCCAATCCCGAGAATATAGCGGGTTGAGCCATCGGTACGGTTAATGCGGAACTCCGCCCGCATGGAGAGCCCTTCGCGTACGCTTTGGGTGACGATGGTACTGATCCGGGCGTAATCATCCTGATGCACAAAGGTCAAAAACTCCGCCATGGAGATCTTCTTTTGCTGTTCAGGCAGGCCGAGGATGCGGGCGTACTCCTCGGAGATAAACATCAGATCCTGCTCCAGCTCCCAGCGCCAGCTGCCGGTGTGGCTGATCTGCTCGCCCAGCATCAGCGAGGTCTGGCTGGATCGCAGCTCTTTCTCCACGCGACGACGCTGGATGTTTTCCGCCAGCAGCTCGGCATACAGGCGCGCCGTCTCCAGCGAAACCGCCGCCTGCGCCCCCAGCAGGCTCACCACGCGGGAGTGCTCGGCGGTAAAGACCTCCGGCATCAGGCGATTTTCCAGGTAGAGCACGCCCACCAGCCGCGCCTGTTTGAACATCGGGACGCACATCACGGCCGCCCCCGAGGTCACGAGATAAGGATCCTGGCTAAAGGGGTGGAACTCTTCCGGCTTGCCGGTGCGGATCTCCTGTCCGGTGCGGATCACCGCCGCCAGCACCGACAGCGGCATATCGGTCGCCATCGGGACCTCTTTCAGGATCCGCACCCGCACGCCGTCGGTACTGGTCCACGCGCTGGCCTCGATCTCCGGGATATGGTTGTCGCTCACGCGCAGCAGCAGACCGCGCTGCGCCCCGGCCCGTTCAAGCAGCAGCGTCATCAGGTTTTCAATCAACCGCTCAAGGTTAATTTCTTCAGACAGCGCGCGTGACGCCTTGATCACGCTTTGCAGATCGCGAATCACTTCATTCTGCGCGAAAGCCACCGTGTCGTACGCGCTGGCCTGAGCGGAGCTCAGAAGATGCGGAAAATCCTGCTCAAGCTGGCGCACTTTTGCCTGTGCACCGGCGCGGCCCCAGGCGGCGATCGCCCCGCGGAAGTGGGCGTCCGAGGCGGTCGGATAGCCGCAGGCAAGGGCAAAGCGCCCTGCCAGCTCGTGGGCCAGCGCGTTCAGCGGATTAAAACCGCCCTCCCGCGAGAGGCGCACCGCTTTCTCATACTGCTCAAGCGCAATGCTGTTCATCCCGTCCAGACGCACGATTTCGGCGTAAATCAGCGCCTCTTTGTCGGCAAACGTGCCCGGATTAATCCGCGCCCAGAGGGCGATTTTGTCGTAGTGGGCGTGAATGCTGCGACGGTGATTCGCCGAGAAGGTCTCCGGCGTCAGCTGTCTGGAAAGCGACAGGGCGCTGTAGAGATGGTAATCCAGCAGGTGAATGTGGCCTGGCGCAGACCATGCGAACCAGCCCGCCTGCTCCAGCTCCGCCTGCGCGGCGGCATACTCCCCGCAGGTAAAGTGCGCCATCCCACGGTACAGCCAGTACCAGAACAGCATGGTCGAGGTCTGCTCCGGGGCCTGCTCAGGCGCCGCTGGCAGCATCGCTTCAGGCAGCACCTGCGCGGCGCTCCAGGTGCCGATGACCGGCGTACGCAGAAACTCAACGTAGCCGCGCTGGAGCATCAAAATCGTTTCGATGTCCTGGAAGTGGGTTTTACGGACAAAGGCCAGACCGCGATCGATGCTGGTCAGCACCCCGTCCAGATGATCGCCCCGCGAGAGGAAGTTGATCACCTGATGGCAGGCCGCAAAGCAGGCCACCGTCATATCACCGTGAGTGACGGCGGCGGTAAAGCAGGCCTTAGCGCACTCGATGGTGAACGACAGCGGCTGGGTCCAGACGCTGAGCTGATCGAGCGGCAGCAGGGTTTTGGCTTCAAAGGCATCGTAGCCGTGACGGTTTACCAGCTCGCGGGCCAGCGTGCCGTACTGGAAACCAAGGCGATACTCGGCGTAGCGTTGGCCAATCAACACCCCAAACCAGGCCATCGCCGTGGTGGAGGCGCCGGTGATACCGTGGTCGAGGGTCAGGTGCATCATGCGACAAAGCAGCAAAAAGTGCAGGCGCGGACAGATAAAACTGGCGCAAATGCTGGCGCTATACAGCAGGTTCATCACCGCTTCGGTTTGCGGGTTGTCCATTTGCGAGAGCTGGACAAATTGCTGTTGCGGCGCGTCACCCACTCGGTTGCAGAAGTGTTTCCAGGCTTCGTCGCACTCACTGTCTTCCGGGTAGTGGCTGATCTGGATACCAAAAATCCCCAGCCAGCACAGCGCCGCCTCCAGCGCCAGACGGCTGTCGGACTGGCGAATGTAGACTTCCACCAGCAGGTTAGCCGCCAGCGCTTTTTCAGTCAGCCCGCCGGGGCAGCCGAGGATCGCGTCACAGAGCTCGCGGGTTCGCTCCAGGTGGCCGAGCGCAAATTCACAGCCCGCCTCTTCGATGTCGAGCATAAAGTCAGACACCGTCCCGGCATTGCCCAGCGCTCTGGAGGTCTGAATGTAGCTCAGGGCCGAATGATAATCGCCGGTGCGCTTCGCCCGCCGTGCGGCCAGCAGGCTGAGCTCGCGGAACATCTGGCGCTGCGGCGCGGGCTGAATGCTGTCCAGCGCGGCCGTCACGTGGTGCACGGCGCGGAACAGCAGTTCGTTCCCTGCCGCCTGACGCGCGGCCTCGGCCAGCAGGCTGGCGGTGGTCAGGTGCAGGTGGCTCCTCTCACGCTGATCCAGCAGCGCGAAGGCTGCCTCCTGCACCCTGTCATGGGTAAAGGCATACGCTTTTTCCGTCAGCACAATCAGCTGCGCCATCACCGCCGGGTGGAGCGCATAACGGATTTCCGCCACCGACATCCCGACCACGCGGCACAGCATCTCCAGCTCGCCCGTGCCGCCAAGACAGGCAATGCTGCCCAGCAGACGACGCGTCTCGTCGGGCATCTCTTCGAGCTTTTCCAGCACCAGGGTGACGACGTTTTCGGTGTAATGCCGGGCGCGGATCGCCTGCAGATCGTACTGCCATTTGTCCTGATACTTGTTATGCACCACCAGCCCGTCATCAACAATGCGGCGGAAAAACTCATGCACGAACAGCGGGTTGCCGCCGGTTTTTTCGTGGATAAGCGTGGCGAGGTCGGTTGTTGTGGCGCTGCGCACGCGAAACAGCGTGCCCAGCCAGCGTGCTACCGCCTTCACCGTCAGCGGCTGCGGGATAATCTCGATGGCGTGTTGCGCCGACGCCGGCAGGCTCGCGAGCTGCTGCTGTAGCGCGGGATCGGACAACGAGGCGATGTCCCGGTGCGCCACCACCAGCAATAGCGGAATGGCACCGCAGGTGCCCAGTAAATGCTTCAGCGTTTGCAGGCTGGCGGCGTCGCTCCACTGCAAATCGTCAAGCAGCAAGACCAGCGGACAGCCCTGCGAGGCAAAGGTTTTAACCAGCACCAGCACCATATGGCTGAAGCGGGCCCGGGCATCAATGGAAAATGTATCTGCCGAGAAGCGAGGTTTACTCTCCAGCAGCAACCCCAGCTCGGGCACCAGGCTGACGGCCAGCTCTTCATATCCTTCCAGGGCGCGCGAGAGGCGGATTTTCCACTTCGCCACCTCTTCCGCAGGCAGCCCGAGCAGGTGCAGCGTCAGGGTGCGAAACGCCGAGCTTAATACGCCGTAGGGTAACGTCGGCGAAAACTGATCGACCTTGCCCACCGCCAGCAGCACCCTGCGCTGCTGCAACGTTTTTAGCGCCGTGGCGATAATCGAGGATTTACCGATCCCCGACGGCCCGCCGATCGTCACCAGCTCCGGCACAATGTTTTGCCCCACCCGCTCAAACGCGGCGATGACGTCGTTTGCCTGCGGATGCGCCGCAAACAGGGAGTCCGCCAGATGGATCGCCGGCGTCCGGTCCTGCTGGCCGGGCGTAAAGGCGACGATCTCGCCTTCGGAGGTTAACGTCGCCTGACAGCGTCGAAGATCGGCAATCAGCCCGTCGACGGTCTGGTAGCGGTTATCGGGTTGCTTCTCCAGCAGCTTGAGAATGATGGTCGACAGCATGCCGGGCACATCCGGGCGCAACACGGCGGGAGAAAGCGGCTCAGAGGCAATGTGGTAATGCGCCCAGTTGGTCTGCTCGTTCTCGCCCAGCTCAAACGGCAGGCGTCCGGTCAGGAGCTCATAAAGCACAATGCCGAGACTGTAGAGATCGCTGCGGCAATCGACGGCCCGCTGTGTGCGGGTGGTGTGCTCCGGGGACATATAGGCGGGCGTACCGCCAGAGACGGCCAGCCGGGTCTGGGAAAAAGCCCCGGAGATACTGCATGAGAGGCCAAAGCTGCCCAGACGGCAGGTTGAATCGTGATGAACAAAGATATTGCCGGGCTTGATATCGCCGTGGATCAGGTTCTGCAGGTGCATCTGACGCAGCGGCGTGCAGATCTGGATCGCCAGCTCGATAAACCGGGCGATCCCCGAGATCGCCCTGCCCGCGCGTCGCGCCAGCAGCTCAAACGAAAACGGCGCATACACCAGTGCAAAACGCCCCCGGTACTGGGTGGAGGCCACGGCTCGAATGGCCCAGCTGTCCTGCAGGTGATCGCGCAACGCAAACTCATTTTTGAGCAGCCGGGTGGCCCGCTCTTCTTCTTCGTCGCTGACCGCGGTGGCAATGATAAAGGAGCCGCCAGAATGGGGATGTCGGGCGTTCATCCAGGAGATCCCGCCCTCCTGCGCCAGCACGGTAAAAATGACATCCTCTTTAAGGACAAAAACCCGCCCATCATGGAGATTTCCCTGGGCGGGCCAGAATGCAGGCAGCTCGTTTTCGTTCATCCGCGATCCTTATTGTCGGCGGGCCAGCTCCCGCTGAATATGATCCAGCAGAATATCGATGTTAATAGGCTTACGCAAAAATGCAGCGGCGCCCAAATCAAGAGCGTACCGCTGCATATTTTCATCAGCATGACCGGAGATAAAGAGTACGGGGGGAGGCGGGGCAGCCAACAGCCGCAGCTTTTCAAACAGCTCCAGGCCGTTCATGCCCCGCAGCTTGATATCGGTGATCACCAGCGCCGCGCCGGACAGGGCGAACGGGTGGCTCAGAAACACCTCTGCCGAATCAAACGTGTCGGTCGCATACCCTTCCGACTCCAGGAGGTTACTCAGCCCGCTGCGGACAGAACGTTCGTCATCAATGATGGCAATGCGCCACGGCAGCGTCATGCTGTTATTCCTCAAAAAATCATTAAACGTCGCGGTTTTCCTTCACGGGCGCGGGAGGCGCCGTGCCGCTGATTTTCGGCACACACTCGTGACGAAACCAGGCCAGAGTCAGCGGTTCGCGATTCAGTATGCGACGTCCCACCGGGATCAGCTGTTCGCCCACCAGCATACCAAACAGGCCAAGCAGGGCGACAACCGGCGGTGCCGGAGAGTGGACGTTGAGCAGAGCGTAAATTACCCCAGCCAGCACGCCGCACACCAGCGAAATTATCCAGGCCTTCATGATGACTCTCCTGCCGGATGGTGAACCACTGCCGGAACGCTCACCACGCTGTCGCGGGCTAACAGATGGCGCGTCGCCTGCTCCCCGGCCAGCATCCCCAGCAGGCCAATCAGCGCCAGCGCGGGCGGCGCGGGGGAGCGTACCTTCAGCGCGGCATACATCAGGCCGATCAACACGCCTGCCGCAAGGGATATCAACCCTGTACTCATAGAGAACTCCAGAAAGCAGTCAGTGGCAGGCCGGATGAGGGACCAGCCTGCCACCGGGACTTAGCGGGCCGGGACCGGCGCTAAGGTACGGTGCTCGCTCTTCTGACGAGACGGCGCTTTGTGCACCATGGTGTAAGCGTAATCCACGCCCATGCCGTACGCGCCGGAGTGCTCGCGCACGATATCCATCACCGCGGTGTAGGTCTCTTTACGCGCCCAGTCGCGCTGCCACTCCAGCATCACCTGCTGCCAGGTCACCGGGATCACGCCCGCCTGGATCATGCGCTGCATGGCAAAGTCGTGGGCTTCTTTGGTGGTACCGCCGGACGCGTCCGCCACCATATAAATTTCGTAGTCACCTTCCAGCATTGCGCACAGGGCAAAGCTGTTGTTGCACACTTCGGTCCACAGACCGGCAACCACCACCTTCTTCTTGCCGTTGGCTTTCAGCGCGTCGCGCACCTTCTGGTCATCCCAGGAGTTCATGGAGGTACGCTCCAGAATGTCCTGGCCCGGGAACACGTCCAGCAGCTCCGGGTAGGTGTTACCGGAGAAGCTTTCGGTCTCTACGGTGGTGATGATGGTCGGGATGTTGAACACTTTGGCCGCTTTCGCCAGCGCCACGGTGTTGTTTTTCAGCACCTGGCGGTCAATAGACTGCACGCCAAACGCCATCTGTGGCTGGTGGTCGATGAAAATAATCTGACAGTTCGCAGGGGTTAATACTTCGAGCTTTGAAGAGGTCATAGCATTTTCCAGTGGTTAAGGGTGAAATCGCCGTGAGTGCCACGCCGATAAAGTCGCCCCCATCCTGCGGCCTTCTGCGCCTGTGCGTAATTATCTCTTCGTATAGTTAACCTTAGGTATAGTTATACTTTGGTATACCTATCCTATTGTATAACTGGATCTTTGCCGAAACCGGTTCCCATAATCCTGACCATTCCCCTCTCAGTCAGGAGCAGTTATGGTTACCCTTGGAAAAGCCGATCTCATTCTGGTTAACGGCCAGTTTCACACCGTCGATCGCGAGAATCCTGTGGCGGAAGCCGTCGCCGTGCGCGACGGAAAATTTCTGGAAGTGGGTACCGTCGCCGAGGTGATGCAACACCACTGCGACGGCACTAAAGTGGTGGATTTAAAAGGCCACACCGCCATCCCCGGCCTGAACGACTCCCACCTGCACCTCATTCGCGGCGGGCTGAACTACAACCTCGAGCTGCGCTGGGAAGGCGTGCCGTCTCTGGCCGATGCCCTGCGGATGCTGCAAGAACAAGCCCTGCGCACGCCATCGCCACAGTGGGTGCGCGTGGTGGGCGGCTGGAGCGAGTTTCAGTTTGCCGAACGCCGCATGCCAACCCTGGACGAAATCAACGACGCCGCGCCGGACACCCCGGTCTTTATCCTGCACCTCTACGACCGCGCCCTGCTCAACCGCGCCGCGCTGAAGGTGGTTGGCTACACCAAAGACACGCCAAACCCGCCGGGCGGCGAGATCCAGCGCGACGCCAACGGCAACCCGACCGGGATGCTGATCGCCCGTCCGAACGCCATGATCCTCTACGCCACGCTGGCCAAAGGGCCGAAGCTGCCGCTGGAGCAGCAGGTTAACTCCACCCGCCAGTTTATGCGCGAGCTGAACCGTCTGGGGCTGACCAGCGCCATCGACGCGGGCGGCGGCTTCCAGAACTACCCGGAAGATTACGAGGTGATTGCCGAGCTGCACGAGAAAAAGCAGATGACCGTCCGCATCGCCTACAACCTCTTTACCCAGCGTCCGGGCCACGAGCTGGAAGACTTTGAAAAATGGACCGACATGCTCACGCCGGGCCAGGGCAGCGACTTCTTCCGCCATAACGGCGCGGGCGAGATGCTGGTCTTCTCCGCCGCCGATTTTGAAGATTTTCTCGAACCACGCCCTGACCTCGCGCCGGGTATGGAGGATGAGCTGGAGCGCGTGGTGCGCCATCTGGTTGAGCACCGCTGGCCGTTCCGCCTGCACGCCACCTACAACGAGTCCATCAGCCGCATGCTGGACGTGTTCGAAAAAGTTAACCGCGATATTCCGTTTAACGGCCTGCACTGGTTCTTCGACCATGCGGAAACCGTCACCCAGGCCAACATCGACCGCATCAAAGCGCTCGGCGGCGGCATTGCCGTGCAGCACCGCATGGCCTTCCAGGGCGAATACTTTGCCGAGCGTTACGGCATTGAAGCCACCCGCCATACGCCACCGGTGGCAAAAATGCTGGAGACCGGCGTACCGGTGGGCTTAGGCACCGATGCCACCCGCGTGGCGAGCTACAACCCGTGGACCGCCCTCTACTGGCTGGTCTCTGGCCGTACCGTCGGCGGGATGCAGATGTACGATCACAGCGCCCGTCTGGATCGCGACACCGCCCTGATGCTCTGGACCCAGGGCAGCGCATGGTTCTCCAGCGAACAAAACCAGAAGGGGCAGATCAAAGTCGGCCAGCTCGCCGACCTGGCGGTGCTGAGCAAAGACTACTTCCGCGTGCCGGAAGAGGAGATCAAGGGCATCGAATCCGTCCTGACGGTGGTCAACGGCGATATCGTCTACGCCGCAGGCAGCTTTGGCCCGCTGGCCCCGCCTGCCATTCCGGTCCTGCCTGAGTGGTCCCCGGTGGTGAAGGTGCCGGGCCACTACCGCAGCGCGCCGCCGCAGGCCACACGCGTGGGTATGAACGCCGTCCACCACTGCAGCGGCCCGTGCGGGGTGCACAGCCATCAGCATGATTTTGCGCGCACGTCAGAGATACCGGTGTCGGACGATAACGCATTCTGGGGGGCGCTGGGCTGCAGCTGCTTTGCATTCTGATGAAAAACACCTTTGCTCCGCCCCGGGTCGACCTGGGGCTGTTTTTCCTGCGCCTGACCGGCAGCCTGCTGTTGCTGTACGTGCACGGCCTGCCGAAAGTGCTGCACTTCAGCGAAGAGCTGACGCGCATTGAAGATCCGTTCGGCTTCGGGCCCTGGGCGAGCCTGATCCCGGCGATTGTCGCCGAGGTGATCTGCCCGCTGTTTATCATTGCGGGCGTCTACACCCGCCTGGCGTGCCTGCCGATTATCGCCGTGCTGCTGGTGGCGATGCTGGCGGTACACCCGAACTGGTCGATTGCCGAAGGGCAGTTTGGCTGGCTGCTGCTGATTATCTTCACCACCCTTGCCCTGACCGGGCCGGGCCAGTGGCGGCTGCAGCGTAAGGTAACGGAGAAATTTGCATGACCCAGGTTAACGACGTTCGTGACGCCCACGTCGAGACGACGCCCGCACCGACGGTTTCGCCCTGGCAGCCGCTGAGCCAGCCGGTATTCCGCATGCTGTGGATCGCCACGGTGGTCTCTAACGTCGGCTCATGGATGAGCGACGTCGGTATTAACTGGAGCATGCTGAGCCTGAGCGCCGATCCGCTGGATATCGCGCTGGTACAGGCGGCCAGCAGCCTGCCGATGTTCCTCTTCGCCCTGCCGTCCGGGGTGATGGCGGACATCGTCGACCGACGTAAATACCTGCTTTTCTCCCAGCTGTGGGTGTTCATCGCCGCCGCCGGGCTGGCGGTGCTCTCCTTCACCGGCCACGTCACGCCTGCGGTTCTGCTGGTGACGACGTTTCTGCTGAGCGTGGGCGCGGCGATGAGCTCGCCGCCGTTCCAGGCGGTGGTGCCCGACCTGGTGAGCAAGCCGGAGCTGGGTGCCGCCGTGGCGCTCAACTCGCTCGGGGTGAACATCAGCCGGGCGATTGGCCCTGCGCTGGGCGGTTTTCTGCTGTCGCTGGCCGGGCCGTGGATGGTGTTTGCCCTGAACGCGCTCTCCGTGGTCGGCGTGGCGTGGGTGCTGTGGCGCTGGCGTCCCGCACCGACAGTGCAGCGTCTGCCGCCGGAGCACTTCTTCTCGGCGGTGCGCTCTGGCATCCGTTACGTGCACGCCGCGCCGGTGCTGCGCAACGTGCTGGTGCGCACGGTGGCCTTCTTCGTTTTCGGCAGCGCGGGCTGGGCCCTGCTGCCGCTGGTGGCGCGCCGCGAGCTGGGCTTAGGCCCGGCAGGCTACGGCGTGATGCTGGCGTGCATTGGCCTGGGGGCAATTGCCGGGGCTATTTTGCTGCCGCGGCTGCGCCAGCGGCTGAACGCCGACCGTCTGATGGTGGCCGCCAGCCTGACGTTTGCTCTTACCATGCTGGCGCTGGCGTTCGTGCGCCACTTCTGGCTGCTGAACCTGTTTGAGTTTTTCACCGGCTTCGCGTGGATTGCGGTGCTCTCTACCCTCAATCTCGGCGCGCAGCGCAGTGCGGCACGCTGGGTGAAAGCCCGCGCGCTGGCGGTTTATCTGACGGTGTTCTTCGGCTCGATGACCGCCGGCAGCGCCCTCTGGGGACAGATCGCTTCGCAGTTTGGCACCCCGACTTCGCTGGTGGTCGCCACGCTGGGAATGGTGCTGGCGAGCGCGACGGTGTTCCGCTGGAAGCTGGAGAAAGATCCTGATTTAAATCTCGACCTCAGCGGCCAGCCGCTGGACGGCATCGAGATCGACCTGCCGAACGAGCGCGGCCCGGTGCTGGTGTCGCACGAGTACATCATCGACCCGCACAACGCGAAAGCGTTTTTGCAGGCAGTGCACGAGCTGCGCCGGGTGCGCCGCCGCGCCGGAGCGATGAGCTGGGCGGTATACGAAGATATTGAGCGTCCCGGCCTGTTTATCGAGACCTTCCTGATGGGCTCCTGGATTGAGCATCTGCGCCAGCAGGAGCGCCACACCATGAATGACCTCCTGCTGCAGAGCCGCGTTCTGGCTTTTCATCAGGGCACAACATCACCGGCTATTCGCTACCTGGTCGCGCCGGTATAACCATCATCATCACCTGCACAGGAACACACTATGGCAACGTTTAAGGCAAAAGACGGCACGCAGATTTACTACAAAGACGGCGGCGCGGGCAAACCGGTTCTCTTCAGCCACGGCTGGCCGCTGGACGGCGACATGTGGGACAGCCAGTTGAACTACCTGGCCGAGCGCGGCTTTCGCGCCATCGCCTTTGACCGTCGCGGCTTTGGCCGCTCGGATCAGCCGTGGAACGGCTACGACTACGACACCTTCGCGTCCGACATCAACGACCTGATCACCACCCTGGACCTGCAGGACGTGACGCTGGTGGGCTTCTCCATGGGCGGCGGCGATGTGACCCGCTACATCAATAACTACGGCAGCGCACGCGTGGCCGGTCTGGCGCTGCTGGGCGCGGTCACGCCGATCTTCGGTAAATCCGACTCCTTCCCGCAGGGTGTGGATCAGAGCGTGTTCGACGGCATTCGCGACGGCCTGCGTAAAGATCGCGCCCAGTTCATCAGCGACTTCGCCACCCCGTTCTACGGCATCAATGCCGGGCAGACCGTCTCTGCCGGTGCCCTGACCCAGACGCTGAACATCGCCCTGCTGGCGTCACTGAAGGGCACCATCGACTGCGTGACCGCGTTCGGCGAAACCGATTTCCGCCCGGATATGGCGAAAATCGACGTGCCGACGCTGGTGATTCACGGCAGCAACGACCAGATCGTGCCGTTTGAAAGCACCGGCAAGCTGGCGGCGGAGATGATCAAAAACGCCACGCTGAAGGTGTACGACAACGCGCCGCACGGCTTCGCGCTGACCCACCAGGACCAGCTCAACGAAGATCTGCTGGCGTTTGTGAAGTCGCTGTAATTTTCTGTAGGCCGGGTAAGGCGCAGCCGCCACCCGGCGCTTTCGCAGACGCGTTCCGCTCCGCCAGCAGCCGACAAATCTCCGCATGCTTCTCCTCGGTAAAGGTAAAGCGCGACATAAAGCCCATGCGGATCAACGAGCCAATCGCCGGTAACAAACAAATCCCGAAGAACAGTCCCGACAGCACGCCTTGGCTCTGGAGTTGCGCCTGCGGCACGTAACCGATCATCGTCAGAAACACGCCGATGAGCCCACCGCCCACTGCCACCGACATCTTGCCGGTAAAGGTCTGCCCGGAGAAGGTGATCGCCGCGCAGCGCTTGTGGGTGTGGTACTCCGCGTACTCGATGGTGTCGGCAATCATCGACGAGGTGAGGATGTTGGTCATCATCACGAACAGCGTGCTCAGGCCGAGCAGAATAAACAGCATCGTCACCTGCTGATAGCCGATGAACCACATCACCACGCGCACCGCCACGTCCAGCCCGCAGAGGATCATAAACAGCTTCCGCTTCTGCATCCGGCGCGTCAGCATCGGGGCGACCAGGCACAGCACCGCCGCCACAATCCCCATCACGCCAATCGCCATCTGCAGGCTGCCGTCGCCCAGATTATTGATAAAGAAGTAGATATACAGACCGCCCGCCACATTGTGGAACACGCAGAAGAAGAACGACAGCAGGACGATAAACAGCGGCTTGTTCTGGCGCAGGTTGTGGAAGGTGTCGCGGATGGTCACCTTTTCCGGGCTCGGCGGCACGCGCTCTTTGATCTGCATAAAGCCGTTAAGCATCAGCGGCAGGCCCACCAGCATCATCACCAGCGCCGCCATAAAGTAGCCTTTGTCATTGCTGTACTGTGCGAAGAACACCGCCAGCTTCGGGAAGAAGATGTTGGCGCAGGCAATGCCCGCGTTCACCCCAAGCATCGCCGCCGTCACCGCGCGGGTGCGCTGGGCGGAGTCGTTGGTCATCACCGACGACATCGACCAGAACGGGATATCGGAGATGGCATACAGCGTCCCCCACAGGATATACGTCACCCCGGCGTAGAGGATTTTGGTGGTCATGTCTGCTTCGATTTTATAGAACGACAGCAGCGTGACGCCGGTGATCAGCAGCGGCGCGATCAGCAAAAAGTGGCGAAACTTGCCGAACCGACTGTTAATGGTATCCATGATGCTGGCAAACAGCGGATCGTGAACCGCGTCCCACGCGCGGGCAATCAGGAAGATGGTACTCGCCGCCAGCGCCGAGATCCCCAGCACGTCGGTGTAAAAATAGTTAATAAACGAGCCCACTAAACCAAAGCTAAAACACTGACCTAAACCATAGCCAAAATAAGACCACAACTCGCGAGACGGTATTTTCATTGTCGTTGCCATTGTTATATGCCTGCCTGGTTGCCCGGCGGTCGGCCGCCGGGTCGATATTATTAGCCCTGCGCCTGCGGGGCGATCTTGCGCAGCTGCTGCATCAGGGCGATTTCACGGCGTGAGAACGGAATGCCGTTCTCCTCGAACACGTCGTGGAACCAGAGGCGGCAGTAGTCCGTGGGCTCTTTCATCACCACCGGCCACGGCAGCCACGTCTGGGTTTTGCCGCGCACCAGCCCCCACTGGTACGGCGCGACCTTCGCCGCATACATCAGCGGAAGCTGCTCTTCCATCGTGCTGCCCACGTGGCGCGCCAGCCATTCGGTGCAGAACAGCGGTCGACCGAGCTGTTGCAGCTGCTGGATAATCGCCGTCATACGGCCGGTGTGGGTGTAGGCGTGGAAGCTCACCACGTCCGAGAGTACCAGTGCGGTCTGGTCCAGCGGATGCTGGAAGAACGTCTCGCCCTCCTCTTCCGGCGGCAGACGCCACGCGCAGACGGTGAGCGGCTGGGTCGGGTCTTCTTCACGCACCCACTGGAACGCCAGCTTCATCAACTCGTGCGCGCAGGTCTCCAGCTTCGCGTCGTACTGCACCTCCTGCGTGCCCGTCGCGAAAATGCCGCGGTTGCCCGGCTCGTTATAGAGATCCCACAGCAGCACGCGCTTATCGTCGCGGAACTGGCGGACAACGTCGCGGATATAGCGTTCAATGTTTGCCCAGCAGTCGGGATCGCACACCTTGTCGCGCCCCGGGCTCGCCGCCGCCTGGCTGTTGTGCTTGCCCGGTACCGGCGGCTTTTGCGGGCCGAGGTACGGCTCGTCGCCGGAGAAACCGCAGTCGTCCATCAGGGTCAGCATGGTGCTGAAGCCGCGACTGTCGGCAATCGTCAAAAAGCGGTCGATGCGCGCCATCAGCCCGTCGCGGTCGTGCTCCCAGACGATAAACGGCAGGTTGATGCGCAGGGTGTTATAACCCGCCTCCGCCGCCCAGCCCAGCTCGCGCTCGATGGTTGCGGCATCGAAGGTCTCTTCCTGCCAGATATCGGTCCAGTTCACCGCCGTCGACGGCAGATAGTTAAACCCGCACAGCCAGCCTTTTTGCTGATACCACGCCTGTGCCTGCTCCCTGCTCCACTGCTCTTTCATTACGTGTCCTCTTACTGATAATATTTAGCTAATAAATATTAGTTGCGGGATAAATGCGCAAATCACGGCGTTTAGAAAAGCGACGGCCCTCACAAAGTTCACGCTTCGATGAATGAGAAACGTGATCGACGGCGCTAAAGCGTGCGGTTAGGGTATGATGCGAAATCGCGAAAGGGAGAGGACGGATGAAGCGAAAAACGAAAGTGACGATGAACGATATTGCGCGGGCGGCAGGGGTGTCGCAGGCGACGGTATCGCTGGTGCTTAACCAGTCCCGCAACATCAAGCTCAGCGACGACACCCGCCAGCGGGTGATTAACGTGGCCACCGAGCTCGGCTACGACCGCCTCCCCGCCGTTCACGCCCCGCGCAACCAGGAAGAGATCGCCCTGCTGGTGAGCTCCATGCAGAGCTTCGACCCGTTTATCGACGCCATCAGCCAGGCGCGGGAAGCCGCGTGGCGCAACGAGACGCTGCTCACCGTCTACGACTACGGCGACGACATCGAGCTGGCGCTGAACATCATCCGCCAGCTGGAGAAACGCAACTGCATCGGGATTATTCTCGCCTCTCCGGTCACCACGCTGGTGGACATGACGGCGTTCCAGGACTGCACCCGCATCCCGCTGGTGCTGCTTAACCAGCGCGACCCCGGCTCGCCGCTGCTGCCGTCGTTTATCCCGGACGACTACGCCAACGCCTTCCAGGTGACAAAACATCTCATCGCCTGCGGGGCCACGCGCATCGCCCACATCACCGGGGAGAGCTGGATGGAGGCCTCCCGCCAGCGTCTGGCAGGCTACCAGGCGGCGCTGCAGCAGGCCGGACTCGCGTGCGACGACGGCCTGGTGCGCCAGACCAACTGGCAGTTCAGCGAGTCCTTTACCGCCACCACCTCCTTGCTGGAACTGGCCGAGCGCCCTGACGCCATCTTCTGCGCCAGCGACTGGCTGGCGATTGGCTGCTATCAGGCGCTGGCGGTGAACGGCGTGCGCATCCCGCAGGATATGCTGCTGGCGGGTTACGACGACCAGAAGATCTCCGAGCAGCTCACCCCACCGCTGACCAGTATCCAGCTGCCCTACAGCGAGCTGGGACGGCTGGCGGTGGAGTACCTGTGCAATCAGGAAGATGCCGCCACGCACGTGACGCTGGCGGGCAGGCTGAAGGCGCGCGCCTCAAGCCCCGTCTGAGGTAAACACCATGCCCGCATAGGGCTTCTCGCGACACGCCGCCAGCCGCGCGGCGAGGCTGCCCACGTGCAGCTCCAGCTTGTGCCCGTCCGGGTCGAGAAAATAGAACGACGCCCCCTCGCTTTTGTTCTGCTTCCAGACGGTGACGCCCGCCTGCTCGAGCCTTTGCGAGAACGGTTCAAAATCCGCTTCCGCCACGGTAAACGCATAGTGGGTGTAGTCGCTCTCCTGCGGCGGCACGTACTGGCGCGCCTCGTCGTACGACAGGCAGACCCACAGATCGCCGCAGGTGAGATAGGCCCCGGTATTCCAGCGGGCGTGCAGCGCAAGCCCCAGCAGCTCGTGCCAGAAGGTGACGCTTTTTTGCAGGTCGCTGACCGCGAGGGTCAAATGGTTGAGAGATTGCAGCATGACGTGCCCTTTTGTTTTTCGCGCCGGACGTGGTACGGTAAAAGCATGAACATAAACCACGCCGTGCTCACCGTAAACCGCTGGTGGCTGCCTTCTTAAAGGCGGCACGGAGTTGTTTTCCCCATTTTCAGATAGCCGCCGAAAGGCGGCTTTCACTTTTCTAAGACCCCTTTCGGCAACTGCACATTAAGGAGTCTTTATGAACGCACCCACCATCCTCACCGGCGACCGCCCAACCGGCCCGCTGCACCTCGGCCACTTCGTCGGATCGCTGCGCCAGCGCGTGGCGCTCCAGCAAACGCACAGCCAGTTTGTGCTGATTGCCGACCTGCAGGGGCTGACCGACAACGGCAGCAACCCGCAGAAGATCCGCGACAACATCCCCGAAGTGCTGGCCGACTACCTCGCCGCGGGCATCGATCCGAACCTGACCACGATCTGCCTGCAGTCTGCCCTGCCCGCCCTCGCCGAGCTGACGATGCTGTATATGAACATCGTCACCGTCGCCCGCGTGGAGCGTAACCCGACGGTGAAAAACGAGATTGCGCAGAAGGGTTTTGCCCGCTCGCTGCCGGTCGGGTTTATGGCCTATCCCATCAGCCAGGCGGCGGACATCACCGCGTTTAAGGCCGAGTGCGTGCCCGTCGGCGACGACCAGCTGCCGATGATTGAGCAGACCAACGAGATTGTGCACAAGATGAACAGCCTGCTACCCGCTCCGGTGCTGCGCCACTGTAAGGCGATGCTGAGCGACACCAGCCGCCTGCCCGGCATCGACGGCAGCGCCAAGATGTCGAAATCGCTCGGCAACACGCTGCACCTTTCGGCCAGCGAAGAGACTATTCACCGTGCGGTCAGCGCCATGTACACCGACCCGAACCACCTGAAGGTGAGCGACCCGGGGCAGATTGAGGGGAACGTGGTGTTTACGTACCTCGACGCGTTTCATCCGGACAAGGAGAAAGTGGCGGCGATGAAGGCGCATTACCAGGCGGGCGGGCTGGGTGACCGGGCGTGCAAGAACGAACTGGAGGCGTGCCTGCAGGAACTGATTGCGCCAATGCGGGAGCGGAGGGCGATGTATATGCGGGATAAGGGGGAGCTGATGGCGATGCTGAAGCGCGGGACCGAACGGACGCAGGGGGTGACGCAAGGGACGTTGAGGGAGGTGAAGGTTGGGCTGGGGGTGCCAGTGTTTTGATGAGGTGAGTTGACTGAGGTTGGGCGGCGGAGTGTGGGATTGGCATGACGCCGCTTGATTGTTTTAGAAAGCGGCTATGAAATATTTCATCCCTGCTTCAGGTTGCATATCTTTCTGATGATGATCATCAGTAGTACGGTAACGACGACCATCATCCCCCCCAACACCCACAGGAATGATGGGTCTGCTTCACCATCAGCAAACCCCAAACCGGTGCGATTTAAAAAATCATTGCTGGCGTGAGATAAGTAATCGAGCAAGCCTCCCAGAGGAAACAGGACGATAAAGAAGGAAGCAATGAGGCATGCCAGACCAATCAGGATATTATTTTTTAACTTTGCATGAAGCATAATCAGCCCTTCCTGTCACATCAATACGTCCATATGCCATCAACCCTTTACCACCAGGAACACGAATCTTCTTACGTGCAAGCAAAGATTGTCTGACCAGTTGAAAATCAGGGATATTATAGAACGTTATGCATCCCCACGACTCTCCCTCACCATTCGGCCTCAATGGATGAAGTCGAAATGAGCCTCTGTCGACCCCATTCACAAATACGTTATCAGCCATGGTCGAAGCATTAAACAAGCCGAACCATTCAGAATGGTCGGTCCCGTTCTTGAAGTCTTTTACAAACCGCTCAACCCGATTAGCAATACTGCCTTCCGGTGCATCAACGATCCAGTACGTACCCACCGGTAATGCAGCATTCCTGATAAAGGCACACTCAGCAATATTGGTTACGGGTTCTATCCCTGAAAAAACGGGAAATGTCCCAACGCCATAGACGTGTAGTTTCAGCTTTCTTCCATCGGCGGAGACATTATTATAATCCATCCTACAAATCTGCATAGCAATCCTCCCTGTCGCTTTGCGGAGAATGTTACAACTGATTTATTGAGTGCACCAGCAGAGTTAGATAATTCATTTAAAAAAGGAAAAATACGGACATGCGTATTCATGTCCGTATTAATTTACCCTTTTACAGGAATAATGAAGGGAGAATTAAGATATTATTATTCAGCCAGACCATTTCCGCGCTTCACCATAGGTATATCTCCCGTATCATTCAACGCGCCCGGAAACGTTTTTAACCACTGCGCGACTTTCTGCTTATTTATATTCACCACACTCATCCCTTCCAGGCACCCCCATAATTCTCTTGTATGCTGTGGCGTAATCACAATGCAGTCTTTCATAGCACGGATTTTCACGGGCATACCGTTGATAAAGCCTGCACGGGTTAACCAGTCGCCGCCCAGAAGAAGGTATTTCATGTCTATGCGCGCATACAGTTCACAACAGGCGGCACTGTCCTGCGGCGTTTCCGCACGGGGATGGACTGGCGCCGCGTTGGGCTGGTTGCCGTGCAGACGGCGGGCGCTGTTTTTGCGTACCAGCTCGCGGTTTTCAATCATGCCGGTGAAAGCGTCTGATTCTGTTTTGCAAACAGTAAACTCTGGCTTAAAATTCGTCGCAGCCATTTTCAACTCCCTTATAGTTGGTTGTGGTTAGCGGTATGGGGGTGTTGCAGCACCTTCATATCGCGAATTCTCGGTTAAATTCTCTTTGATACTTCCTTTGCCGTTCGGCGTAATTTCTGGTGCTCATTATACAGGGCTGAATATAAATACAGCGGTTTTGGATTGGGGAAATTTGGAATTTGCGAGGGGGATTCAGGAAATACGGTTTTAATTCGAGAAATGACAACGCTTCGGCTGGAAACCTGTTCAACTCACCTCTTCCAGATATCTGTTCGTTTATAAACCTGCGCTAATGCCGTATCGGTTGTCCCGATAACATCCTCTCAGACCTCTCAAAAATTCATCAAACCGATAGATTAACGATTTACATCACCCTGATTTTGTTATGTGATCCTGTTACAGGCTTTAGTAACGCCCTGCCCAGCCAACCGAAACAGGACTTCATCGATGGAATTTTATCAGGCCGATCCGACGCTTGAGAACTACTGGCGTGGTGTGATCCTCTTTGGAAGGAACGTCGCATCTTACAAGTTCGCGCTGGCGTCAGCGTTGTATGAAGTGGATAAGACGGGCAGCGATTTGATTACGCTCGACCAGCTTGCCGTGCCGTTCAGCCGCTATCTTTGCGAGCACCTGAAGCATGCGCCAAAACAGATCACCTCACGCAGCAGTCAATTTCTGGAAACCTGCCTGAAGTTCAACAGAGGTGAAATCACCCACGCTCAGCTCATTGAAGCGACGGTGCGCCTTGGCTTTAACAACGTGATTGATGCCTTTCACTACGTGAACCAGGGCGAGATCGATAAACGTTTTTTCCTTGATGAGCGCAAAACCAACAACGGGATCCGCCTGACGGATAACTTCTTTTTACTTGGCGAACGTCTGCAGTATAAAAACCTCGCCTTTGAAACAAATGCCCGCTGGAACCTGGTGGAACAGGCATGGTCGATGGGGATTTCACGTAACCTTGTGGGCGTGGAGTTCGACGAAGATAATCAGCTGCTCTTTACAAGGGTAAATGCGCGTCGCGTAGACATCACCAGCTGTCGCGACAGCCTGAATGGTTACCAGAAAGGACGGTGTTTTTACTGCTTCAGACCCATCAGTCTGGTACCGGGAGACGCAGAACTGGCGGACGTCGACCACTTTATTCCCTGGGCTGCCCGAAAAGAAGTGAGCAATATTAACGGCGTATGGAACTTAGTGCTGGCCTGTCGGTGCTGTAACCGTGGCGTTGAAGGCAAATCTGCACGCATTCCCGAGCTCAGGCTCCTGCAGCGGTTACACACCCGCAATGAGTATTTTATTCAGAGCAAACTGCCGTTACATGAGACGATTGTTCTACAGACAGGGCAGCGTCCTGAAGCACGGAGAAGCTTTCTTCAGCGTAACTGGCAGGCCGCGCTGGACAAGCTTATCCATACCTGGAAACCCAACGCGGAAGGCGAGGCAACGTTTTAATGACACTTCACTACTATCAGAACCACGCACAGGATTTCTTCGATGGCACGGTCAATGTCGATATGACCCCGCTTTACGAGGCCTTCACCCAACATCTGGCTCACGGCGCACGGGTTCTGGATGCGGGCTGCGGTTCTGGCCGGGACGCAAAAACCTTTCATGAGATGGGTTATCAGGTGGATGCTTTTGATGCCTCTTCCGCGATGGTGGAGCTGGCAAAGCAACATACCGGGTTACCCGTGCAGTTGATGACGTTTTCAGAGATCGCCGGTAAAGCGCAGTACGATGGGATCTGGTGCTGTGCATCATTGCTGCATGTCCCCTCTTCTGAGTTACCTGCCGTGATGCAGAAGCTTGCGGATGCGCTTAAACCTGGCGGCGTCTGGTACGTGTCCTTTAAGTATGGCAACGGTGAGCGGGTGCAGGGTGAAAGACGGTTTACGGATCTGGATGAAGAGGGGCTGCGGGAGTTGGTGAAGGAGGTTCCGGGAATAGAGATAGCATCTCTGTGGGCGACTCAGGATAACCGCCCTGACAGGGATGAGAGATGGTTGAATGGGATATTACGAAAAAACGCCGCTTGAGCATCAGGCGGTGCTAATCGACATGGAGTAAGTGAGTTCAGTAATTCATCACCTTGGTCAGCTCAACGTCACCCGTAGCGGCATTAAAGTACAGATAAAAAATATCCCCTTTTGCCTGATCGGGTTTTGACCAGATTTCCTTATCCCCCAGGCGACGCTTTTCCTTCGTGTATCCCAGCGTTTCGAGATACGCACGCAACGGTGCAGCCCCGGTAGCCCCTTTAAAAAAGATGCTATTTGAAGGGGCATAACCATCGCCGGGATGCGCCTCGAAATAGTAGTCGTCCGTTACACGCGGAGCGTTTTCAATATCCTTGTCAGTCAGCGTATGGTAGTGGAAAAAGTCATTTTCGGTGTAAACCGTCGTTTCATCCGAACCCGATGCCACGAGCCAGACAAACAGCCATCCAAGGATAAAGACGGTGGCAACCGAGAGTGCACACCACTTCAGGACTTTTAAAAGGATTTTCATAGCTTAGCTCCCATGAATGAGAGCGATGTTCCATCATTTGTAATGACCTTCACCACTCCGGATGCGAAATCGTCCCACGGCCGAAGCCACGTCATAAAATGCGGAAGATTGACCGTATACGGCTGGTGCCGCACACACTGATCCTCAGGATCAGGAAAGAGAATCGGGCGAAAGCCATGGTTTTTATGGGAACCGATAGCGCCGTAGTAATCCCAGCGGCGAACGGCTGATTCATAGCTCACGGGTTTAAGACGGTAGCCGTACCGGCCAGGAATGATTGCCCGATAGAACCCGAACAGATCGGAGACCAAATCCTCACCGCTAAAGCCGCTGTCCGTATACCACGAGAATGATCGCAGGCTTTGCAGACCTTCGAATCTGGATGCGGTGTTCATCATCATCGCCAGCATGATTCTGTTAATGTCGTCGGTGCTCCGACCACGCTTAATTTCCCAGTGAGAGAACTTCCCGACGCCGAGCCGCGATTTGAATTTTAAGACGCCCATATCTTGCCGATACATGACGGAATAAGATGGTTTTCCGCTACGCTCTCCCTCAACGAATTGACGTTTGAGCGTTGCCACGTCATTGCCACGGGCATGTCCCATATCAAGCAAGCCAGCCTAACGCCTCGGTATAGACGATCCCTCTGTCGATAACGTCAAAGAGTGCCCCATCCTTTATCTCTCTTCTGGTGCTCATGCTTACATCTCCATATGTAGTCTAATTGGCTATGTTATAGACGATTTATCAGACAGTCCAGATAACAGGTCACGGTAGGGTTTGACGAAAAATAATATGTGTTGGTGAGCAAATAACTGAACGAATCACTCCCCGAACAATTGCGCTAGGTTCATGATCCATTATTAAGCCAGCAAGTACTGCTAACCTATAATTTTGAGTATGCAACCTGAGGAACCAGAGTCCAGTATGATAGCACCCTAGGTGAACTCGAAACAGAGCATATTATATGGAAGTAGTGTGGTGGTCAATTTGAGGATCCAAATGAACTGACGCAGTGTACGAATGAATACAGGGCATTTTATTAGGGAGCAATAAGACTTTAAGTATATATGCGGGTATTGGTCTCTGAGGTTGTTGTTATATTTTTAACCGAGAAGCAAATTGCCATTCTTAAAATCCCAATCAAGAACCATTGCAATGATTATATTACTGGCATACAAAATAAGTCTCTAAATCCGGAAGAATCCTATCGGCGAATTACACCTTCTTTTCAAAGAAGGTATTTAAAAAATCATCAGGAATATTCATGCCTTTATGAACAAAAAGCTCAGTGCCTTTTCTTTTTTTTGCTAAGCTATAATTTAAATGAAATTCGTAGCAAAACTCATCATTATATAACTCTTTGATCTCTGGAGCGTTATCATAAGTAAGCATCCATTTACTTTGCAGAGATTTAATGGTCTTAGCAATTTCAGCATGATCCTCTTTTTCATAGAAATTTGTATACAAACTTGCACCTTTTTCAAAATAAGGAGGATCTATAAAAAAACAGTTTTCATGTACTGTTTTTGTGTCTAATTCACGAAGAAAAGCCATAGCATCCATATTATAAAGATTGATTTTACTCTTAAAAGATGCAATTTTTTTGATCTTCTGAATCAAATCCACTTTATTGAATCTACAGTGAAGCGGGTACTTTTCATTTAATTGTAACAAACCACCGATAACACCAGCCTTTAGAATAATCCCAGAGCGATTAGTTCTGTTCAGAAAGAATGTTGAGAATGCAAGTTGCAAATTATCATATTTATGACGATTGCTTTGAATTTCTTTTTGTATATGCCATTCATCAATTGTAATTGGTGTTTTATTAATTAATTTAATCAATTCATCAGTATTATTTAACATAGCATCCCATAATGACCAGATCGATTTATCAAGGTCATTAAGGTGTATTTCTTTGACATCCTCAGAAAACAGTAAAGCCAGAGCTAATCCTCCTCCTCCAGCGTAAGGTTCATAGTACCGGCAAGGTTCAGTAAAAGTCCCTTTGATTATTGATGAAACCATAGGGTAAGTAGATGACTTACCCCCTGGATAACGCAACGGTGAATATGTTTTTCCCATATCTTTCTACATGTATTAAATTATAGCTATACTTATAAACATAATACACTATACTCGACCGATATGAAAGTTATTCTTTAGCCTTGTTAAGGTTTGATTCACAACACATAGAAATTAAAGGAGTAATGATCAATCTTAGCTGTTTGAGCATTTCGCGATCAGGAAGAGTGTATTCACCATGTGCATATCTATTAAGTGAATCTAGTGAATTCCAGCTTGCACTGTCTTTAGAAATAAATCGTGTCAAGTCGGATAAATATGCTTTATCTGAAAACCAAACTTCCCTTTTTACTAATGCATTGATATTCTCAGACAAGTTTTTGATTCTGCCATTTCCATTCATGCATTGTTCTTTTTTGCCATGAATATCGAAAATCCGGATAACAGCTATTTCAATTATTGACCTTAATAACAATGCAGCTGCGTTTTTATAAGTATCCAAAAGCATTCCTTGGGCCTCCTGGATAAGAACATCCAATTTATCGCTTCCAGTGTGGTAATTAATGTTTCTAGTTATAAGAAACTCTTTTCTGCTAGTTCTTTTTGTACCATTTTGCTGGCCTTCATCATCTTGACTAGGATTGTTATTCCCTTTACCAGGATTAAAGTCCACCTTATCGTTTAATTCACCATCATCGATCTTATTCATGCTCGCTAGAAGATAAGAATCCAACTCTTTAGCTGTATTTAATATACGAGAGTTAATCTTTTGACCTACGATATCCGTAACAATTTGGCGTAGCAAAGTATTAAAGAAACTCTTAGAACAAGTAGTAGTTAAGGTTCCATTAATAATTTCAAACCCAGTTCTATCCTTGAAAATTTTTCTGTTCACTAATCGTGAAATAGTGGACATTTGGAATTTTGCTTTTAGAGCTTTATCTTCTATATCTGTAGGTAAATCTAGCTCGGTAAAATATCTTTCAAGGATATACTCTTGTACAGAGTCTTGAATTTCAGAAACTTTAACATTGAATCGCTCAGCAATATCCTCAAGTGATTCACCATCTTCTATACCAACACCCGCAATGAATCTATTTTTTTGCTGCCTACTCCATTGCAATTTGCCTTCGGCATGTAATTCATAAAGCACGTTTTCTACAGCTCGACGAGAAGGCGCTACATAAACTTCTACTTTTTCTATAAGCTCACTACCTAGGCTATTCTTAAGACGTTCTAATTTTCTCTTTTTACTGGCAGAAGGGGCCATACTAGGATCAAGTAAACATTTCAGAGCGGAAACACGCCTATTACCTTCAACAACAATATAAGCATCACCCTCTTTAACTACATAAATAGGATCATGTGCTATAAATCCTTTATCTACAATTTTTGCAGCTAAGCGCTCTATCTTTTCATTATTAAATAAATAGTTAAAAATATCTTTCTGATTCCTGGTAAATACATAACTAGGAATTCTTGGGTTCATTTTATCTAATTTTAAGTTAGCAACAGATAAACTTAGCCGTTGCCATGAACTATAATCAATTCGTTCCATGTATCAATCACTTATGCTATTTAAGGTAGCACAAACACCTACCACAGAATAAATAAAAAATCAACAAAAAAAGTCTTTCACTTTGAACATTATCAAAAAAACCTACTATTTTTGGTATAAAAACTGACGGAAGCTATTTAAACTTCCCTCCGTAATTGAGTGGAATAAAACAATCATAAATTGGATGAATCATTCCTTTATAACAACCAATGTTCAGGAATATCAAGATCATAGATACTACTGATATTTTTCAGCATAGTTATAATTTTAGAGTATTCTCCTGAATCAATTAAAAACCCTTTTTTATTTTCATCTAAAATTACTTCTAACTCTGAAAGCCCAAACATTCCCAGCTTATAAAAATTACCCCAAGAAGGCACCCCAAACAAATTATATATAACTTCTGTTCCATCTCTCTCACTTGCAAGTCTCTTTTCACCAGTTATTAGTACTAATGCTTTTTCAGCCTCATCTTTACATTCATAACTATTAAGTAATTTCATTTATAACTCTCATAAATAAATATATAGCCACAATAAATAAGATAATAATCAAGTTAAAGACGCTAGCGAAAAAGGGCTTTCGCTTGCATAAATTTTAACAAACTGGGTTTTTATAACAAAAAAAGCCGCCTTTAGGCAGCTTTTTATGTCTAACATCACAATCGTTTTGGTGCGAAGGCCGGACTCAAATCACAACTTAAACAACTGAAATGCAATAACATTCACAACAATCATAAGAAATATGCCCCCTTTTGTGCCCCCAACGATTTTTTTGAGCATATCAAACTTAGCTATCTGATATTGCTACCAAATTAAAGATTAACGCCCTATTCGGTTAGGATCCGAAATCCGGATCCTAACCGGGACTCAATGCCCACAAAAAAAGTTTTTTTGCATTTTACTGTTCACACTGTTCACCTCAGTTATTTCTCATTTTATATCATGAAGTTAAGTGGTGATGAGTTGGTGAAGGGTGAACAGTCGACTCTTCACCTTTGTTCGTTTTGCTCGTTCTGGCTGCGCCCGGTCAGGCGATACACGGGGGGGGTAAAAAGTTTTTTTGGGTTTTACTGTTCACACTGTTCACCTTTGCTTTTTTATCAATAATTTCATATTGATACAGGGTGAATATACGGTGAAGGGTGAACAGTGGAGTGTTCACCTTATGGCTATTGCCGGAAAGAAAAAGACCGGCTGTTGCCGGTCTGGAGTTGGTTATGTCGCTGCGGGGTCATCGCATTTCGGCAGCCAGTCGCCGTAGCTTTCCTCTTTCAGTGACAGGTTGGTCTGTATCCCCTGCTTCGTGTGCCGCTTCTCATAATTCAGGCCGTACTCTTTCAGCATCATGGGCAGCCCCAGCCCGAACATTTTCAGGCTGAGCACGTTTCTGTACCCGTTGGCCTCCATATAGGCCAGATACGCGTGATAAAGATATTTACGGTAATTGCGCGGGACGATGCTGGCATTACCCATAAACATCCCGTTGGTCTGCGGCAGCATTTCCAGATAGCCGCAAAAATCAAACGTCGGGTCAGCATCGCGCTTGATGCTGAGCGCCTCGTCGGAATTCTGCTGCGACTGGAGCAGTGCGCGCGCGGCCATCGGGTCGCTGAATTTCTGCATAAGCTGGCGCACGATAACAGCCAGCTCGCGCGCAATTTTATCCCTGAGCTGCGGGTCGCGTTCCTCCGGGGCAATCTGCTCCGGGAAATGAATAATCACCCGGCGACGCGACACACCGCCACTGCGGTCGGTGAAGCGCATCGGATTATTGTTCACGGCCAGAATCACCGCCGGGATATGCGTTGAATACGGGTTCTGGTATTTCGGGTCAACCGAGACCGCATCACCGCCGGTGATGGCCTTCAGCCCTGCACCGTCACCGCTCCATTTTTCCTGGTCAGGCAGACGGATAAGCGAGAAACCAATCAGGGAGGCACGCTTGCGCGGGTCTTCCAGCGTGTCGATGTCGGCCGACGTGGCGTTATCCTCCCCGGCGAGCAGGGTCGCGATTTCGGTCAGAATACTTTTCCCGCTCCCGCCGGGACCGGTGACTTCGAGAAAGAGCTGCCAGTCGTAGCGGTTTGCCAGCACCATAAACAGCGCGGCCAGAATCACGTCGCGTTTTTCTGGTCTGCTACCGGCAGCACGGTCGAGCCAGCGCCAGAAGTTCGGTGCGTGAGTCTCCAGCATTTCCCCCTCAACAGGCGGAGTAAAATCCACGTCGCACAGCGTGCGCAGCCAGTACGATTTGCTGTGTGGGCTGAACAGGCCGCTCCGGGTATCGAGTACCCCGTTGCGAAAACCAATCAGACGGCGTGCCGGTGCGGCCTGCTGAGGAATAATCAGCTTCAGCGTCTCCACCACTGAGGTGATTCTCCCCGACGAGAACGGAGCGCGCAGGCGCTGGAAAAGCCCGGCTACGTCGCGTTCGAAACTGGACGGCTGAACGACTTTCCATATCCCTGCTTCATAACGGGACAGGAGCTGGCCGTTCGCATCCACCGCCAGCGCTTCACCGTAATGCTCATGCACCCGCAGAGCCTTGTCGCTGGCGCTCATGGCCGTAAATTCCGCCTCGCTCATGGTATCGAACGGACTTTGTACCGGTGGCCGGATGGCATCATAAATCGCTTTTCGCGTGGCCTCCCCGCCATTCTGCATAAACGCATCATTCCAGTCACCGAACACCGGAGGCAGGGCGACAATGCCCTCACAGGCTTCTGCGGCCGCGGTGGCTTTTGTCTGGCCATCGCCATTAAGGTCTCGGTCAGCAGCGAGGACAATCTGACAGGTCGGGTGTTTCTGACGGGCAAGGCTCGCCAGAGAAAGGAGGTTCACGGACGACAGTGCCACCATGACGGTTTCGCCGGTCAGGTGATGCACGGTGAGCGCGGTTGCATAGCCCTCCGCTATCCACAGGCGTTTTCCGGCCTGTTTTTTTCCTTCGATGGTGTGACACGCTCCTTTTACCGCCCCGCCTTTCAGGGTGCGTTTGAGCCCCTCAGAATTGATAAGCTGAAGGTTAACCAGTGCGCCGGTATCGTCATACAGCGGGACAACCACATCACCGGCGCGGAACGTCAAGCCGCCGGTTTTATGCATGACCGACAGTACCGGACATTCCCGGTCAGGGAAGCCCTTGCGGGTCAGATAGGCGTTGCCACTGGCCGTGCGGGTTTTCTCCATCAGTCTGACGGCCAGCGCGGCGGCCGCTTTACGGTCAGCTTCGGTTTCAGCCTCTGCGGCCGCAATCACTTCCGGGGCAACCGGCGGCAGGTTGCCGGTCACGGCATTCACCTTTTGGGCTGCCTCTGACGGTTTTACACCGAAAACCTTCTCAACCAGCTTAAGCCCGTCACCCGCACCGCACTGGTTACAGAACCATGTGCCGCGCCCCTCTTTATCATCAAAGCGGAAGCGGTCAGAGCCGCCGCACACCGGACAGGCCTGATGCCGGTTTTTAATGACCTTCACCCCCAGCGCCGGGAGAATGCGCGGCCAGTGGCCGCACGCCTGTTTTACGGTTTCCGTTACATTCATTTTCATCGTTATTTTCTCCCTCAGTGCATAACAGGCGATGTGATATGACGGGCACAGAGTTCATCCATCACCGCAAGCCCGAGAAAGGACAGCGACGGGGTGGCCTTGAGCGGTCCGGCTTCCATTAAATCTTCCAGCAGCGCACAGGCAATCTGGCGGCCTTTTTCCTCGCCGTGCTGACGCAGGTAAAAGCCCTCCAGCTCGGCGGCAATGGCGCTTTCCAGCGCGTCGAGGGTGAGGTGTTCGTAGCGGTGCTGACGCTCGCATACCGTCAGCCATGCACAGGCCACGGCGCGGCGATAGAGCGCGGCGCGTAATACGGGTGAAAGAGGCTTTTTCATACGTTGTCCTCCCCGGTCAGCCAGCGCTTTTTGCAGCGCTCGACCACGCCGTCGAGCTGGGCGGTCATGAGGTAAATCACGGAGGTGAGCTGCAACTGCTGCGCCGGGTCGCGACAAACGGAGGTTGAGTCCTGCACCTTCATCAGCTCGTCAACGAGCTGGCCGAGATTACGCATATGCTCAAGGCACTCGATATCATGAGGGGTGATAAGGGTCTGTTTCATGGTCGCACCTCCGCAACCGGCAGGCGGCCAGCGAACGACAGAACGTAGTCGCGAACGAGGGACAGGCGTGCGGCGTGTTCATCACCGGCAACGGTGCGGAGCATACAGATACGGGGTTTACGGTCTGCGCGACGAACGGCGGCAAACACAAAGACAAACTGCGAATGTGACGGGGTGAGGGTCGTAGCCATGATGGCAGCCTCCATTGAGTAGCGGTTAACACCACCACCGGAGTTCTCACGCTCGGGTGGTAGCCCAGACGGGGGTGAGAAACCGGCCTCAATGGGTACCGGCCAGCCCGAAGGCTGCCCCGCCTGAGCCACCATTACGCAGATACAGCAACGGCTCAAGAACCGATGCGTAAACAACAGGTGCACATAGGCATAGACACAAAAAAAGACGCATGGCGCGTCCGGTGTCGCCACTGAGTAACTCGGGTTCTCACGCCCGGCTGCCGATTTTGCGACAGCGGGAAAACTATACCTGGAAACAGCGACAGGAAGCAAGCCAGAAAAAGGGGCTGTTTGCTGAACGGTCATCATCATGCGTCATAGCCCCGGTTACGCTCGGCAATGCGATCTGCCATCCATGCCGTGATTTCAGACTGCGCCCACGCCACGTTTTTTCCGCCGAGAGAGATTTGTTTCGGGAAAGCCTCCCGGCTGATGAGGTCGTAAATGGTCGACCGGGACAGACCGCAAAGATGCATCACTTCGGGCAGGCGGATAAAGCGTTCCTGAACGGCATCAGAGACCGGCATCATCGGGGCGGCAGGGGCAGAAGACGGGGAAGAAAAAGCGGTGTGCATCGGGCTACCTCATAAAGTCCATACTGTGCCGGTCGTGTCCGTCCGGCCTCGGGTAGCTCTCTATTTTGTGAATATTTATCCTCAGGGCAACAAGTCTTTTACGGACAATTTTGCATCCAGACCGTTGATTTATCGAATGTGGCAAACCCATGGCAACTGCTGGCAATCAGTGGCAATTGATGGAAAACCCATGATTACTTTTACTGATTAATACCTCCTGCATTGACCGGAATAAAATATAAAAGCCCCAAGATAAGCCAGAACGGCAGGTGAACAGTGGTGAACAGACGGTGAACAGTCAGACCTGCAACTGTTCACCCTTTAACTTACTGTATTATTTATACTTTTATTTATGGTGAACAGTGGTGAACAGTTATCAGTAAAAAAACAAACGATGAGTAAGGTTTTGCTGAGACCTTTCTCTGGCAAGCCGGGTTTTGAGTGCTGTTTGTGCCAGAACTGCCACAACTGCAATGAATCGAGATGTTGTGTGATGAAGGGCAGAATCATTTCAGGTTGAACACACGGAGAGCCTGAACATGAAACCCGAAACAGTCATTACCGCCCTGCAGAATGCAGCCGCTCAACAGTCAGCAGAGAGCAGCCAGCGCATCACCGACAAGCTGAGCGCATTCACTGCGGCCAGAGACACCCACGCGGCCAGCATGCAGGAACTGAAAGAGATTGATACATCCATTGAACGCTGTAAGCAGGAGCGGCAGACCGCCCTCAGTGAGAGTGCAGAGGCGGAGCAGGACTGGCGCAGTCGCTTCCGCACCCTGCGCGGCAATCTCACCCCTGAAATGAAAGCTGAGCACAGCAAGCGTATCGCCAGTCGCGAGCTGGCCGACGAGTTCACCGGCCTGATTGCGGAGCTGGAAACTGACCGGACACGCGCCATGCTGAATGCCTGCTCGACCGCCAGTAAATACCTGTCAGCGCATGATGATGCCTTTACCACTTATGCCGGTGCGGAATGGGCTCAGGCGGTCAACACGCTCCCCGCCGTGCTCATTCGTGCTTTCCTGCTGCGCATTCGCGCCCTCGAAATGCAGGGTGACAGTGCACCCCAGTCCGTGGCCACCGGCGAGCTGCGCGATGCGCTGAGCCGTCAGGGCAGCCTGTATCACTTCGATATGAAGCAGGAGCCGGTATTGTCCGTGACGGGCATGCACCGGCCGCAGATTAGCGGTGTGGATATGGAGCTGTTACGCAGCCCGGCGAAGAGAATGATGCTCGCCAGAAAACTGGCTGATAATGGCGAGACAAAAGCGGAGGTATAAGCATGTTTCACTGCCCGTTCTGCAAAACCAGTGCGCACGCCCGCACCAGTCGCTATCTGTCTGAGAACGTCAAACAGCGCTATCACCAGTGCGTGAACGTCGAGTGCTCGGCGACCTTCCGTACGCTTGAATCCGTTGACGGGATTATCCGTTCACCGGTTACTGAGCCGGTTATCCCTGTACCCGCACCGGCGGCCACCGTTAACCGTGCCGGTGCGTGAGCACGGCCAGACATCAGGAGAGACATACGTGACCACACTGACGCTACAGAAAGCCTTTGAGGCCTGTCAGGCAAATAAATCCGCCTGGCTGCAACGCCGGGATGAACTGAAGCAGGCCGAACAGGCGTACCGCGAACAGCTTGCCGGTGACGGCCACAGCGGCCGGAGCCTGCAAACCCTGCGCGAAATTATCGACGTGAAAAAGTGGGAAATAAATCAGGCTGCCGGGCGTTATATCCGCTCGCATGAGGAGGTGCAGCGAATCAGCATCCGTAACCGGCTGAATGATTTTATGCAGGCGCACGGCGCGGAGCTGGCCGCCGCCCTTGCCCCGGAGCTGATGAATTATTCCGGGCAGCATTCCGCCATTCAGCGCTGCGCCATGCAGCACTCACTCGACTATCTGCGTGAGGCGCTGCAGGTCTGGCTGGCCGCCGGTGAAAAAATTAATTATTCGGCGCAGGATAATGACATTTTAACGGCCATCGGATTCAGGCCTGACGCGGCTTCGCGCGATGATAATCGTGAAAAATTCACACCCGCACAGAACCTGAATTACACCCGCCGACGCGCAGAGCTGGCCGCGCAGTAGTCCTTTCAAAAATTCCCGAAAATCCCGCCTTTTTCCCGTAAAAAAGCCATGCATGCATAAGGTGCATGGTTTTGCATGCGTTTTACCGACACTGGATCCCCCGCCAGCGCCAGCACTGGCGCGCCCTGAGGCCGGTCATGCACCTGCATTAAAAGCGCCCCCTTAAGCGGGCAGGCGTGGCGGGGAGAGCATTGCGCGCTAGCAACGTATTATAATTTTTCTTTCAGCACGCTGAAACGACAGCAATCAATATAGGAGATGATTAAGCGGGTGTGTTATCCGGGATATCTGTTGCTTCTCTGATAATTCTTGTAAAAAATGCCGCGAGACGACGGCATTTCTGGCATGGGGGAAAAGTCATTGTGTACATCAGTCAGAAACCTAAGGTTTTGCTAGTTGACTATATTGAATAATATCACCATCCGTTATGCTAGAAGCAGAAACAAGCAGGTAATGTTTCTCATCAACAATTTTGACCTCATCATCCTGAACAACCAACTCAAACATTGCGATTTTATTATTTGCCATAAACTGAGCAGAAACAGCCTTACAAATTAATTGAGGAAATTTTTCAGCACAACACAGAATATCCTGTTTCGTCTGAACAACGGCGTGTTTATCATTCCCGCCTTTAGCTTGAACAGGGATAACATACTGCCTACCATATTTATCTACCGCAACATATATCTCGTCTATTTCAATTTGACCAACACCTTTGACAGTAGTCCTTAGGTGGTTTTGTAACGAAGATGCCGTAATACCAAGAAATGTGTCAATTAGCCTGTTATAGCGGACTTTTGCCAACAACGCTTGCTCATCACTTAAAGCATAACGCTCTATAATCTCAGGTGTTGCATCAGGTATTTTTATCGTAACAAGATCATCTCTTGGTACGACTCTGTTCATTCTAACTTGATGGAATTTATAACCAGCCCTTTTAACACCACTTATTATCCATTCGTAGCCTGGCTCAGCTGTATTTGAGATTTTCTCAGGAAGATCAATCCTATACCTTACCGAATAGATAACATCGCCAACGTTTTTGGGGATATCAATCCCCAATTCAGCAGCCATGGCCGCGATTTCTGTTCTATTGAACTCAAACTCACGCATCCCAACTTGATAATGCGAGAAAAATATTCTCTCAATAATAGCGAGATAATTATTACTCTTGCTCATAGACTACTTCCTTTTTTTCTTTCCGAGTTCTTTGAGCGATGGTATCTGCTGGAACTTCAAAGAACTTAGCAGCAGTTTTCATATCAACCGTTAATAACCACTCATCGCCAAGCTTGAGAACCTTCTTTGGCTTTTTTGGAGTTATATTCAATTTATCTATAATCACTGAAGCAACCGCCCGAGCCAAGTATGGGGGGACACTATTACCTAATTGCCTAAAACCATGCCATTTAGTGCTATGAAATCTAAACCAATCCGGATATGAGTGTAAACGGGCAGCCTCACGTACTGTGATAACTCGTGGTAATGTTGGATGAATTGGACGAGGCGAGGTAAATGCACCACGAGCGCTATCAGTCCCTGCTCGTAAAGTGTTACAGAGGCCATTCAAATCAAGCTTTCTAAACCTACTAACCGGCTCTGTTTCACCATTTGGCGTTGACATAAACCTATCTTGAGATAACTGTGTATGTTCTGTTCTTAAGCTTGACGTTAATAAGCTATAATCAAAATCACGATCATAGCCATAATCACTTTTATCTTGCTCAAGCCCACGAAGTATCCGAGCATATTTCGATTTTGTTGTCCAAGAAGTTTGAACAAAGTCTTGCTTTTTAAGCTCTGAAAATGTATCAGCATCAGGAAGATCTGATATTGCGTCCCCAACTGTAACAGAATGCTCTAATGGTTGTGGATAAGAAGGCAACTCTTGTCCGCGCTTAGCCGCAATTAAAAATAGTCGTTCTCTACTCTGAGGAACTCCAAATTTAGAAGCGTTCAAAACTTTATAGGGCGTTAGAACGTTATAACCGGCGTCATTCAGCGATTCGATAATTTCACTAAGAAATTTTGCATGTTTTCCGATGGTTAACCCTTTAACGTTTTCAAAAACGCAATATTTTGGAGACAACTCCTTTACCAATCTCACAAAATGTGAAACGAGTTGGTTTCTAGGATCATCTAAAGCCCTTTTACCAATTAATGAAAAACCTTGGCAAGGCGCACCACCGAATACAACATCTATTTCCTTTCCATCTAAACCAGCTAATTTTCTAATATCGTCGCCCGATAAGTTTTCAACGCTGGCGCAAATGGTTGTACAGAGGGGGAAATTATATTTATGCGTAGCACAATGGATCGGATCTATTTCTACAGAAGCTGCGATATCAAAGCCTGCCTTTTCGAAGCCCAAGGACATTCCACCCGCACCAGAAAAAAGATCAATACCTATTGGCCTAACCATAAAAACCTCAATAAATTCAATATATTTGATAAAAAATCAATACTCAGTTCAACTACTGTATCATGAACATACATGTACATAAACACAGTTTCTCATCACTTTTGAGCTGTACGTCTCGACTCCTCAACATACTGTTTTGCAAAATCATAAGGAGTTACATAGATGTGTCGATTTATATTTAGATAGTCGGCCCACCACTGAACCATCAAACGACGCTCGTCCAAATGTTCTGACGTGTGGATATAGGCCGCGCGTACATTGTTACGTTCTGAATGGCTCAGCTGGCGCTCAATAGCATCATCACTCCATAAACCCGACTCACCTAAAGCACCACGAGCCATCGTTCTAAATCCATGCCCACAAACTTCGGTTTTCGTGTCATAACCCATGGCACGCAGCGCACTGTTAACTGTGTTCTCACTCATTACCTTAGTTGCGTCATGATCCCCAGGAAAAAGTAACTCATTATCACCACTAATCTGTTTAAGCTGCTCTAACAAAATCATCGCCTGCCGACTAAGCGGAACGATATGCTCCTCTTTCATCTTCATGCCACGGTACGAGTAACGCACGCCTTTAATCTCTTCTCGTTTTGCAGGTACACGCCAGAGAGATTTATCGAAGTCAAACTCATCCCAACGCGCGAAACGTAATTCACTGGAACGCACAAAAGTTAGTAAGGAAAGCTCGACCGCGATCCGTGTCATTACGCGGCCACGATATGCAGCAAGACGTGCAAGAAACTCGGGGAAGCGGCTAGATGGTAAAGCTGGATAGTGTCGTGCTTTGGTTGTAGATAACGCACCGGCCATGTCACTGGCTGGATTAGAGTCGATGTAATCGTTCTGTACAGCATAACGCATAATGGCCGTAACACGCTGTTGCAGACGCTGAGCGACGTCGTGTTTACCAGTGGCATCAACTTTTTTAATCGGGGCTAACAGGTGGCTGGTTTTGAGCTGGCGAATGTCGGACGAGCCGATGTGAGGGAAGATATAAAGCTCAAGATAGCGAAGAACTCGTGATCGATGGTCTTCACTCCAGCGCTTGTTGCTGGCATGCCATTCACGAGCAATTGTTTCGAAAGTGTATGCTCCCGAACTCTCAGCCTGAGCTTCTTTCTGTTCGGCTTTTGGGTCAATGCCCTGCACTAAGAGCTTTTTAGCCTCGTCACGCTTTGCTCTTGCCTGAGCAAGCGTCACAGTAGGCCAAACACCAAAGGCAAGGCGATCCTCTTTTTTGTCAGAGGGGCGTCGGTATTTCATGCGCCAGTATTTAGAGCCCTTGGCCGAAATCTCAAGATACAAACCGCCGCCATCGGCCATTTTGTAGGTTTTGTCTTTTGGCTTTGCGGTCTCGACCTGTCTGGCGTTGAGCTTCATCTGGGGGCACATTTCTTATCGAAGTTAAGATGCCCCCAATTATGCCCCCAATGACATCCGGATTTCAACGGACTACCACGGACAACTCAGGACGTAAAAATCGCTGCAAGCGTTGATTTTAAAGGGTTTGATGGACTTTCTCGGATGGTCTTGGATGTACTAATGGTGCCGAAGGCCGGACTCGAACCGGCACGTATTTCTACGGTTGATTTTGAATCAACTGCGTCTACCGATTTCGCCACTTCGGCACTGAAGGGGATGCGGAAACGTTGTGGATTATACCTGTCGCGCGCCGCCATGCAAGCGACGACGCGCGAAACCCGCGCTAAGTGCCCAAAAAACCAGCGCCCTTCGTCAGTCCAGCTCAGACACCGCCAGCCGAATCACCCTCGCCGCCTTCTGCTCCGGCAGCGCCAGCACCTTGGCCCACATCTCCTGCACCATATCGCAGGAGAGCTTCTCTTTGCCCACCGCCTTCTCCGGCATCTGCAACAGCTGGATGTCCTCGCCGTACTTGTCGGCAAGTTCCTTCATAATCGGCCGAACATCCTCGACAGCCGCCTCACGCTCGGCCGGGGTTACGGTGTGGCGGTTTTTGCCGTAGGCCGCGCGCATCATGTCGGCGTCGGCCTGCATGCGCCGCGCCATCAGGTCTTTATCCAGCATGCGCATCGGGTTGATGCCGCCCTTCACCATCGGATAGAGGAAGCGGAAGCAGGCGTCGTCGCTCACCTTCTGGATGGCGGCGGTCTGCTCCATGTTGATGGTCATGTAGTTCACCACGTTGGCGTCCGGGGCGTTTTGCAGGCGCGTCATCTGCAAATGCAGGATCTGCGGCTGGATGGTGTCGATAATCTGCTGCTCCGGCTCGCCCGCTTTTTGCAGGGCGGCCATCTGGTCGAGGATGCGCTGATGCAGCGCGGGCTCCTGCTCCTTAATCACCTGCCAGGCGGGCATCGCGTTGAGGGCGTTATCCATCTGCCGTTCCGGGGCGCGCTGTCTGTCGAAAAACACCCAGAACGCCACGGCGGCAGCCGCAATGACGACAATCACAATACGGGTCCACGTTTTATTCATCTCGCATCCTTATCCTTGAGTTATGCCGGTTTACACCGGCACGCCGCTGTGGAAGCGAAACTCGTTGTCCGGTGTCGAGATAAGTGTGGCTTCAATTTCGCCAAAAAGCTTTATGCGCGGTGAGATATCGTCGTCGCTCACCTGCTGGGCTAGCGTCAGGTAGTCCTGATAATGGCGCGCTTCCGAGCGCAGCAGCGAGAGATAGAACTTCTGCAGGTCGTCGTCGAGGAACGGGGCCAGCGCGGCGAAGCGTTCGCAGGAGCGGGCTTCGATGTAGGCGCCGCAGATGAGCTTGTCGATCAGCGTCAGCGGCTCGTGGGTGCGCACGTCCTTCAGCATCCCTTTGGCGTAGCGGCTGGCGGTGATTTTGACGTACGGAATGTCGCGGGCCAGCATCGCCTCGCGCACCTGCCAGAAGTGGTGCAGTTCCTCTTTAATCAGCAGCACCATGCTGTCGATGAGCGTCTGGCCCCACGGGTCGTCGGTTTTGGGCATCACGCTTTTGCCAATCTGCCTGTGCAGGGCGATGAAGTCCGGCTCCGGGCCGTCGCGGAAGGTAAACAGTTCGTAGGGCTTGAGCCAGTCGAGCAGCGCGTCGGCACCGCTTTCGTCGACGACGTATTTACGCACGAGTAATAGCGCGGTCTGGGCGGCCTTGAGCTCGCACACCATGTGGTCGGTGAGCAGCAGCGGCAGGTTCGCCGGGTCGCGGGCTTTATCAATCCATGCTTGCGGGGTCGGGCACTGGAGGAAGTTAAGTACGGGGGAGAGTATCTGCGGGTAATCCATGGTTCTGCCTTGAAAAAGCGGTGGCGCGCGCCACCGCCTGAAACGCTTAGTGACGCACGCCGTCGTCGTCTTCGTCGACGTAATCTTCGTCGTCGCCCTCTTCGCCGTCTTCACCGTTCGGATCTTCGAAGTAGGTTCCCCAGCCGTCGTACTCCACATCAAACTTCTCGGCCAGGTTCATCAGCTGTTCTACCTGCGCGTCGATCAGCTCCGCCTTCAGCGCGCCTTCGCTCAGGATGTCGCAGCAGATGACGGTATCGCCCTCTTCCACTTCCAGCTCTTCCGGCTCGGTCACTTCGTAACCCAGTTTAAAAGCTTCCACCGCCATTTTTTCCAGCGCGTCGAAATCATCCGCAGAGAAATGGTGCTCGATGGTGTACAGCGCGTCCGGATCGCTACCGTCTTCCAGCAGCTCTTCAATAATCAGACGCGTCTCTTCGCGTTGTTCTTCCAGGTGTTCCGGGTTTGCCATGGGTCATTCCTCTTTAAAGTGCGGCAGATACTTCTATTTTCACACACGGACGTGTTTGCCTCCACCTTTGTTGGAAAGATTTGTTAAACGGGGTTGCAAATGAATAATTACACATATAAAGTGAATTTTAATTCAATAAGTGGCGTTCGCCATGTGAGGATAAAATGTCTGATCTGTACAAGAAACACTTTCTGAAATTGCTCGACTTTACCCCTGCACAGCTCACTTCTCTGCTGACTCTTGCCGCACAGCTCAAAGCCGATAAAAAAAATGACAAGGAAGTACAAAAGCTTACCGGTAAAAACATCGCGCTCATCTTCGAAAAAGACTCAACCCGTACACGATGCTCTTTCGAAGTTGCCGCATTTGACCAGGGCGCACGCGTCACCTATTTAGGGCCGAGCGGCAGCCAGATTGGGCATAAAGAGTCAATTAAAGATACCGCACGCGTGCTCGGGCGGATGTACGACGGCATTCAGTATCGCGGTCACGGCCAGGACGTGGTCGAAACGCTGGCGCAGTACGCGGGCGTGCCGGTGTGGAACGGGCTGACCAACGAGTTCCACCCAACGCAGCTGCTGGCGGACCTGCTGACCATGCAGGAGCACCTGCCGGGCAAGGCGTTTAACGAGATGACGCTGGTCTACGCGGGCGACGCGCGCAACAACATGGGCAACTCAATGCTGGAAGCGGCGGCGCTGACCGGGCTGGATCTACGCCTGGTGGCTCCGAAGGCCTGCTGGCCGGAAGAGAGCCTGGTGGCGGAGTGCAGCGCACTGGCGGAGAAGCACGGCGGGAAGATCACCCTGACGGAAGACGTGGCGGCGGGCGTGAAGGGCGCAGACTTTATCTATACCGACGTGTGGGTGTCGATGGGCGAAGCCAAAGAGAAGTGGGCGGAGCGGATTGCGCTGCTGCGCGGGTATCAGGTGAATGCGCAGATGATGGCGCTGACCGGCAACCCGGACGTGAAGTTCCTGCACTGTCTGCCGGCGTTCCATGATGACCAGACCACGCTCGGCAAGCAGATGGCGAAAGAGTTCGATCTGCACGGCGGGATGGAAGTGACGGACGAGGTGTTTGAGTCGCCGGCGAGCATCGTGTTTGACCAGGCGGAAAACCGGATGCATACGATTAAGGCGGTGATGGTGGCGACGCTTGGGGGTTGATTGGATCCTCTGCGCGCTGGTGCCCTCACCCCGGCCCTCTCCCACAGGGAGAGGGAGAACACCGGCTCCATTTCATTGATTTTTCACCCCGAAAAAGGTACGTTTTCGCCTTAATTCCAGCGTGGACATGCCAGCATTATGCCGATTATTCAGTCTGTTGAACGTGCGTTGCAGATCCTCGACCTGTTCAACGAGCAGGCCACCGAGCTTAAGATCACCGACATCAGCAAACTGATGGGGCTGAGCAAAAGTACCCTCCACTCGCTGCTGAAAACCCTGCAGCTTCACGGCTATATCGATCAGAACCCGGAGAACGGTAAGTATCGCCTCGGCATGAAGCTGGTCGAGCGCGGTCATTTCGTCGTGGGCTCCATCGATATTCGGCAGAAGGCGAAAGGCTGGCTGACGGAGCTGTCCCGGCGGACCGGGCAGACGACCCATCTGGGGATCCTGGACGGGCGTGAAGGGGTTTATATCGAGAAGATTGAAGGCAAGCTGGCCGCCATCGCCTATTCACGCATTGGCCGCCGTCTGCCGGTTCATGCCACCGCCATCGGCAAGGTGTTGATTGCCTGGCTGGGCGAGACCGAGCTGAACGCCCTGCTGGAGGGCTATCAGTACACCACCTATACCCCTTCCACCCTCGCCTCTCGCGAAGCCTTAATGGCCGCCCTGGCGCAGACCCGCGAGCAGGGATACGCCCTGGATAGCGAAGAGAACGAGCAGGGCGTGCGCTGCGTGGCGGTGCCGGTGTGGAACCATGAATCCCGCGTGATTGCCGCCCTGAGCCTGTCGACGCTGACCTCCCGCGTGGACGACGAAGAGCTGGCTGATTTCCGCGAGCAGCTTCAGCAGGCCGGGCTCCAGCTCTCACGCGCGCTGGGCTACCCGACCTAAGCCGTTATGCCGGCTCGTAGGTGAAGTAGTCGAAGTCCGCGTGGCAGCCGTCGCCGCTGATGTCCTCGCAGTGCAGCCCCACAAACGCGCCGGTGAAGAAGCCGCGCCCGCCGATGTAGTCGTCCGACAGTTTCCACGCCTCATACGTTACCGGCACGGTGTGCCACGTCTCGCCGTCGAACGAGTAGCTGTAGCGGTAAACCAGCGTATCCACATCCACCCGCAGCCAGACGCTCTCCGCACTCTCCGGTACCGGAATGGGCTGCTCGTGCAGCGGCCACGACGGTACGTTGTGGTCGAGCTGGATCACCTTGATGGTTCTCCCCTGCCCCTCCTCGTAGTCCACAAAGCAGTAGCTCCAGTTTTTGCTGTTGTAGTAGCAGGTCAGCCCCGCGCTCTGCTGGAAGTGGACCGGCGAGAACTGCATCCGCGTTTCGGAGCGGAAGGCGAAGTGCTGCCAGCGGCGCGCCACGGTCGACTGGGTAAAGGTCGAGTTGAGCGAGTCGTTGCCGTAGAGCCGTAAGTAGCCGGGCCGCGCGGTGAGCGAGCCGAGGGTGTCGTCGAACGGGATGCGCAGGGTCTGCAGTTCCGGGCCAAGCGTGCTGCCGTCGAAGTCCTCCCGCCAGTTGCCCTGAATGGATGCAGGCTGTTCCGCCACCTGCGGGCCTTTCACGGCTAGCTGCGCGTGCTTGCCGCCTTCCACGTACGGCCAGCCGTCGCGCCATTCAATGCGGGCGATACCGGTCTCGCGGCCCAGCGGACAGTATCCGCGTCCGCCGGAGGCCAGCAGCGGCACGCCGGGCAGGCGCAGCGGGCGGCTGGTGAGATAGGCCATGTACCACTCCCCGGTGTGGGTCTGCAGCAGCGAGCCGTGGCCGCTCTTCTGCAGCGGGTTCTCCGGCAGGTGCCAGCTGGTCATCATCGTCACCTCCGGGTGCAGCTCGTACGGCCCATCGAGGTGTTTTGAACGCAGCACCACAACCGCGTGCTCGTAGCTGGTGCCGCCTTCGGCCACCATCAGGTAGTACCATCCCGCGTGGCGATACAGATGTGCCCCTTCGGTGTAGCAGAGCGGCGTGCCGGTAAACAGGGTTTTGCGCTCGGGCGAGAGGGTGCCGGTTTGCGGATCGAATTCCTGCATCACGATGGTGTTGTGCGGGTTGCTGTGGTGGCGCGGCCCCCACGGACGGTAGAGGTAGTACTTGCGGCCATCGTCGTCGTGGAACAGGGACGGGTCAAACCCGCCGTTGCCCATCGGGATCGGCTCGCTCCACGGCCCTTCGATGGACGGCGCAGTGACGAGGAAGTTACGGCCGTTTTTCCACGGCGAGTCGACAATCTTCACGTCGGTGTAGAGCAGCCAGAATTTGCCGTCGGCGTAGCTCAGGCACGGCGCCCAGATGCCGCCGGAGTCCGGGTTGCCCTTCATGTCCAGCATCGACACGCGGTCCAGCGGGGTGCTGACCAGCGACCAGTTTTTCAGGTCACGGGAGTGATAGATGCGCACGCCCGGGAACCACTCGAAGGTCGAGGTGGCGATGTAGTAGTCCTCGCCCTGACGGCATAAAGACGGGTCCGGGTTGAAGCCGGTGAGTATTGGGTTGGTGATTTCCATATTGCCTCCGGTTAATGGGATGCGGCTGTCGCAGCGTCGGGAACGGCCTCGCCCTGCGCCGCGCGGTGCTTGATCAGCTGCTGGCTGATGGCCTCCACGCGGGCATCGGTGAGCTTATAGAACGACAGCATGATGAACATGCCCACGTAGAGCACCACCGGCACCACGCAGAACAGAATTTTGATGGTGGTCAGCACCTCAACCGGCTGCACGCTGCTGCTGGCGGAGTAGTTGACGTACGCCAGGATCCAGCCCACCACCGCCCCGCCAATCGCCAGGCCAATCTTCAGGCTGAACAGATAGGTGGAGAACACCAGCCCGTCGAGGCGTCGCCCGCTGCGGCTCTCCTCGTAATCCACCACGTCAGAGGCCATCAGCCACTGCAGCGGCGTGGTGGTGTTGAAGACGAACAGGAACAGGATGTTGAGGGCGAAAATCAGGGCAATATGCTCCGCCGGGGTGACGAAAATCAGCAGGCTGATCAGCGAGTAGGCGACGATGATCCACTTGAAGGCTTTTACCCGGTCGAAGCGGCCCAGCAGACGGGAGGAGCAGAGCGAGCCGAACATGGTGGCGAGGCTGCCGTAGAGTAAAAACTGGGTCGCCATCTCCGGGTGATCCATCACGTATTTGACGAAGTAAAGCGTCGCCCCGCCGCGTACCACGTTGGAGCAGGTCGCCATCATCTTGAACGCGCACATGATCCGCCACTGGCCGTTGCCCAGCAGCAGCTTAAGGTCTTTCGCCACCGACGAGCCCGGCTGAACCTCAAAGGTGTAGCGCTCTTTGGTGGTAAAGAAGCAGACGTAGAGCAGCACCACGCCGGTGAGCCCCAGCACACACATGGCGCCGAAATAGCCCACCTGCTCGTCCCCTTTGCCGATGATGCTCACCAGCGGCAGCGCGATGCCGCTAATGGCAAGCGAGCCCGCCGCCGCCAGGAAGAAACGCCACGACTGCAGGGCGTGACGCTCTTTCGGGTCGGCGGTAATGACGCCCGGCATGGCACAGTACGGCACGTTAACGAAGGTGTAGACCAGGGTCAGCAGAATGTAGGTTACGCAGGCGTAGATGATTTTGCCCTGCGCAGAGAAATCCGGCGTGTAGAAGGTCAGCATGCAGACGATGCCAAACGGGATCGCCCCCCACAGCAGGAACGGGCGGAACTGGCCGTAGCGCGTGCGGGTGCGGTCCACCAGCAGCCCCATCAGCGGGTCGGTCACGGCGTCGAGCACGCGGGAGACCAAAAACAGCGTGCCCATAATGCCCGCCGACAGGCCAAACACGTCGGTATAAAAGTAGGCCAGCAGGAACATGGTGGCCTGCCAGACAAAGCCGCAGGCGGTGTCACCCAGCCCGTAGCCAATTTTATCTTTCATGGTTAATTGCATCATCATCGCACCTTTATTTTCGTATGCTGATTTCACAACATCGTGTTAATGGAGTGTAATAAGCTGCTCAATTAACCAGCAATGGTCATATCTTATTTTCGAATTACGATATTTTGCTTTTGTGACGCCACCGATATATCGCAATCCATTGTTTATATTGATGAATTTAAGATACGCGAAAACCGTCCACGGGATATTTCCCGTAGACGGTATCGCTCAGAAAATAATTAAAGTCCGAGTGCTTTTTTACCGGCGTTAATTACCTCGATAATTTTATCGGTGTCATAAATACAGCCTTTCCAGGTGCCGCCGCTCACCGACTGCAATGCCGCCCACAGGCGGGTATCATCCGGCAAAAAGTCGTGAGGGTGCAGGTCCGGGTGCGTCTGTCTTACTGCCAGCTCGCGCGCGCCCTCTTCCGGCGTCAGCGGGTTTTCTGCGGTGCCGATAAAGTTGACGCTGCCCGTCAGGGTCAGGCGATCCACGGCAATCTCAATGATGTCGTTGTCGCGCAGCTTGCCAATCGGCCCGCCTGCCAGCGCTTCCGGCGACACGTGGCCGAAGCAGGCGCCCGTCGACACGCCAGAGAAGCGCGCATCGGTGATTAACGACACCGTCTTGCCCCACGAGATATGCTTCAGCGCAGAGGTGAGCTGGTAGGTCTCTTCCATGCCGGTACCGGACGGCCCGCCGCCGATCACCACCATGATATCGCCCTGTTTAATCTCTTCCTGCTTGATGGCTTTAATCGCCTGAGCTTCCGAGACAAACACCCTCGCCCGGCCCGTATGACGGTAAACGCCATCGTCACCCACCACCGATGGGTCAATGGCCGTGGCCTTGATCACCGATCCTTCCGGCGCGATGTTGCCCGTCGGGAAGCAGACCGTCGAGGTCAGCCCTCTCGCTTTTGCCTTCTCGGGCGGCAGGCTCACGTCATCCGGATCCACGCCGTCCTGCTCGCGCAGGCACTGGCGGAAGCGCTTACGGCGCTCGGACGCCTGCCACCAGTCGAGGTTTTCGCCCACCGTCTGGCCGGTGACGGTCATGGCATCCAGATGCAGCAGGCCGAGATCGCGCAGGTGGAGCATCACCTCCGGCACGCCACCCGCGAGGAAGGCGCGCACGGTCGGGTGATAGTCCGGGCCGTTGGGCAGCACGCTGACCAGGCGCGGCACCCTGCGGTTGACGCGTGTCCAGTGTTCTACGTCCGGGATCGTGCAGCCCGCCGCGTGGGCGATGGCCGGGATGTGCAGCAGTAAATTGGTGGAGCCGCCGAACGCCGCGTGGATCACCATGGCGTTTTCGATGGCTTTATCGGTGAGGATATCGCGCGTGGTGATGCCGCGGTTATCCAGCTCGCTCACCGCCCGCGCCGACTGGCGGGCAATTTCCAGCCACACCGCCTGTCCGGACGGAGCCAGCGCGGAGTGCGGCAGCGCCAGACCCAGCGCTTCGGCCACCACCTGCGAGGTGCCCGCCGTGCCGAGGAACTGACACCCGCCGCCCGGCGACGCGCAGGCGCGACAGCCCAGCTCGGCGGCCTCCTGCAGGGAGAGTTCATGGTTGGCGAAGCGCGCGCCTATGGTCTGCACCTTGCCCGCATCTTCCCCCACGGTGGGCGGCAGCGTCGCCCCGCCCGGTACCAGAATGGTCGGCAGATTGTGCATCGAGGCCAGCGCAATCATGGTGGCAGGCAGCCCTTTATCGCAGGTCGCCACGCCAATGACCGCCCGGCGCGTCGGCAGGGAGCGGATCAGGCGGCGAAACACAATCGCCGCGTCGTTGCGGTACGGCAGGGAATCAAACATGCCGTGCGTACCCTGCGAGCGACCGTCGCACGGATCGCTGACGAAGGCCGCAAACGGGATCCCGCCGTTGCGGGTGATCTCCTTCGCCGCCGCCTGCATCTGCATGCCGATCTCCCAGTGCCCGGTGTGGTAGCCCAGCGCAACCGGCCGTCCATCACCGGCGCGGATGCCGCCCTGGGTGCCGATAATCAGCACCTCTTTGCCGGTGAGCTTGTTGGCATCCCAGCCCATCCCGGCGTTCTGGGTCATGCCGAACAGATTGCCGCTGGGGGATTCCATCAGCATCTGCGGGGTCAGCGGCAGCGCGCCCTGCGGCCCCGCCGCGTGGGTGATCACCGCATAAAACGCGTCGTCCTGCGGGGTGAAAATGTTCTCGATGGTCATGGTTATCGTCCGGCTCAGCAGAGCTTGAGCTGTTGCAGCAGGGTTTTCAGCTGCGCCTTACGCGGCTCGTCCAGCGCGGAGGCGGGCGGCAGCACGTGGGTAGAAACCGGGCGGCCGCAGAGCACAATCGCCTCTTTAATGACGTTCACAAACGGCGTATCCAGCTGATACATCTGCGGTATTTGCAGTAGGGTCTGATGATACTCAGCCGCTTTCGCTACGTCTTTATCCCGCCAGGCTTTCAGAAGATTCACCGATACCTGCGGAGCAAAGTTGCCGCTGGCCGAGATCGCCCCGTCGCCGCCGAGCAGCAGGGTATTAAACAGATGATCGTCGTAACCGCACAGCACGGTGAAGTGCGGATGAGCGGCTTTGACGGTGCGGATCATGCTGCGCAGGTGGGCGACGGAGTCGATGGTGTCTTTAATGCCGATAATGTTGCTGCGCGAGTCGGCGAGGGTTTTCACCAGCGCCGGCGTCAGATCCTGTCCGGTCAGCGCCGGGAAGTTATAGAGGATCACCGGCAGCGTGACGCTGTCGGCCACCTGCTCGAAGTAGCGGATCAGGTTCGCTTCCGACACCTTCCAGTAGTAGGGGTTGATCACCACGATTCCGTCCGCCCCCGCCTGCTGGGCGTGCTGGCTCAGTTCAATGGTTTCCCGGGCGTTGGTGCCGCCAGTGCCGATCAGCACCGGCACACGACGATCGACGTGATCGATAGCAAAGCGGGCAATGGTTTTACGCTCTTCGGCGCTGAGCTGGGAGAACTCGCCTCCGCTGCCCAGGAAGAACAGGCCGTCAACGCCTGCCGCGATCAGATCGTCGATCAGCGCGGCGGTGCCCGGCTTATCAAGCTGGCCATCGGCGGTAAAAATGGTGGAGACAGGGGGAATGATTCCCGTGAACAACGCGGACTGCGGCATGAGATCTCCTTGCTGAATCATTTTGTTCTACATTATAGAACGGCGTTCATTAATTTAACGATCATACTATGACGCAGAAAAAGCGCAGGTAAATGAGAAGGGAAGAGGGAGTGCGGGAAATTTAAGCTGGATCACATTATGCGTGGGTGCGGTCTGGTGCCCTCACCCCGGCCCTCTCCCACGGGGAGAGGGTGTAAAAGTTCCCTCTCCCTGTGGGAGAGGGTTAGGGTGAGGGGTAAGGGGTTACCCCACCAACATCTTAACAACCACTTTCCTGACCTTAGCAGGCGCCCCCACCGCGCACAGCGGCTTATGCACTTCACCCGGCCAGAACACCACGAAATCCCCTTCGCTCAGCACCACGGTTTTCTCCTGCTCGCCTTCCGGCAGGAACGCGATGTCTTTGTCCGCCAGCCAGTCGGTGTCCGGCGTGCCGTGCGGCAAGGTACTGAACGTCATCCCTTCCTGCCCTTTGAGCACAATCTGAATGTCCAGATAGCTCGCATGGTACTCCGCGCGGCGCTCGGCAAACGGCTGGGTCATGTCTTCGGAGACCAGATAAAACAGGTTGTTGCCGTTGATGTCGTGTTTGCCCGGCGGGGTGGCGTCGGTGACGTGGGCCTTAACGTGCTCGATGGCCAGACGCAGGGGTTCCGGTAGCCAGGCTTGCAGATGGTGGATGTTGCCGATAATCATAATTAAACCCTCATAATAAAACACCGTTTCATTTTTATCTTTTATACGAGAATTCAAACTGCCATACCAGCCCTTTTTCGCGGAGAGTTGCGCGAACGCATGTTTATCGGGAAAGGTGTTAATCTGCTGTTAATCCCTCACAGGCATTTATGCAGTTGTTATGCATAACCTCAGCGCGTCGTGACGATGCCGTGTCGCTAACTCACTGATTGTACTGCCTTCATCATAAAACTCGCGCCAGCTTCACACTTTATCATTTTGAGTATTTGCTATTAAATTCCATAATTATTTATTGATTTTTCTTAAGTCAAAAATAGTTAATTGGCTATTCTGCATAGCCATTCCGCACAGGAAATAAAATCATTTAAAATCAATAGTATAATCAAATATGTCAAAACATTAAATTCTACAAAATAATAACAACCTCAAATAATGCCAACGGATCCTGCTTAGCTATTCACCGGCTAATAATATCAAATTAATCATTATCTGATGCGAATCATGCAAATGAAAACAAACTACTCAATACCTAATTTCACGTGAGCAACATCACAATACGGTTTATTTAAGCGCCTACTATTGACCACGAAATCAATTGAGCTTAGCCGCCATATCATTACACGAATATGGCGCATGCCCTTTTTATTCTGAAAAACAGTTAAAGGAATAATTATGGAAAAGCATTATGTCGGTTCTGAAATTGGTCAATTGCGTAGCGTGATGCTGCACCGCCCAAATTTAAGTCTTAAGCGCTTAACGCCATCAAACTGTCAGGAGCTGTTATTTGATGATGTGCTCTCGGTTGAGCGGGCGGGTGAGGAGCATGACATTTTCGCAAACACGCTGCGCGAGCAGGGTGTGGAAGTCCTGCTGTTGACCGACCTTCTCACTCAAACGCTTGATATTGCAGAGGCGAAAGCCTGGCTGCTGGAGACGCAAATCTCCGACTACCGTCTCGGCCCAACCTTTGCCAGCGACGTGCGCGGCTGGCTGGCAGATATGCCGCACCGGGAACTGGCGCGCAGACTGAGCGGCGGATTAACCTACGGTGAAATTCCGGCGGCGATTAAAAATATGGTGGTGGATACCCACACGGCGAATGATTTTATTATGAAGCCGCTGCCAAACCATTTATTTACCCGCGATACCTCGTGCTGGATTTATAACGGCGTCTCCATTAACCCGATGGCCAAACCGGCCCGCCAGCGTGAAACCAATAACCTGCGAGCCATATATCGCTGGCACCCTGCATTCGCCGATGGCGAATTTATTAAGTATTTCGGCGACGAGAATATTAATTATGACCACGCCACCCTGGAGGGCGGCGACGTATTAGTGATTGGCCGCGGCGCGGTATTAATTGGCATGTCTGAACGCACCACCCCGCAGGGCGTGGAGTTCCTCGCTAACAACCTGTTTAAACATCGCCAGGCCGAGCGCGTGATTGCCGTTGAGCTGCCAAAACACCGCTCCTGCATGCACCTCGACACCGTCATGACCCACATCGACGTGGACACCTTCTCCGTCTACCCGGAAGTGGTGCGTAAAGACGCCCAGTGCTGGACGCTCACCCCGGACGGCCGCGGCGGCCTGCTGCGCACCCAGGAAACCGACCTGCTGCACGCCATCGAGAAAGCGCTCGGTATTAATCAGGTACGCCTGATCACCACCGGCGGCGACGCCTTTGAAGCTGAACGCGAGCAGTGGAACGACGCCAACAACGTGCTCACCATCCGCCCGGGCGTGGTGATCGGCTATGAGCGCAACGTCTGGACCAACGAGAAATACGACAAAGCGGGGATCACCGTGCTGCCTATCCCGGGCGACGAGCTGGGACGCGGTCGCGGTGGCGCGCGCTGCATGAGCTGTCCACTGGAACGCGACGGAATTTAAGGAGCCACTATGGAACGAAAACCCACTCTGGTTGTGGCCCTGGGCGGCAACGCATTGCTCAAACGCGGCGAACCGCTAGAAGCCGAGATCCAGCGTAAAAACATCGATCTCGCGGCCCGTACCATCGCCGGGCTGACGGCGCAGTGGCGCGTGGTGCTGGTGCACGGCAACGGGCCGCAGGTCGGGCTGCTGGCGTTGCAGAACAGCGCCTACGACAAAGTCGCCCCCTACCCGCTGGACGTTCTCGGCGCCGAAAGCCAGGGGATGATCGGCTACATGCTCCAGCAGGCGCTAAAAAACAGCCTGCCCCAGCGCGAGGTGAGCGTCCTGCTCACCCAGGTGGAGGTGGACGCCGCCGACCCGGCCTTCAGCAACCCGACCAAGTACATCGGCCCGGTCTACAGCGAAGCCCAGGCAAAAACGCTGCAGGCAGAGAAAGGCTGGGTGTTCAAGGCCGACGGCAGCTACTTCCGCCGCGTGGTGCCCTCTCCGCAGCCGAAACGCATCGTTGAGAGCGATGCCATCGCGGCGCTGATCCAGCGCGACCATCTGGTGATCTGCAACGGCGGTGGCGGCGTGCCGGTGGTGGAAAACGCCAACGGCTATCACGGCATTGAGGCGGTGATCGACAAAGACCTCTCCGCCGCCCTGCTGGCGCGCCAGATTGAGGCGGATGCCCTGCTGATCCTCACCGATGCCGACGCGGTGTACCTCGACTGGGGCAAACCAACCCAGCGTCCGCTGGCACAGGTGACGCCGGAACTGCTCAAGGGCATGGCGTTCGACGCCGGTTCAATGGGGCCGAAAGTAGCCGCCTGCCGCGAGTTTGTTGAGGCCTGCAACGGTATTGCCGGGATCGGCGCGCTGGCTGACGGCGCGGAGATCCTCGCGGGCGAGAAAGGCACGTTGATTCGTAACTGAATAACTTCCCCCTCACCCGACTCTCCCTCTCCCCGTGGGAGAGGGCCGGGGTGAGGGCACCAGATAGCAAAATTTTAAAAAGGATTTCCCACATGACCATCAACCTGAAAAACCGCAACTTCCTCAAACTGCTGGACTATACCCCGGCGGAGATCCAGTACCTGATCGACCTCGCCATCGAACTGAAGGCCGCCAAAAAAGCCGGACGTGAGAAGCAAACCCTGGTCGGAAAAAACATCGCCCTGATTTTTGAAAAAACCTCCACCCGCACCCGCTGCGCCTTTGAAGTGGGCGCATTTGACCAGGGCGCGCAGGTCACCTACCTCGGCCCAAGCGGCTCGCAGATTGGCCATAAAGAGTCGATGAAAGACACCGCCCGCGTGCTGGGCCGCATGTATGACGGCATCGAGTATCGCGGCTACGGCCAGGCCATCGTCGAAGAGCTGGGCGAGTACGCGGGCGTGCCGGTATGGAACGGCCTGACTGACGAGTTCCACCCCACCCAAATCCTCGCCGATCTGATGACCATGCTGGAGCACTCGCCGGGCAAAACCCTGCCGGAGCTGAGCTTTGCCTATCTGGGCGACGCGCGCAACAACATGGGCAACTCGCTGATGGTCGGCGCGGCCAAGATGGGAATGGATATCCGCCTGGTGGCACCAAAGTCCTTCTGGCCGGAAGCGGGGCTGGTTGAGCAGTGCCGCGCCATCGCCAAAGAAACGGGCGCACGCATCACCCTTACCGACGACGTAGAAGAAGGTGTGCAGGGAGCCGATTTCCTCTACACCGACGTGTGGGTCTCCATGGGCGAGCCGAAGGAAGCCTGGGCCGAGCGCGTCAGTCTGATGAAGCCGTATCAAATCAATGCGCAGGTGATGAAGGCCACCGGCAACCCGAACGTCAAGTTTATGCACTGCCTGCCGGCGTTCCACAACGAACACACCAAAGTGGGCCGCGAAATTGAGATGGCCTACGGCCTGAAAGGGCTGGAGGTGACGGAAGAGGTCTTTGAATCACCAAACTCTATTGTCTTCGACGAAGCAGAAAACCGTATGCACACCATAAAAGCCGTCATGGTGGCGACACTCGGCGACTAATCACCGCCCGGCGCGCCACGGGGTGCGCCGGGGTTCAGGAGAACATCATGGGCAAGTTTAAGTTTCCCTCCGCTTACACCATTCTCTTTTTTCTGATTGCCGTCGTGGCCGTGCTGACGTGGATTATTCCGGCCGGACAGTACCATATGGCAATGAACGAGGCGCTCGGCAAGGACGTGCCGGTTGCCGGGACCTACGCGCACGTGGCGGCCCACCCGCAGGGGCTGGTTTCCGTACTGATGGCTCCCATTGCCGGGCTGTACGATCCGGAGTCCGGCCAGGCCGGGGCGATCGACGTAGCGCTGTTTATCCTGATCATCGGGGGATTTCTCGGGATCGTCACCAAAACCGGGGCGATCGACGCCGGGATCGAGCGCGTCACCACGCGATTACGCGGGCGTGAAGAGTGGATGATCCCGATCCTGATGGCGCTGTTCGCCGCAGGGGGCACCATCTACGGCATGGCCGAAGAGTCACTGCCGTTCTACACCCTGCTGGTGCCGGTAATGCTGGCTGCCCGTTTTGATCCGGTTGTTGCGGCCTCCACCGTGTTGCTCGGCGCGGGGATCGGCACGCTCGGCTCTACCATCAACCCCTTCGCCACGGTGATCGCCGCCAACGCCGCCGGGATCCCCTTCACCAACGGGATCGCCCTGCGCGTGGCGCTGCTGGTCATCGGCTGGATCATCTGTGTGGCGTGGGTAATGCGTTACGCCCGTAAGGTGCGCCAGGATCCGTCTCTTTCCATCGTTGCAGACAAACAGGAAGAGAACCGCGCCCATTTCCTCGGTAACAAGGACGCACAGACGCTGGAATTTACCCCGGTACGCAAAATCATCCTGGTCATTTTCGCCCTCGCCTTCGCGGTGATGATTTACGGCGTGGCGGTGCTGGGCTGGTGGATGGCGGAGATCTCGGCGGTGTTTCTCGCCAGCGCCATTATCGTGGGGCTTATCGCCCGCATGAGCGAAGAGGAGCTGACCTCAACGTTTATCAACGGCGCACGAGATTTGCTGGGCGTCGCGCTGATTATCGGCATCGCCCGCGGTATCGTAGTCATCATGGATAAGGGCATGATTACCCACACCATTTTGCACAGCGCGGAAGGGCTGGTCAGCGGGTTATCCACGGTGGCGTTTATCAACGTGATGTACTGGCTGGAGGTGGTGCTGTCGTTTCTTGTGCCTTCTTCATCCGGCCTGGCCGTTCTGACGATGCCGATCATGGCACCGCTTGCCGATTTCGCTAACGTCAACCGCGACCTGGTAGTCACGGCTTACCAGTCAGCCTCCGGTATCGTTAACCTGGTGACGCCCACCTCCGCGGTGGTTATGGGCGGGCTGGCTATCGCCCACGTGCCCTATGTGCGCTACCTGAAATGGGTGGCGCCGCTGCTGGGGATACTCACGGTGGTGATCATGGTGGCGTTAAGCCTGGGGGCAGTATTGTGATGTTTTGACGTTGTAGGCCCGGTAAGCGTAGCGCCACCGGGCGTTTTGTTTCAGCCACTTACATGGGAAATAGTTATGACGGAATATGGTGATTACTCTCCAAAAGAACAGCTACAGCTGACGGTCTGTCAGCGCCTGATCGCAGAAAAAAGCTATCTCTCCCAGGAAGAGATTCGCCGCGATTTGCAGGAGCGTGGTTTTGAGACCATCAGCCAGTCCACCGTTTCACGTCTGCTCAAGTTGCTTGGTGTCATAAAAATTCGAAATGCCAAAGGGCTAAAGATTTATTCGTTGAATCCTCTTCTGCGCCCTGCCCCCGACGCCGCGCGTACCGTTTCCGAAATGGTGGTCAGCGTGGAGCATAATAGCGAATTTATCCTTATTCATACCGTGGCCGGATATGGCCGCGCGGTGGCGCGCATTCTGGATTATCACCAGTTACCGGAAATTTTAGGCGTGGTTGCCGGAAGCAGTATTGTCTGGGTCGCCCCCCGGGTGGTGAAGCGTACCGCGCTGGTGCATAAGCAAATTAATTATTTACTCAGAACGCATTAATATTCATAAAGAACCGTTTGCATTGAGTAAAGCGTGCATTAAATTGCTTGATCCGGACATCGGGGTGCGTATAATGCCCGACAATTTGCCGGGAGGAAGCATGGTCAAGCGTGTTCGACATAACGTCTTACCGCGTCTGAAATCAGACGCTGGCCTGCCGTTTTTCTTCCCGTTGCTAAACCTATTCCCAGAGCCCCTCATTTGAGGGGCTTTTTTTTGCCCGGCGTCAGGAGATAAACATGAATCCGCTTTATCAAAAACACATCATTTCCATAAACGACCTCAGCCGCGAAGAGCTGGAACTGGTTCTGGAAACCGCGGCAAAACTGAAGGCCAATCCGCAACCGGAGCTGCTGAAGCACAAGGTGATTGCGAGCTGCTTCTTTGAAGCGTCGACCCGCACCCGCCTCTCCTTTGAAACCTCCATGCACCGCCTGGGCGCGAGCGTGGTGGGCTTCTCAGACAGCAGTAACACGTCGCTGGGTAAAAAAGGCGAAACCCTGGCGGATACCATTTCAGTGATCAGCACCTACGTTGACGCGATTGTAATGCGTCACCCGCAGGAGGGCGCGGCCCGTCTGGCAACCGAATTTTCCGGCGGCATTCCGGTGCTGAACGCCGGTGACGGTGCCAACCAGCATCCGACGCAGACCCTGCTGGATCTGTTCACCATTCAGGAGACCCAGGGCCGTCTGGAAAACCTGAACATCGCCATGGTGGGTGACCTGAAATATGGCCGCACGGTTCACTCCCTGACCCAGGCGCTGGCGAAATTCAACGGCAACCGCTTCTTCTTCATCGCTCCGGACGCGCTGGCGATGCCGCAGTACATTCTCGACATGCTGGATGAAAAAGGCATTCCGTGGAGCCTGCACGCCAGCATCGAAGAGGTGATGGGCAACGTGGATATTCTGTATATGACCCGCGTGCAGAAAGAGCGTCTGGATCCGTCCGAGTACGCCAACGTGAAGGCGCAGTTTGTGCTGCGCGCCAGCGACCTCGAGGGTGCGCGCGACAACATGAAGGTGCTGCACCCGCTGCCGCGCATCGATGAGATCACCACAGACGTGGATAAAACGCCGCACGCCTGGTACTTCCAGCAGGCCGGAAACGGCATCTTCGCCCGCCAGGCGTTACTGGCACTGGTTCTGAATCGCGAATTGGCTCTGTAAGGGGAAACGACAATGACACACGATAACAAACTCCAGGTTGAAGCCATCAAACGTGGCACCGTGATTGACCACATCCCTGCGCAGGTCGGCTTTAAGCTGCTGACGCTGTTTAAACTAACCGAAACCGACCAGCGCATCACCATCGGCCTGAATCTGCCGTCAGGCGAAATGGGCCGCAAGGACCTGATCAAGATCGAGAATACTTTCCTGACCGACGAGCAGGTTAACCAGCTGTCGCTGTACGCGCCGGACGCCACCGTTAACCGCATCGACAATTACGACGTGGTGGGCAAATCACGCCCAAGCCTGCCGGAGCGGATTGAGAGCGTGCTGGTTTGCCCGAACAGCAACTGCATCAGCCACGCGGAGCCGGTCTCCTCCAGCTTCGCAGTGAAAAAACGCGCCGATGACATCGCACTCAAATGCAAATACTGCGAAAAAGAGTTTTCTCATTATGTGGTGCTGGCCAACTAATTGAGGTTGGTAAAGGATCCCGGCCTCCCTATAATGGCCGGGACTCTTAAATCAGCTGTTATTCTGGAGAAATCATGACCAAAGTACTCGCGACGGAAAATGCACCAGCGGCTATCGGCCCATACGTTCAGGGCGTTGATCTGGGTAGCATGATTATTACCTCTGGCCAGATCCCGGTGAACCCGAAGACCGGTGAAGTGCCAGCCGACGTAGCGGCGCAGGCGCGTCAGTCGCTGGAAAACGTGCAGGCGATCGTGGAATCCGCAGGCCTGAAAGTGGGCGACATCGTGAAAACCACCGTTTTCGTGAAAGATCTGAACGATTTCGCCACCGTTAACGCCACTTATGAAGCGTTCTTCACCGAGCATAACGCCTCTTTCCCGGCGCGCTCCTGCGTGGAAGTGGCTCGTCTGCCAAAAGACGTGAAAATTGAAATCGAAGCGATTGCCGTACGTCGCTGATTGATAGCAGCAGAGAATGGGCGGCTTCGGCTGTCCATTTTTTTTGGTTATTTTTCCTCTCACCACAGCATGACCTTCCCCACCCGCCATTAATAACATCACCCTGCGTATTTATTATTAATGGACTAACAATGAAATTATCAAAGATTGCCCTTGCGATGGCGACCCTGACCGTTGCCTCATCCGCTTTAGCGCACGGATATATTGAGTCTCCTGCCAGCCGCGCTTATATGTGCAAGCTCGGTCAAAACATTGACTGTGGCTCCGTTCAGTATGAACCGCAGAGCGTGGAGAAAACCTCCGGCTTCCCGGGCGGTGCGATGCCGCCAGACGGCCAGCTTGCCAGCGCGGGGATTGCGAATTACTCCCAGCTGGATAAACAGAGCCTGAACGCGTGGACGAAAAGCCCCATGACCGCCGGCCCGCATGAGTTTGTCTGGTATCACACCGCGCCGCACAAAACCACCAACTGGCGTTACTACATCACCAAACAAAACTGGGATCCGAATAAACCCCTGAACCGCGATCAGTTTGAATTAACCCCGTTCTGTACCGTGAATGGAAATGGCCAGGCCCCCGCGATGCGCAAAGCCATGACCTGTAATGTACCTGCGCGAACGGGTTACCAGGTGATTTATGGCGTCTGGGAAATAGCGGATACCTCAAACAGTTTCTACCAGGCCATTGACGTTGATTTTGGTAACGGCGGCAATGTTACCCCGGATGACGGTGCCAGCATCGAATCAGAGTGGAGCAAGGTCCTCAGCGGCCAGATTGCAGGAAATAACCTGAACGTCGGCGATAAGGTCATTGCCCGCTTCTTCGATGCGCACGGTGAAGTAACCTCCCTGCGCACAGAAATAACGATCGCCACGGCCGCGCAGGGGGATGCTAACCAGTGGTCGTACGATCTGGCGCAGAAAATTAACACCGCGCACCAGGACATTCGCGTCGGCGTGAAGGATGAGGGCGGCGAGATTAGCCCGGTCCATGGCGCGAACAGCGTATTCGTCAAAGAGGGCAGCGCCCTGCAGTCCGTTGCGATTTCGTACGAAGAGCAGAAGGCAGAGGTCAATGAAACCATCGCCGTCAGCAATTTGCACTACAGCAAAATCGAGAACGGCAATGCGACCGTCACCTTCCATGTGAATACCCACGGTAACGTCGATTTCGAAGCCCACGTCATGAACCATCACGGGGCGGAAAAAGGGTACCTGAAGCAGGAGATGAATAACGTGAATCAGGACGTCACCCTGACGCTGACCGGCGTTGAGGCGGGTCACCACATGCTGAAGTACTACGCCACCAATAAAGACGGCACGCTGTTTGCGCAGGATGTGCTGAACCTGATGCTGGAAGAGGAAGCCGCGGCGGACAACAGCACCGGTCAGCATGATTACATCTTCCCGGATAACATCGCGTCGTACAAAGCAGGCACCGTGGTGCTGCAGCCAAAAGACGGTAAGACCTACCAGTGTAAGCCTTTCCCGTACAGCGGCTACTGCGTGCAGTGGAGCAAGTATGCGACCCAGTTTGAGCCGGGCACCGGTTCACACTGGAAAGAGGCGTGGGTGCTTAAGCACTAGTCCCCTCACCCTAACCCTCTCCCCAAAGGGGAGAGGGAACCGATCGAGCCCCTCGCCCCTTTGGGGAGAGGGGTTGGGGTGAGGGGGTTTTTCCTACTGATTCCGCGTCGCGCGCAGCAGCGTCTCCAGCGGGTACACCGCCGCAATCACCACTTCGTCCTGAACCTTCGCCGCGTTATCCAGCTCGCTCTGAATTGAGGCGATCTCTTTATCGTCCAGCGTGCCCTGACGCGCCACCAGATCGGTGAGCCTCAGGCCAATCGAGGCCAGCTTATCCACCTCCTGAATCACCGGCTTGATCGCCTTCAGCTGATAGCTGTTTTCACTCAGTGCCAGCGCGTCGCTGATATTGCTCTGCCAGCGGTTAAACACATGGCGCAGCGCGTCGGCACTTTCGGTATCCTCGGCGTCGCTCACCAGACGGTCGGCCCATTTGTTCATCTGGCGCACGGTGGCGCTTTCAGCGTTCAGCGCATCCGCGAAGCGGTTGAGCGGCTCAAACTGATGGTAGTTTCCGGCCTGGAATTTGAGATGCTGACGAGTGTAATACTGCGCAGGCTCCACCGCCTGGGCGAGGATTTGCAGCGGCAGCGTATCGGCATTCCCGGCAAGGCGCGTGAACTGCACCTGCTGCTGGGTGTGCTGCTGCAGCCCGACCGAGACCGTCGACCAGCTGTCCATCGCCTGCAGGCGGGTGTACATGTTGTCGACATCGGTAACATCCTGCGCGGACCATAACCGCTCCGCCACCGCAAAGGTACGCGGCCACAGACGGATATCCAGCACCGGTGCCACCACGTTTTCCGCCCACAGCGCGGCTTCTCCGCCAAGCAGATTAACCTGATGCGCGATATCCGGCACTACCGGCGGAGTGCCTTTAGGAACCTCATCCAGACGCGTGCCGCTGATCGGGTAGCGGACATTCCCCACCAGGAAATAACCCGTGAGCTTATCGTTATCAACCGACACCACCGGGCGCGTTTCGCCCATCCAGGTATCAACGGTAAACGTCACCTGATTGTCATCGCGCCACGCAATGTTGTCCACCGCGCGGCGGGACTTGCCGGCAAAATCAATAAATCCGCGCCAGCCGGACTCCCCTTTCACCAGCGTAAAGCTGCCTTCGACCGGCTTGCCTTTCAGACGAGGCATGGAGAAGGCCCAGCTCTGGGCGCTGTCGGTGTCGGCAATCACGTCCACGCCGTTTAAGGCCTGCGGCACGATCTCATTGCGGTAGTGGTAAGCGGTGGACTGCGGCTGATCGAGATAGAAGCCCGTCGAGAGGATCCCTTTGTAGCCGTTCTGCGCCACCTGTCCCAGCGCATCCTGCCCCTGCCAGGACTGGATCAGAATGCTTTTGGGCAGATCGGGATGGTAGATCTCATCCCAGCCCACCATCTGCCGGTGGTGTTTTTCAAGGATCGTTTCCAGCTTGCGGTTGAAATACGCCTGCAGCGCGTGGCTGTCCGCCAGCTTGTGGTCGCGCATAAACTGCTGAATGGCCGGATTCGCTTTCCACTGGCTGTCATCCACCTCATCGCCACCGATGTGCAGATAAGGATCGGGGAAGATCGCTGCCAGTTCGCTGACCATCGCGTCAGCAAAGGCGTAAGTGGCCTCTTTGGTCGGATCCAGCACCGGCTTTAAGACTCCCCAGTGGCGCTCCATTTCGTACGGCCCCGGCGCGCTCATCAGCGCCGGGTAGGCCACGGCAATGGCCGAGGCGTGGCCTGGCATATCGATCTCCGGCACCACGCGGACACCGCGCTCGGCAGCATAGCGGACAATCTCGCGCATCTGCTCTGGCGTGTAGAACAGCCCGTCGCTGGCAAGCTGGGTCAGCTTAGGATAGCGCTTTGAGCTGAAACGCCAGCCCTGATCGTCGGTTAAATGCCAGTGCAGCACGTTGAGTTTTGCCGCGGCCATACCGTCGATCTGGCGTTTGATATCCGCCAGCGGGATAAAGTGGCGCGCCGAGTCCAGCAGCAGCCCGCGCCACGGGAAGCGCGGGGAATCTTCAATGGTCACCCACGGTACAGAGGTGTTTTCCGCGCCGTTTTGCACCAGCTGGAGCAGCGTTTCCATGGCACGCAGCGCGCCGAAACGGGTATTGGCGGAGATATCCACCCCGTTGGCATCCACCGTCAGCCTGTAGCTTTCGTCGCTGTCCGGCAGCGGCTGCGGCTTCACTTTTTTGGCGATGGCAATGCGGATGGTCGGTTTTTCGGGTTTGTCGGTCTGGGGCTGCAGCGTCCAGCCGGTTTGCAGGGCAATACGCTGGCGCAGGCGGTTAACGGCGTCACCGAGATCGTCTCCGCTGACGCTTACGGAGAGTTGATTATTAAGCACCAGCGCGCCCTGAGTGGTCGGGCGTTCAACCTTCGCAGGCCAGGGCATCAGGGGAAGATCGCCTGCCGGGGCGGCAAACGCTGACGCGCCGAGCAGCAGCCCGGCGGTTAAGAGGCTGTACCGTAACATGAATGTTCCTTATCTGACGGGCCAAATACAGGCAAAACATTCTGGTAACATGCGCTCAATTTGTCGTCAAGCGAATGCGCCGACGGAGATCACAGGTTGTTGAATTTGGGAGGAAAGCTATTGCCCGGTGGCGCTGCGCTTACCGGGCCTACGTTTCGGGTAGTAGGCCGGGTAAGGCGAAGCCGCCACCCGGCTAACATAACTTACTGCCACCCATACCGACGCGCGTAAAACCCTTTCACCATCTGCGTCAGCACCATATAGCCCGCGAGGATCGCCACCAGCCACGGGAAGTAGCTCAGCGGCAGCGCCTGCAGCTGCAGGTAGCTGGCCAACGGTGAGAACGGCAGCGCGATGCCGAGCGCCATCACAATCCCCGTCATCACAATCAGCGGCCAGGCGGCACGGCTCTGGATGAACGGAATACGACGGGTGCGGATCATATGCACAATCAGCGTTTGCGACAGCAGCCCCACCACGAACCAGCCGGACTGGAACAGGGTCTGATGTTCCGGCGTATTGGCGTGGAACACAAACCACATCAGGCAGAAGGTCAGGATGTCAAAGATGGAGCTGATCGGGCCAAAGAAGAGCATAAAACGCCCCAGATCCGCCGGGTTCCAGCGCTGCGGCTTCTGGATCTGCTCGTCGTCGACGTTATCAAACGGGATCGCCACCTGAGAGACATCGTACATCAGGTTCTGGATCAGCAGATGCAGCGGCAGCATCGGCAGGAACGGCAGAAACGCGCTCGCCACCAGCACGCTGAAGACGTTACCGAAGTTGGAGCTGGCGGTCATTTTGATGTATTTCAGCATGTTGGCAAAAGTCCGACGCCCTTCGATCACGCCCTCTTCCAGCACCATCAGGCTCTTTTCCAGCAGGATGATGTCTGCCGCTTCGCGGGCGATGTCCACCGCCCCGTCCACGGAGATACCGATATCCGCCGCACGCAGCGCGGGCGCGTCGTTGATACCGTCGCCCATAAAGCCCACCACGTGCCCTTCGCACTTAAGCAGGGTGACGATGCGCTCTTTATGCATCGGCGTCAGGCGGGCAAACAGCGTGGTGTGCCGGGCAAGCTGAGCCAGCTCGTCGTCACTGAGGTGTTCGATATCGCTGCCTACTACCACGTCACCCGCGTCCAGCCCCACTTCGTGGCACACTTTGGCGGCCACCAGCTCGCTGTCGCCGGTAAGGATTTTCACGGTGATCCCGCTGGCCTTCAGCGCTTTCAGCGCCGGAGCGGTGGTCTCTTTCGGCGGATCGAGGAATGCGATATAACCCTCGAGGATCAGATCGGATTCGTCGATACGCTGATAGTCTCCCTCGCGTGCAGGCAGGAATTTGCTCGCCACCGCCACCACCCGCAGCCCCTGACGGTTCAGGTTATCCGTGACGCGTTTGATGCGGCGCAGCATGGTGTCGTCCAGCGGCACGATGTCACCGTTGTAGCGAACCTGGGTGGAAACATTGAGGATCTCCTGCAACGCGCCTTTGCAGATCAGCTGGTGCACATCCGGCTGCTCGCTGACCACCACCGACATCCGGCGGCGCTCAAAATCGAACGGGATCTCATCCACCTTCTGCCAGCGGCCAGAGAGTGAGCGGGCAGACTCTTCATCCACCCCTTCCAGCACCGCAACATCGAGCAGATTTTTCAGCCCGGTCTGGTAGTGGCTGTTCAGCCAGGCGCTGTGCAGCACGCGTTCGCTGGTTTTACCGGCGATATCGGTGTGGTTCTCCAGCACGATTTTATCCTGCGTCAGCGTGCCGGTTTTGTCGGTGCAGAGAATGTCCATCGCGCCAAAGTTCTGAATGGCGTCGAGGTGTTTGACGATCACCTTCTGTTTTGACAGCTTCACCGCCCCGCGCGCCAGGGTGGAGGTGACAATCATCGGCAGCATTTCCGGCGTTAAGCCAACCGCCACGGAGAGCGCAAACAGCGCGGCTTCCCACCAGTCGCCTTTGGTGTAGCCGTTGATCAGCAGCACAATCGGCGTCATCACCATCATAAAGCGGATCAGCAGCATGCTGACACGGCCAATCCCTTTCTGGAACGCATTCGGCTCGCTCTCCTGCTCTGTCACACGTCCGGCAAGCTGACCAAACCAGGTATTGCCGCCGGTGGCGGTGACAATCGCCTGCGCCGTGCCGCTAACCACCGTGGTGCCCATAAAGCACAGGGTGTCGCACTCAAGCGGGTTCATCTGCTGCGGATCGCGAGTTCGCGCCACCTTTTCCACCGGCAGGGACTCCCCGGTGAGCGAGGCCTGGGCCACGAACAGATCGCGCGCCTGGATGATGCGTAAATCCGCCGGGATCATATCCCCGGCGGCGAGCTTCACCAGATCGCCCGGCACCAGCTGGTCGATGGGCAGTTCGACCCAGGCGTTTTCACCCAGATCGTTAATGACTCGCGACACGGTCGCGGTGTTGCTGACCATCGCCTTCAGGGCATCCGCCGCTTTGGTGGAGCGCGCTTCCTGAATAAAGTTCAGCAGCGTGGAGATCCCCACCATCAGGGCGATAACGCCCGCGGCAAACAGATCTTCAGTGGCGTAAGAGATAATGCCCAGCACGGTCAGCAGCAGGTTGAAGGGATTGCGGTAGCAGATCCACAGATGCACCCACCACGGCGCCGGTTTTTGCGCCGGGATGAGGTTGTCGCCATGCACGGCCCGGATTTTTTGCACTTCAGCCGCATTCAGCCCTTCCGGGTGTCCGTTAAAGGCGCGCCAGACTTCGTTCTCATCCATCGCCGCCACGTTGAGGCAGCGCTCGGTGAGGCTGGCGGGAATAGTGGCGCCGGAGAAATTTTTGCCGTTTGGCAGCGGATCGCGCTGAACCAGACGGTGTGGCAGGTGGCGGCTCAGCAGCGCCTGTAGCTGCCGGGTGATATTTTTAAACATAGTCATTCCCCCGCATCCGCCTGGGCGGACGCAGTCTTTCCTGCAGGCGTGGCAAAGCCGTACCTGACAGGCACTTAAATTTTCAAGCAGGAACGTTCAGAACGTTGCTGCCTCACATCACCGGTGAGACAGCACAAGGCTGGCTTACCGGAAAGAAGGGGTTCTCCTGGTCAGGAGAGGTGTGGGATCGGGATCCATGTCGCCTCCGGTAAGTAAAAATAAGGGGTACGCCGCGCAGTATAAGGATTTAACCGTACCCTAAGCGGCGCGTCGGGCGGTATTATACCCACCCTCAAATAAACCGAACGTAAACCAGACTTTGCCCATAGCGAATTAGCGCTATAGCATTAGGCTCATTTGACACCGTTATCGTTGTTACAGGGAATACAGCATGCAAAACCGCCTTACGATTAAAGACATTGCGCGTTTAAGCGGCGTGGGGAAATCCACCGTGTCGCGCGTGCTGAACAACGAGAGCGGTGTCAGCGAACGCACGCGCGAGCGCGTCGAGGCGGTGATGAATCAGCACGGGTTTTCCCCTTCCCGTTCCGCACGCGCCATGCGCGGACAGAGCGATAAAGTGGTCGCCATTATTGTCTCGCGTCTGGATTCCCTCTCTGAAAACCTCGCCGTACAGACCATGCTGCCCGCCTTCTATGAGCAGGGTTACGATCCAATCATGATGGAGAGCCAGTTCTTGCCACAGCTGGTGGAAGAGCACCTGGGGATGCTGGCGCGACGCAACATCGACGGGGTGGTCCTGTTTGGCTTTACCGGCATTAAAGAGGAGATGCTCAAACCCTGGCAACCCTCGCTGGTCTTGCTGGCACGCGATGCCCACGGATTTGCCTCCGTCTGCTATGACGATGAAGGGGCGATTATTACCCTGATGCAGCGCCTGTACGAAAAAGGCCATCGTCATATCAGCTATCTTGGCGTACCGCACGCGGACGTCACCACCGGCAAACGCCGTCACGAAGCCTATCTGGCGTTTTGCAAAAAGCACAACCTCTCTGCCGTGGCCTCCCTGCCCGGGCTTGGCATGAAGCAGGGCTATGAGCAAGTCGCCAGCGTGCTGACCCCGCAGACCACCGCGCTGGTGTGCGCGACCGATACCCTGGCGCTGGGTGCGAGCAAATATTTACAGGAACAGCGCATCGACGAGCTGCAGGTCGCCAGCGTAGGCAGTACCCCGCTGATGAAGTTCCTGCACCCGGAGATCATCACCGTCGATCCGGGCTACGCCGAGTCCGGCCGTCAGGCCGCCGCACAGCTGATTGAGCAGATCAACGGGCGCGCAGAACCCCGCCAAATCGTCATTCCCGTCCATCTTTCATAACCGCCATAAATCGGTTTATTGTGATCTTCGCCCGATTTCGGGAACGTTCCCATTTTCGCCGTCCCGCTGAAGGAGTAGGCTTGCGCTCAGGTCATTACACCCCTCCCATCTGTCATGAGGTTTCATGATGAGTAAAGTCAAACAAGCAGATATCGATCAGCTGATCGTCCTGGTGGGCGGTCGCGAAAACATCGCGACGGTCAGCCATTGTATTACCCGCCTGCGCTTCGTGTTGAACGATCCGGCCAAAGCCAATCCGAAAGCGATTGAAGCGCTTTCGATGGTGAAAGGCTGCTTCACCAACGCCGGGCAGTTCCAGGTGGTTATTGGTACCGAAGTGGGCGATTACTATCAGGCTCTGCTCGCCACTACCGGGCACAACGCGGCAGATAAAGAGCAGGCCAAAAAGGCCGCGCGCCAGAATATGAAATGGCATGAGCAGCTTATCTCCCACTTCGCAGAGATCTTCTTCCCGCTGCTGCCGGCGCTGATCAGCGGGGGCTTAATTTTAGGCTTCCGTAACGTCATCGGTGATGTGCCGATGAGCGACGGCAAAACCCTGGCGCAGATGTACCCGGCGCTGAAAACCATTTACGACTTCCTGTGGCTGATTGGCGAAGCGATCTTCTTCTATCTGCCGGTGGGGATTTGCTGGTCCGCCGTGCGTAAAATGGGCGGTACCCCGATTCTGGGTATCGTACTCGGCGTAACGCTGGTCTCTCCGCAGTTAATGAACGCTTACTTACTTGGCCAGCAGGCGCCGGAAGTGTGGAACTTTGGCCTGTTCACCATCGCCAAAGTGGGTTATCAGGCGCAGGTTATTCCGGCACTGCTGGCGGGTCTGGCGCTGGGCTTTATTGAGACGCGCCTGAAACGCATCGTGCCAGATTACCTCTATCTGGTGGTGGTGCCGGTCTGCTCGCTGATCCTGGCGGTGTTCCTGGCGCACGCCTTTATCGGTCCGTTTGGCCGCATGATCGGCGACGGTGTGGCCTTTGCCGTCCGTCACCTGATGACCGGCAGCTTCGCGCCGATTGGTGCCGCGCTGTTCGGCTTCCTGTACGCCCCGCTGGTGATCACCGGCGTACACCAGACCACGCTGGCGATTGATATGCAGATGATCCAGAGCCTTGGCGGCACGCCGGTCTGGCCGATTATCGCGCTGTCTAACATCGCTCAGGCATCTGCCGTAACGGGCATTATTCTGGTCAGCCGTAAGCATAACGAGCGTGAAATTTCCGTCCCGGCCGCCATCTCCGCGTATCTCGGGGTCACCGAACCGGCGATGTACGGTATCAACCTGAAATACCGCTTCCCGATGCTCTGCGCGATGATCGGTTCCGGTCTGGCGGGCCTGCTGTGCGGCCTGAACGGGGTGATGGCGAACGGGATTGGCGTCGGCGGGCTGCCGGGCATCCTCTCCATCCAGCCCACTTTCTGGCAGGTGTTTGCCCTGGCGATGGCGGTAGCGATTATCGTCCCAATGGCGCTCACCACCGTGGTTTACCAGCGTAAGTTCCGTCAGGGCACGTTGCAGATTGTTTAACTTCATCTTTCGGGGCGCAGTTGCGCCCCTTCGCATTTGCAGGAACGCATTATGAATACCCTTCCTCACTGGTGGCAGAACGGCGTCATCTATCAGATTTACCCAAAAAGTTTCCAGGACACGACCGGCAGCGGCACCGGCGATCTGCGCGGCGTGACGCAGCGGCTGGACTACCTGAAAACCCTCGGTATTGACGCCATCTGGCTGACGCCGTTTTACATCTCCCCGCAGGTGGATAACGGCTACGACGTGGCGAATTACACCGCCATCGACCCGGCGTACGGCACGCTGGATGACCTTGACGAGCTGGTCGCCCAGGCGCATGAACGCGGCATTCGCATCGTGCTGGATATGGTGTTTAACCACACGTCAACCCAGCACGCCTGGTTCCGTGAATCACTGAATAAAGCCAGCCCGTACCGCCAGTTTTATATCTGGCGCGACGGCACGCCGGAGCAGCTTCCCAACAACTGGCGCTCCAAATTCGGCGGCAACGCCTGGCGCTGGCACGCCGAGAGCGAGCAGTATTATCTGCACCTCTTCGCCCCGGAGCAGGCGGATCTCAACTGGGAGAATCCGGCCGTGCGCGCCGAGCTGAAAAAGGTGTGCGAGTTCTGGGCCGATCGCGGCGTGGATGGCCTGCGTCTGGATGTGATTAACCTGATTTCGAAAGACCAGGCTTTCCCGAATGACGATATTGGCGACGGTCGCCGCTTCTACACCGATGGGCCGCGCATTCATGAATATCTCCAGGAGATGAGCCGCGACGTCTTTACGCCGCGTAATCTGATGACGGTGGGCGAGATGTCCTCCACCTCGCTGGAGAACTGCCAGCAGTATGCGTCTCTTGACGGGCGCGAGCTGTCGATGACCTTTAACTTCCATCATCTGAAGGTGGATTACCCCGGCGGCGAAAAGTGGACGAAGGCGAAGCCGGACTTCGTGGCGCTGAAAACCCTGTTTACCCACTGGCAGCAAGGGATGCACAACAAAGCGTGGAACGCGCTGTTCTGGTGTAACCACGACCAGCCGCGCATCGTGTCGCGCTTTGGTGATGAAGGGGAACACCGCGTGGCTGCCGCGAAGATGCTCGGCATGGTGCTGCACGGGATGCAGGGCACGCCGTATATCTATCAGGGTGAAGAGCTTGGCATGACCAACCCGCACTTCAGCCGCATCACTGATTACCGCGACGTGGAAAGCCTGAACATGTTCGCCGAACTGCGAGCTAACGGCCGCGATCCGAACGAACTCCTGGCGATTCTGGCGAGTAAGTCGCGCGATAACGGGCGCACGCCGATGCAGTGGGATGCCTCGCACAATGCGGGCTTTACCGAAGGTGAGCCGTGGATTGGCGTCTGCGACAACTACGAGACGGTCAACGCCCGCGCGGCGCTGGACGATCCTGATTCGGTGTTTTATACCTACCAGTCGCTGATTCGCCTGCGCAAAACCCTGCCGGTGCTGACGTGGGGCGATTATCAGGATCTGCTGCCGGAACATCCGTTCCTGTGGTGTTATCGCCGCCAGTGGCAGGGGCAAACCCTGGTGGTGGTGGCTAACCTCAGCCATCAGTCTCATGAATGGGAATCAGGCGTTCTCAGTGGTGAGTGGCAGGCCGTCATGAGTAACTACCCGGCCCCACATACCGCCACGCTACGTCCGTTTGAAGCCGTCTGGTGGCTACAGGCGTAATCTCCCGCCGGGCGTAACAGCAGCGCCCGGCTTACTTTACTGTTTTTGTTGAATAATTAATCAGATTTTTCCTTTGCGGATTTACATTCGCTCCAGCGCCCGCCGTTTGTACTCTCGTCTTTTTACTTTGTTCTGAATCAAAAAAATCGCAAACATGTTTGATGCAAATCACTATATGTAGCACTTAAAATGCTGGCCGACCCAACATCTTGTATTTATCGTCTACTATTCCAACAACAACACGGCGACTCCGCTCTCCGGGATTGTGGATAACAAGGGTCGGGAACGCGGGAAGTCATTGGGCTGGCTGATAATCCACCCGGTGCATACTTCCCCACCTCTGTGGATAACCTGTTTTTAAAATGGAGTGATCATGACACCGCATGTGATGAAACGTGATGGCTGTAAAGTGCCGTTTAAATCAGAGCGCATTCAGGAAGCCATTCTGCGTGCAGCTAAAGCAGCGGGAGTCGATGACGCAGATTACTGCGCCACCGTCGCAGACGTCGTTAGCCGCCAGATGAACGAACGCAGCCAGGTGGATATCAGCGAGATCCAGACTGCGGTTGAGAACCAGCTGATGTCTGGTCCTTACAAGCAGTTAGCGCGCGCTTATATTGAGTACCGCCACGACCGCGACGTCCAGCGTGAGAAGCGCGGCCGCCTGAATCAGGAAATCCGGGGTCTGGTCGAGCAGACCAACTCCGCCCTGCTCAATGAAAACGCCAATAAAGACAGCAAGGTGATCCCGACCCAGCGCGACCTGCTGGCCGGCATCGTGGCTAAACACTACGCCCGTCAGCATCTGTTGCCGCGCGACGTGGTATCGGCGCACGAGCGCGGTGAGATCCACTACCACGATCTCGACTACTCGCCGTTCTTCCCGATGTTTAACTGCATGCTGATCGACCTCAAAGGCATGCTGACCCACGGTTTTAAAATGGGTAACGCCGAGATTGAGCCGCCGAAGTCTATCTCCACGGCGACGGCCGTCACGGCGCAGATTATCGCCCAGGTCGCGAGCCACATTTACGGCGGCACCACCATTAACCGCATTGATGAAGTGCTGGCCCCATTTGTTACTGCAAGCTTTAAGAAGCACCGTAAAACGGCGGAAGAGTGGCAGATCCCCGATGCCGACGGCTACGCCCATTCCCGCACCGAGAAAGAGTGCTATGACGCGTTCCAGTCGCTGGAGTACGAGGTGAACACGCTGCATACCGCTAATGGTCAGACGCCGTTTGTCACGTTCGGCTTTGGTCTGGGAACCAGCTGGGAGTCGCGTCTGATTCAGCAGTCCATTCTGCGTAACCGTATCTCCGGTCTTGGCAAAAACCGCAAAACGGCGGTGTTCCCGAAACTGGTCTTCGCCATCCGCGACGGTCTGAACCATAAGTTTGGTGACCCGAACTACGACATTAAACAGCTGGCGCTGGAGTGCGCGAGCAAGCGTATGTATCCGGACATTCTGAACTACGACCAGGTGGTGAAAGTCACCGGTTCGTTTAAAACCCCGATGGGCTGTCGCAGCTTCCTCGGCGTGTATGAGGACGAAAATGGTGAGCAGGTGCATGACGGCCGCAACAACCTGGGCGTGATCAGCCTGAACCTGCCGCGCATCGCGCTGGAAGCCAAAGGAAATGAAGACGTCTTCTGGGCGCTGCTGGATGAGCGTTTACAGCTGGCACGTAAAGCGCTGATGACCCGCATCGCCCGTCTGGAAGGGGTGAAAGCCCGTGTCGCGCCAATCCTCTATATGGAAGGGGCCTGCGGCGTGCGTCTGAAAGCGGACGACGATGTGTCTGAGATCTTCAAAAACGGTCGTGCGTCGATCTCGCTGGGCTATATCGGCATTCACGAAACCATCAACGCCCTGTTTGGCAACACGCATATGTATGACAGCGACGCGCTGCGCGAGAAAGGCATCGCCATTGTTCAGCGCCTGCGCGATGCCGTTGACCAGTGGAAAGAAGAGACCGGCTACGGCTTTAGCCTGTACAGTACGCCGAGCGAAAACCTGTGTGACCGTTTCTGCCGTCTGGACACCGCCGAGTTCGGTATTGTGGAAGGGGTGACTGACAAAGGTTACTACACCAACAGCTTCCACCTGGACGTGGAGAAAAAGGTTAACCCGTACGACAAAATTGACTTTGAAGCGGCCTATCCCCCTATCGCCAGCGGCGGCTTTATCTGCTACGGCGAATACCCGAACATCCAGCACAACCTTAAAGCGCTGGAAGACGTGTGGGATTACAGCTATCAGCACGTGCCGTATTACGGCACCAATACGCCTATCGATGAGTGCTACGAGTGCGGCTTTACCGGCGAGTTTGAGTGTACCAGTAAAGGCTTTACCTGCCCGAAATGCGGCAACCACGATGCGGCCCGCGTATCGGTAACCCGCCGCGTGTGCGGCTATCTTGGCAGCCCGGATGCGCGTCCGTTCAACGCCGGTAAGCAGGAAGAGGTGAAACGCCGCGTGAAGCATTTAGGGAATGGGCAGATCGGTTAAGTTCCGTGTTCTCCCCCTCACCCTGGCCCTCTCCCTCAAGGGAGAGGGAACTCTTCCCCCTCTCCCCGTGGGAGAGGGCCGGGGTGAGGGCATCAGCGCGCATACATTCTCTGGACATTTCTATGCGATATCACCAGTACTACCCCGTCGACATCGTTAACGGCCCCGGCACCCGCTGCACTCTTTTTGTCTCAGGTTGCGTGCACGAATGCCCTGGCTGCTACAACAAAAGCACCTGGCGGCTCAATTCCGGCATGCCGTTTACCGCCGAGATGGAAGACCGGATCATTAACGACCTCAACGACACTCGCATCAAACGTCAGGGGATTTCGCTCTCCGGCGGCGATCCGCTGCACCCGCAAAACGTGCCGGAGATCCTGAAGCTGGTGAAACGCATTCGCCGCGAGTGCGCAGGAAAAGATATCTGGGTCTGGACGGGCTATAAGCTGGACGAGCTGAACGCGCAGCAAAGGGAAGTGGTGGATCTGATTAACGTGCTGGTCGACGGCAAATTTGTACAGGATTTAAAAGACCCGGCGCTTATCTGGCGCGGCAGCAGTAACCAGGTTGTGCATCATTTGCGCTGAACGCTATAGCCGTTTGTTAGCATCGTGATACACGGTTAATTTCTCTCTTTTCCCAATAGCGATGACAACTACCGTTACCACGTTGTCCTGAACCTGATAGACCAAACGGTAACCCTGGGATCTGAGTTTTATTTTGTAGCAATCAGGCAGATTATGCAGACGGGCCGATTCGATCCGGGGGTTTACCAACACCCCGGCAAGTTTCTTCCTGAACTGCTTTTTTACAGTCTCCCCCAGCTTGCTCCACTCTTTTAACGCCCTCGGGTCAAATTCCAGTTCATAAGTCATCCAGACTAACCTTAATTCCCTTTTGCGGATTAGCCAGTCGCTCTCGGACTGTCTGTATCAGCGCATCTTCGCTGTCGCTAATCGTGACCGTTTTCACCGGCATGCGTCCCGTCTCGGCGACATACTGAAACAGGAGTCGCACGGCTTCTGTTGGGGTGATATTGAGTTTTTCCAGCACGGCATAAGCCTCGTTTTTGAGTTTGTCATCCAGACGGACGTTAAGCGTAGCCATTATGCCTCCAGGAGAATCGAATGTGTAATGCAGTTTAGCATTACATTCGCATTACATCGAATTCTGGATAACGCCTCTCAAAACCGGCTCAAACTCTCCATCGCCACCGCCTTAAACTCGGCAAAATCTCCGCAGCTACAAAGCCGTGACATCGCACGTTCGCGCAGGAAGGTGACGAAAATATCGTAGATCGCCATCGCCTCTTCGTATTCGCTTTTGCTGATGGCGAGCAGGAAGATAACGTGGGCGGTTTCGTCGCCCCACTGGACGCCGTGCGGGGCGAGCACGGTATAGACCACCGTTTTCTGTGCCAGCAGGCCAAGGGAGTGCGGCAGCGCGATGCCGTCGCCTAGCATGGTGCTGACGATGGCTTCACGCTCAACGACCGAGTCGAGGAACTCAGCCCCCACAAAGCCCTCCTCTTCAAGCTGGACGCAGAGCTCGCGGAACAGCGTTTGCTGGTCCACTGGGGCGTTGAGAATACGGAAATGCGCAGCGTCGAAGTATTTATCCAGCATCCACGGACGGGTTCTGTCCACCAGCACCAGCTTGCCAATCTGCTCCAGCTGGTAGTCCGTCGGGAACGGGGCGATCATCACCACCGGCTTAGACTTTTCACTGACGCGGGCAGTTGAGATCACAAAGTCTTCGCTAATGGATTCCGTCTGCTCGTACTCGCGAAGCGTAAGCGTGCGTGTGACCTCAATCTGCGGGTATTTGCGCTGCAGCACCGCCTCAATCATACGCACCATGGCATTACCGGCATCGCACACCAGCAGCACGCGCGGCTGGCGCTGGTAGCCAATGTTGTAGTGGCGCTCCAGCCCGACGCCAATATGCAGCACCAGGAAGCCAATCTCGTTTTCGCTGATCACATACGGCGTGTATTTGCCCCAGCTTGAGACTGCCGCCAGCGTCATATCCCACGCCATCGGATAGTGCTGCTTGATGTTATCCAGCAGCGGATTCGGGATCATGATTTGATACCGCACGCGGGTGATCATGGTTTTGATATGGGTAAGCAGATCCGCATGCAGCTGCTCGTCGCTGAGCAGGTCGTAGTTATAGTGGGTGTTGATATAGCGCAGGATGTAGTTGACCAGCGCTTCGTCGTCATCCGCATTGATGGCACTCGGCGCGATATCCTGGATCTGCCGCGCGGCGATATGCACGCACAGCCAGCTCTCTTCCGAAGGGGAAAGCGCTTTGCCCGCCAGCTGCTGAATGGTCACCGCGATATCTTTCGCCGCGTCACGCACATTCTCTTCCACATCTTCGGCGTGGAATTCCGGCAGTGGATACCCCTCGCTGATGCGGCGCACCGACACCGCGCAGTAGAGTCGCAGGAACAGCTCGCCTTCGTCGGTCAGGCGGATGTGATGCCGCGTCAGCGCCTCGTGCAGTACGGGCACCATCTGCTCTGCTACTCCGGCATTGAGCGCCACGTCGGTCACCAGCGGGTTCAGGCTGTCCTGCTGGGCCAGTTCCCAGAGCAGATCGGTCAGACAGGCGCGGGTCGCCATCTCACTGCCAAACAGCTTCATGCCATGGCGTGGACGCGTTTCCAGCGTCAGGTTGTAGCGGTGGAACCACTCACGCACCTCCACCATATCGCTCTGCAGCGTGGCGCGGCTGACGAACCACTCATCGGCCAGGTCTTCCAGCTTGAGTGAAAACGCCGAGGTGAGAAAACGCACCACCAGATAATGCACGCGCTCCGGCCCGGTACGGGGAATGCGCAGCGCGCGCGGATGGGAAGCCTGTAGCTGCTGATAACGTACCGCATCGTCAATTTTGAGCTGGTAGCCATTGCCGCGGCTGAGAATAAACTGCGCGCCGTGGCTTGCCAGCAGCGCGTTCAGGGCGGAAATATCCGCCCGGACGGTTCGCGTGGAGACCGACAGCCGCTGCGCCAGCTCGTCCTGCGGCAGCGTCTCGTTTTGCAACAGATCGAAAAGTTGCGCTAAACGTTGGTTCGGAAATCGCACGTCGTTGTCCTCTTACTGCTCAGGGTGAAATGACCATCTGGGATGGGCTGCCGACCGGGGTATAGTCTGACTCAAAGCTTAGCTTGCCGTCCTGACCGACGCGGAAACGGGTAATGTTGTCGCTGCGCTGGTTCATGACGTACAGCCAGCGCCCCTGTTTATCGAGCGTCAGGGTGCGCGGGTAGTCGCCACGCGTCCAGACATCGTCCTGATGCGTCAGCGTGCCCTCCGCTGTTACGGTAAAGTGCCCGATGCTGTTATGCAAACGGTTAGCCACATACAGCTGTTTACCATCTGCACTCAGCGCCAGTCCGGCCGCAAAACTGGTGCCTTTGTAACCTTCTGGCAGCGCGGAGAGCGTTTTGCCCTCTTTCAGCCTGCCGTTGCTGTCCAGCGTATAATGGGTGAGCGTAGACGCCTCTTCGTTAATCAGCCACAGCCCATCCCCCTTCGGCGTAAAGACAAAGTGTCGCGGCCCGGCTCCTTTTGAGGAGGCGCTGATAAACGGTGGATCGTTCGGCGTCAGCTTGCCGGTTCGATCGTCAAAGCGGTACTGATAGATACGATCCAGCCCCAGATCGGTGGAAAACACATATTTCCCGCTCGGATCGGCGGCGATCATGTGCGCATGGGGGCCATTATGATCGCTGATGGCAAAACTGCCTTCTGCCGCCGCCTCCGGTTTCGCAGCGCCTGGCTCACCCTGATCCTGGTGCCGATCCGTGGCGTCACCCAGGCTGCCATCGGCTTTGATCGGCAGCACTGCGATCGATCCGCTTACGTAGTTCGCCACCAGCAGATGCTGACCGTTCGGCGTGAGCGAAAGATAGACCGGCCCCGCACCGCCGGAGGAGACCTGATTCAGCTCGCTCAGCTCGCCGTTATCATCTATCCGCAGCGCCTGCAACACGCCCTGCTCCACTTCGCTTGCCAGATACAGCGTTTTGCCATCGTGCGAGACGGCCAGCTGCGCGGCGTTCGGCAGCTGACTCACCAGCGTTTTATCGCCGAGCGCACCGGTGTTCGGGTCGACGGTAAAGCGGTACAGCCCTTCCCCGTTGGGGTTATAGGTGCCCACCCAGGCGTACTGCGGCTGGGCGATAGCGGCGTTAGCCAGTAAAGAGAGTGAAGCGACGAGCAGGGTACGGGTGTGCATGGTGGCTCCTTTGGGGTTGTGCGGTGTGTTTCCCCCTCACCCTAACCCTCTCCCCAAAGGGGAGAGGGGACGATTACACCCTCTCCCCTTTGGGGAGAGGGCTGGGGTGAGGGGTAAGGTTTTGTTTTACTTCACCAGCTTTTTCGTCATCGCAAGCAGCGTACGCACATCTTCCGGACGCGTATCGCCGCTGGCTTTGTCGATAATCGAACTATAAATATGCGGAATGATTTTGCTCACGCCCGCGTCCAGGGCGATCTGCAGGATCGCCTCGTAGTTATCCAGATCGATACCCCCGGTCGGCTCCAGCCAGAAGTCGTGACGGGCGCAGGCTTCCGCCACGGCCTGGTATTCGTCACGGCACTTCAGGCCACCCATCGGGAAGTACTTAATCGAACTGCCGCCGAAATCCTTCAGCAGGGCAATCGCCGTTTCAACCGGCACAATGCCGTCCGGTGCCGCGCTGCTCAGCGGGCCGGTGGAGATTTTCACCATCCCGACGGTGCCGGTCGGGGAGACCAGACCGTTGACCACCGATTCATTCTGCCCCAGCAGCGCGCGGCTGGTGGCCACGCCGGTGAAAACCTGGTTAACGTGCTGCGGCTGAACCTGGCGGGAGATTTCGCTCACCATCGCCGACTGGTTCGGGTCACCCGCCCCCAGGCCTACCGAGAGCGCGTTATCAATCAGCGCCGCGTACTCGCGCATATCAGCAACCGCACTGGCCACGTCCGGGTAATTTTTGGAGAGCACGCCCACCAGCACATGACCTTCCGCCGCCTCGTAAATGGCGCTGGCGTTCGCTTTTGAGCCTGCCAGCACGTTCAGGCAGACGCGGTCACGGTAAAAATTGGGGGTCAGTTTCATGCCTTTTTCTCCTGTCCTAACACTTCGCTTATGCGGCGGTACACAATGTTCAACTGGTCAGCGTTCACGCTGCGCACGTCCGCTTCGATAATCCCTTCGTTGGCCTTGTAGCCGCGGAAATAAATGGCGTATTCCCCCTGCTTCAGGGCATTCACCAGCTCGCCGGTGCCGATGCCGGTTACGGCTTCGTCAAACTTAATCTCGGTACGCGCGATATCGCGACCGGCGCTGTCCCAGACCACGCGCGCGGTAACGCCATTCAGGGTGTTGAGCGCGTCGATAAACGGCGTCATCTTCGCCACCATCTCTGCCCCGCTCTCTTTGGTTGCCGTCAGGTAGTGTTCGATGGCGCAGGTCAGGCCTAGGATCCCCTCTTTACCCACCTTCATGGCGCGGCCAATACCCGCCGTCTGGCGCTTCACCCACTCGACGTACTGGGTCTTGCCGATCACCAGGCCGCTGGTGGGCCCTTCGATCGCTTTCGCGCCGCTGTAGATCACCAGGTCGGCGCCGGAGCGGTAATAGGTATGCAGATCTTCTTCCGCTGCGGCATCGACGATCAGGGGCAGATCGTGTTTGCGCGCCACAACCGCCGCCTGCTCAACGCTGAGCATGCTTTTCTGCACGCAGTGGTGCGATTTGATGTAAAGGATTGCCGCGGTGCGCGGGGTGATGGCCGCCGCCAGCTGATCGGCTGAGCATTCGTTGGCATAGCCCGCTTCCACCAGCTTGCCGCCGCCCAGCGCCACCATGGTGCCCACCGGCGCGCCAAAGTTAACGTTGTGCCCTTTCGGCAGCACGATTTCGTTGTTCTCAACTGGAGTGACGTGCAGGTTTTCCAGCAGCCAGTCGCTGTCTTTCACCAGCACCGCCGCCACGGACTGGGCGATGCCCGCGGATGCGCAGGAGACCACCGTCGCGCCCTCCACGTCCAGCAGCTTCGCGATGTATTCCCCGGTTTTATTGACCAGATCTTTCATCTCGAAATAGTGATTCATGCCGTCCATCGCCGCCTGCACCACTTCCGGGCGTGGCGTGGAGACACCCAGCGCCGTCATGCGGCCGGAGGTGTTGATGACTTGCTTTAAGTGGTACTTCTCATAAATCGAAGGCATGTTCCGTGCTCCCTTGTTCGGTCATGTAGCCCTTGCCCGCGCGGATCGCGGCAAGCGGCACCAGAATGTGTTCAGCCTGCAGGCTGTCGTTTTCAGCATCCGTCAGCACCGTCGGCTGACGTTTAAGGGTGAACAGCGTCAGGTCGGCGTCGAGGCCGGGTTCGATACGCCCTTTGCGCGTCAGGCGCAGGCCGTCAGCGGCGTTGGCGGTGACGCAGTCAATCACCTGCGGCAATGACATGCCGATGGCGAGGAATTTCGACATCACGCTCGAAAGCGAGCCCACCGGGCCGTTGATGCGGTTGCGACAGTAGATATCCGAGCTGATGGTGTGCGGCAGAATGCCCATCGCGATGGCGCGTTTCGCCACTTCAAAGCTGAAGCTCGCCGTACCGTGGCCTACGTCCAGCCGCACACCGCGTTTCAGGGCAGAGGTAATGGAGGCGCGCAGCTCGCCGGAGGGCGTCAGAATGCGGTTTGGCTTGCCGTTGTAGCAGTGGGTAATGATGTCGCCCGAGCTCAGCAGCTCGGCAATTTCATCCAGATTCGGCGGGTTATTGCCGATGTGTACCATCAGCGGCAGGTCGCCGTTCTCTTTCTGAATGGCTTTCGCACGCTCCAGCGGCGTAATACCGTTTTCACCCACCACGCTGCTGCTCATGCGCGCTTTCAGCCCGACGATAAAGTCAGGATGGCGTTTCACCGCCTGCTTCACGGCATCGGCATCAATATTCGCCATATTGGCCAGCTCGTTCTGGGCAATCAGCCCCACGCGGGAGATATTCAGCAGGGCAAAGACCTCGGTTGAGGCTTTGCGGGTGATTTTATAGAAATCATCCACGTCGTCGGCACCGGTACTGCCCGCATCCACCACGGTGGTGACGCCAGTGGCAATACCCACGCTGTCCGGTTCGTCGTGGTAAATAGGGGAGTTCGGGTAGCAGTGGACGTGGGAGTCGATCCAGCCTGCGCTGACGAATACGTCACCGTTCAGCTCCACCGTTTTGCGGGCGGGAGCGTCTATGTCGCCTGTTGCGGCAATTTTCCCGTCCAGAATGGCGATATCGGTCAGGGTATCGTCGCTAAGGCGCGCACGGCGCAGGAGTAAATCAAACATGGGGTTCTCCTGATAAGGCGGGCGCCAGCGCGCCCGCAGGTATTAAAGGGCGACCGGGAACAACCAGCCTAAAATCATGGCGCCAAGGATGGCACCGCCGGTGATCGGCTTCTGCCAGATGTAGAACAGCAGCGCGCCCAGCAGGGAACCGACGCCAATCGGAATAGAAGCGGTCATGGCGCTGAGGATAATCAACGGCCCCAGAAAACGACCGGAGGCATTGCCCGCGCCCATCATCACGTCCGCCCCGTAGGTGGAGTTGCTCTGGTTGATGGTGAACTTACGCGCCAGGATGATGACGTAGCCGATCGCCAGACCAATCACCAGGCCGGTAATCAGCGAGGCAATGAAGTTGGTCACCGGGAACATGATCCCCGCGCCCAGCAGCAGTGCTGGCACACCAAGACCCACGCCGGTCTGGATCGCCCCGCCGATGTCGAGGATCCCTACCAGCGATCCTTCGATGATACGGGCGAACAGGAAGCTTGCGCCGAACGCCGCCACTGCGCCGTATACGCCGGTATCAATTCCCGCCTTCAGCATCGCCACGAAGGCCACTTCGTTAAACGCGCCGATGCCGTAGAGGTAGTACATGTGCGTCCCGGCAAATACGCCGGAGGAGAGCAGGCCAACGAAGATCGGGAACGACCAGTCGGCATACCAAAAACCTTTATTCTGTTCCATGTAGAGGCTCCTGTTATTTACCGCTGAGCGAGTTGTGGATCATGTCGAGCCAGTTCGGCACGGTCAGATGGAAGGATTCAATCATCTTCATGTCGAAGCCGCGGAAGAAGCCGCTCAGCACGAAGAGCAGAACGATGGCCGCCATCATCACTTTGGTGACGTGGTTCCAGCCGCTCTCTTCCACGCCTTTACCGATCAGGATCCCCAGTACCAGGCCCGGTACGGCGTTACCCATAATCAGCTGCGCCGCGCCGCCGAAGATGGTCGCCCAGAAACCGGATTTTTTACCCGCGTCGATGGCCGCCAGCCAGAAGATCACCGGCATCACGGTGTTCACCAGCAGGTTTGCCGCCGGTACCAGCACCTTCACGGCGGTGACCTGCAGTGCGGCCGGAACAGACGAGGCAGTGAGGTTAAGGAAGGTGACAACAATCATGCCGATGATGCCGCAGGCAATCGCCATCTTGCGGGGATCGTGCAGCGTTTCGCCGACGTTACGGTTTTTGATCATCAAGGCTGCAGCACCCCAGTTTGGGATGATGCGGTGGTCTACGTCCTGTGTGAAGGCACCTGCGGCCACGGAAGAGGCCCAGGCGTTAAAGAAGAAGCCTAACCCAAAGGAGAAGTGAGAAGCCGGATCCCCTTCGCAGGAGTTCAGTTCCCCCAACGTACGAAACGCGCCCATACCCTGAGTGGTAGGCGCATGAAACATGCGTGCAGCCCCGGCTCCAACACCGACGCCTACCAGGCCGCCAATGATGAGCGATTTTATTAATATAATTAAGAACATCAGTCTGCCCTTTTATGAATAATCAGCGTTGCGTGACGAAATCCACCTGGTCGAGATTGATGGCGGTCACGTTGACGGTCACATCCAGCTCCACGCTGTAGGTGCGTCTTTCCCGGCGCAAAAAGAAGAACAGAAACGCTTCTTTACGCACCGCTTCTTGCGCCTGAACGACCTGCACATCCTGTGGCTCAATACGCAGTAAGATATGCGGTGAGGCTTTCATCACCGCGGCCTGAACGTGGTTGAGTGCGTCGGCAAAGGCGCGCGCTTTGGCGTCGCCCTTCCCCTTCACTCTCACCGTGGTTGTGAACTGTTCTTTCATGCTTATGCGCCGTGCTTCTTCTGCCACGCCTGCACCAGACGCTCGCCCAGCTCTTCTTTATCCATAAAGCCAAAGCCCAGCACGTTGCAGCCTTCGTTGATGGCGGTCACCCCCTCATCCACGGAGCGCATGCCGTATTTCGCTTTGTAGCCATATTTGGTTTGCGCCGTGATGGCACCCGCGCCGCCGCTGCCGCAGAAGGAGATGCCGAAGGTGGCGTTTTCCGCTTTCATGACGTCGCCGAGTTTCATATCTGCCGCCATACCCGGCACGACAACCGCACGTCCACCCGCTTTTTCTACACCGGCAGCCACTTTCTGGCCTTTACCCAGGCGATCGCCAATCACGACTGTAATCTGTTCCATGTGTTGCTCCTTAAAGGTTGTCTTTCGCGACTTCAAAGTGAACGGAGAGCAGCCAGGCTTCTTCATCAGGAAGGTTGCCAAACTGCGCTACCACTTCACGGGCGAGCCGCATTGAATCCGGTGAAATTTCGTCGAACAGCTCTGCCTCCACTTCCGGCAGCGGCTCGCCGGTCACGGACCGGTGCGCCATCGCGCGGACATGGGAGGTGAGCATCTGTTCCTGTACTGCATTGGGGATGATGTTGTGCCGGGCCAGCAGGGCATAAACCTGCTGCAGCATGGTGTTCGCGAGCTTTTCTGTTTGCTCCGCCTGATCCCCAACGTTGTTCATTACCGCTCCGTTACTCACTGGTCTTACCCCGTTAATGGCTCTGGAATAAAACTAACGTTGGCGATGGCGGGTTTGTAGCGAGTTGTTTTCCACTTCGAAGTGGAAAGGCGAGCCGCAGCAGTGATCTGTGCCACATAAATAGGCTGAATCTGGATAAATCGCTGTATTTGCGTGATGAATATCACGTTATCTGACGGCAAATACAGGGAGAGCGAAGCGGAAAAGATTACGAGCCGACTCGTAGAAATGTGACGTGGATAAGGTTTTCTTATGGGGATTCGCTAGAGTGGCGGCGGGTGCTTGAGACTGACCGTCTCAGGCATGGGACGGAAAGTGGAAAGCCCCGCCTGATAAAAAATCAGGGCGGGGGCTCGAAACGACACGTCGGACCGTGGAGTTCGCTACCTCGCCCGCTTTAAAGCAAGGAGGCATCCATGAAACGCCAATCCCCAATTATCCGGGTTTTGATGATTATTGCTTTGACAATAATCATCTTAACGCTGGTGACGAGGAAAACACTGTGCGAGATCCGTTTTCGAAACGGCTCGCTTGAAGTGACAGCGCGGATGGAGTGTCGCTCCGGCCAGTAGGGAGCAAAGATGCGGGGGCGCTAACTGCGCCCCCGCATACGGGAAAGGACGTACAGCTCAGGCACCCAATTAACGATACTTTTTGTGATACGTGTTACGCGTCGCGACAAACTGGTCGGCTGCCGCCTGGGCTTCCTTCACTTTGCCTTCGTTAGCGAGCTTCAGCGCGCCGTCAATCTGACCGACCAGCACGTCAAAGCCGTGGCGATAGTCCTTCATCTCTGCGCTGTCTGCCGCTTTGCTTTCCAGCTTTGGCGGCGTCGCTTTTTGCGCGTCCAGCGCCGCTTCACGCATTTTGGTCAATGCGCTTTTTATTTCTGCCGCATTGTCCGTTTTCTGAACGACCTTCAGGTTTTGACTGAGGATGTCCATGTTGTCTTCGAGATCGGCAGCAAACGCAGAAGAGCCAAGAACCAGCGTTGAAGCCGCGACGATCGCTAACAGGTGTTTACGCATTGCTCACTTCCTTTTTTATTATTAAAACGCTTTTCGGGTATTACTGGCCGGCAATTTTCATTTCCGGCAGTAATACAGAACCACACTGTATATTGCTACGTGTTTCAATATCGTTACCGACCGTAACGATATTGCGCCACATGTCCTTCAGGTTGCCGGCGATGGTAATTTCGCTCACCGGATACTGAATCTCGCCGTTTTCGACCCAGAAGCCTGCCGCACCGCGAGAGTAGTCTCCGGTGATGCCGCTCACGCCCTGGCCCATCAGTTCTGTCACCACCAGGCCGGTGCCCATCTCTTTCAGCATCTGCTCGAAGTTCAGGCCCTGTCCGGCAATGCGCCAGTTATGGATGCCCCCCGCGTGTCCGGTGCTTTTCAGCCCCAGCTTGCGCGCGGAGTAGTTGGTCAGCAGCCACTGGGTCAGAATGCCGTCTTTAACGATATCGCGGCGTTCCGTGCGCACGCCTTCGCTGTCGAATGGCGTAGAGGCCAGCCCTTTCAGCAGGTGCGGGTGCTCTTCAATGGTCAGCCATTCCGGCAGGATCTGTTTGCCCAGTGAGTCGAGCAGGAAGGTCGATTTACGGTAAACTGAGCCGCCCGCGATAGCGCCCACCAGATGGCCAAACAGGCCGGTCGCCACTTCATTGGCAAAAATAACCGGGGCTTTCATGGTGGAGAGCTTACGCGGTGACAGGCGAGACAGCGTGCGTTCAGCACACGCTTTGCCCACCCACTCCGGAGACTGTAAATCCCCCAGCGCACGGCCGATGGTGTAAGCATAATCCCGCTCCATATCGCCGTTTTCTTCGGCGATCACGCAGCTTGAGAGCGAGTGACGGGTGGAGCAGTAGCCCTGCAGCATGCCGTGACTGTTGCCGAAGACTTTGATGCCGTAGTGGCTGTTGAAGCTGCCGCCTTCGGTATTGGTGATGCGTTTATCCGCCTGCAAAGACGCCTGTTCGGCACGCGCGGCCAGCTCGATGGCTTCGTCCGGGGTGACTTCCGCCGGATGGAAAAGATCGAGATCCGGGGCATCAAACGCCAGCAGATCTTTATCCGCAACGCCAGCATAAGGATCCGGTGAGGTGTAACGCGCAATATCCAGCGCCGCCTGCACGGTACGGGCAATGGCATCGGGGCTGAGATCGGTAGACGACGCGCTGCCTTTGCGGTTCTGGTGATACACCGTGATCCCCAGTGCGCCATCGCTGTTGAATTCTACATTCTCCACTTCGCCATAGCGGGTGCTCACGCTAATGCCGGTGGTTTTGCTGACCGCCACTTCGGCGCCATCTGATTTACCTGAAGCGAGCGTCAGCGCGGTGGAGACGGCTTCTTCCAGAATCTTACGCTGCGCTTCAACTTGTGAGGTTACTTTCATCGCAAATGCCATACTGTAAGAGAGAGTTAACTGAAGTCTAACAGAGAACCGTTTTTCAGTGCGCGTCTTAACTGGTAACATTAGCCTCTTTTTTTAAGGAGCCTGACATGACTAAGCAGCCCGAAGACTGGCTCGACGACGTTCCCGGTGATGACATCGAAGACGAAGATGATGAGATCATCTGGGTCAGTAAAAGTGAAATTAAACGCGACGCCGAAGAGTTAAAACAGCTTGGCGCAGAAATGGTGGAACTGGGTAAAAACGCGCTGGATAAGATCCCGCTCGACCAGGATCTGCGTGATGCCATTGAACTGGCACAGAAAATCAAAAAAGAAGGCCGTCGTCGCCAGCTTCAGCTTATCGGTAAAATGCTGCGTCAGCGCGACGTCGATCCGATCCGCCAGGCGCTGGATAAACTGAAAAACCGCCACAACCAGCAGGTTGCGCTGTTCCACAAGCTGGAGCAGATCCGCGACCGTCTGATTGAACAGGGTGATGATGCGGTACCGGAAGTATTGAACCTGTGGCCGGATGCCGACCGCCAGCAGCTGCGTTCACTGATCCGCAACGCGAAGAAAGAGAAAGAAGGGAATAAGCCGCCGAAGTCCGCGCGTCTGATTTTCCAGTATCTGCGCGAGCTGTCTGAGAACGAAGAGTAATATCGAACCGCCTGTTCCCCCCTCACCCCAGCCCTCTCCCCATAGGGGAGAGGGAGAAGAGTAATGTAGGCCCGGTAAGCGCTAGCGCCACCGGGCTTTTTTTTACTCTGCGGCCTCAGCCTTTTTCGCCAGACCGTCCAGCAGCTTCTGATGGATCCCACCAAAACCGCCGTTACTCATCACCAGAATATGGTCACCCGGCTGAGCGGCTTTCACCACCATATCCGCCAGAGCATCAACATCCGCACTCCAGTGCGCAGGCTGAATGCAGGCATCGGCCACTTCAGCTACCTGCCACGGAATATGCTGCGGCTGCAGCAGGAAGACCTCGTCGGCACGCCCTAAGGATGGCGCGAGATCGTCTTTGCAGATGCCCATTTTCATGGTGTTAGAGCGTGGCTCCAGCACCGCCAGAATGCGCGCGGTACCGCCGACCTTGCCGCGTAACGCTGCAAGCGTCGCCAGAATAGCAGTTGGGTGGTGCGCGAAATCGTCATACACGGTTACGCCGTGGGCTTCACCGCGCAGCTCCAGACGGCGACGGGCATTGATAAATGAACCCAGCGCATTCGCCGCGTCCGCAGGCTGAACACCCACATGGCGTGCGGCAGCGATTGCCATCAGGCCGTTGTGCATGTTGTGTTCGCCAACCAGGCCCCATTTCACCTCACCCACTTTCTCGCCGTCGAGCCACACTTCCCACTCCGAGGCATCCACGTTGAGTTTTTTCGCCTGCCAGTGGCCCTGCTCACCCACCAGCTCCTGCTCGCTCCAGCAGCCCATCGCCATGGTCTGCTTAAGATTGATGTCGTTCTCCGGCAGGATGATACGGCCCTGACCCGGAACGATGCGCACCAGGTGGTGGAACTGTTTCTGAATGGCTTTCAGATCGTCAAAGATATCCGCATGATCGAACTCAAGGTTGTTGAGGATCAGCGTGCGCGGGCAGTAGTGTACAAACTTGGAGCGCTTGTCGAAGAACGCACAGTCGTACTCATCGGCTTCGATCACAAAGAACGGGCTCTCCCCCAGACGCGCAGACACGTCGAAATTGCCCGGAACGCCGCCAATGACAAAGCCAGGCTTGTAACCACAGGCTTCAAGGATCCAGGTCGCCATACCGGCGGTGGTGGTTTTACCGTGCGTACCGGCCACGGCAACAACCCAACGGTCGCGCAGGACGAAATCATGCAGCCACTGTGGGCCAGACATGAACGGAATATTGCGTTCCAGTACCGCCTCAACGCACGGATTACCTCGCGTCATGGCGTTGCCAATGATCACCAGATCCGGCGCGGGATCCAGCTGGCTGGCATCATAACCCTGAATCAGAGAGATGCCCTGTTTCTCCAGGAGCGTGCTCATCGGCGGATACACATTGGCGTCCGAACCTGTCACTTCATGGCCCAGCGAGCGCGCCAGCATTGCCAGTCCGCCCATGAAAGTGCCACAAATCCCCAATATATGAATGCGCATACGTCACTATCCTTCTTCAATGTGGCGCACATTTTACTCACATGTTAGCGGGTGTGAAACGCATTTCAGGTAAATCCGTATATTGCTGGCGCGATTCACCTCTGCGCTACTATTTGAATATTTGTTAAGATTGTTGGGCATTAGTCGTTTTAGTGAACATACAATCGCTCTACTCACAAAGATGCAGGGAAAGTGTTATGAAAACGTTAGGTGAATTTATTGTCGAAAAGCAGCACGAGTTCTCTCATGCTACCGGTGAACTCACTGCTTTGCTGTCGGCAATAAAGCTGGGCGCTAAGATCATCCACCGTGATATCAACAAGGCCGGTCTGGTCGATATCCTGGGTGCCAGCGGTGCCGAGAACGTTCAGGGCGAGGTTCAGCAGAAACTCGACCTGTTCGCAAATGAAAAACTGAAAGCTGCACTGCGCGCGCGCGACATCGTTGCGGGTATCGCCTCTGAAGAAGAAGATGAAATTGTCGTATTCGAAGGGTGTGAACACGCGAAATACGTTGTTCTGATGGATCCGCTGGACGGCTCCTCCAACATCGACGTTAACGTTTCTGTCGGTACCATTTTCTCCATCTACCGCCGCGTCACGCCTGTTGGCACGCCGGTGACAGAAGAAGATTTCCTGCAGCCTGGCAGTCAGCAGGTTGCTGCCGGTTATGTCGTGTATGGCTCCTCCACCATGCTGGTCTACACCACCGGCTGTGGCGTTCATGCCTTTACTTACGATCCGTCGCTGGGCGTGTTCTGCCTGTGTCAGGAACGTATGCGCTTCCCGGAGAAGGGCAACACCTACTCTATCAACGAAGGTAACTACATCAAGTTCCCGACTGGCGTGAAGAAGTACATCAAATTCTGCCAGGAAGAAGATAAAGCGACGCAGCGCCCTTACACCTCCCGCTATATCGGTTCCCTGGTTGCGGATTTCCACCGTAACCTGCTGAAAGGCGGCATTTACCTCTACCCAAGCACCGCCAGTCACCCGGACGGGAAGCTGCGTCTGCTGTATGAATGCAACCCGATGGCGTTCCTGGCGGAACAGGCGGGCGGCAAGGCGAGCGATGGTAAAGAGCGTATTCTGGATATCGTGCCAGAAAGTCTGCACCAGCGTCGTTCCTTCTTCGTCGGCAACAACCATATGGTTGAAGACGTTGAACGTTTTATCCGTGAGTATCCGGACGCGTAATCCCTCTCCCGGGGAGCCGCTCTGGCTCCCCAATACATTTATATAATTTACCGTATAAGTGTTTATAAAAAACGCGCTTTAATATTCAGATTCGCTCCTGCATTATTTCCATAACAGTTTGACAGATATTTCCTGGAGCGTACCCGTGACGAAAAATTATTCCCGTGCCAATACCGGCATCGATTTAAATCTTATTCCTGTCTTTATTGAAGTGGTCCGCTGCGGCAGCATGGCGAAGGCCTCTGTCCGTCTGGAGATGTCACGCCCGGCCGTGAGCCTGGCGTTGAAGCGCTTTAGCCAGCTTTTTGCTGAACCGCTATTTATCCGTAAAGGGTTATATCTTGAACCGACGGAAAAAGCGTTAACCTTAACCCACCAGCTGGAAATATTACTCGGTAATATTCACGATAATATTAGCGCGATTAATTCGTCCGAGAATAATACCCTGGTACAGAATGTACCAGGGTCGGGGAATATTATGCGACACTCTGCGTCGTCAGTTTAAATGATGACATGGCTTCCATCAGCTGGCGTGACTGCTCTTCCAGCGAGCGCGTCGCGGCAGAGGATTGCTGTACCAGCGCCGCATTCTGCTGCGCGGTTTCATCCATCTGATTTACCGCAATATTCACCTGTTCAATGCCGCGGCTCTGTTCCTGAGACGCGGTAGCAATTTCGCGCATCAGTTTGGTCATGCGCAGCACTTCGGTTGCGATCTCATCCATCGTTTCGCCCGCCTGCTGCGCCAGCTCGCTGCCCTCATTAACGTGGGTCTGCGAGTCGCTGATAAGTGAACGGATCTCTTTTGCCGCATCGGCGCTGCGGCTGGCAAGATTGCGCACCTCGCCCGCAACGACGGCAAAACCGCGCCCCTGCTCGCCCGCACGCGCCGCTTCCACGGAGGCGTTCAGCGCCAGAATGTTAGTCTGGAAGGCAATACCGTCAATAACGCTCAGAATGTCGGCAATCCGCGCCGAACTGCCGGAGATATCGCGCATTTTCTCAATCACATAGCAGACCATTTCGCTGCCGTGATCGGCAGTATCCGAGACAGATTTCGCCAGCTGGTGCGCCTGCTCGGCGTTATCCGCGTTGAGTTTCACCGTGGCGGTGATCTCTTCCATGCTGGCGGCGGTCTGCTCCAGCGAGGTCGCGGTGGACTCCGTGCGCTCGGCAAGATCCCTGTTTCCCGCCGTCAGCTCGCGACTGCCGGTATCAATTTGCGAGCTGGCATCGCGGACCCGCAGCACCGAGTGCATCAGCGACTGGCGCATGCCTTCGATGGCGGCGTTCAGACGGTTGAACTCCTGGCTCGCCGGGGCATTCAGCGTGTGGGTTAAATCCCCCGCGGCGACGTTTTCCAGCTGCGCAATCGACGCCGAGAGCGGCTTGAGCAGCATGTGGCGCAGCACCAGCCAGGCCAGCACAATGATGCCTGCCGTCAGCAGCGCCGCGACAACGATCAGGATCAGAACCCGCGTTTTGCTCGACTGCACGGCGCTGACTTCCGCTTTCCCGCGCGCGTCGCTCCACATCTGGAACGCCTGCATATCGTTATCAAACTGCTTTGCCACCGGAATGAGCCTACTCTCCAGCAGATCGTAATAGCTGTCTGCGCTCTGTTCGTTAAGCGCTTTCAGCATTGGGTTGATCCCCTGCTGGTTATAGGCCGCCAGACTGGCCGCCACCTTATCCAGCAACTGCTGTCCCTGGGGATCGGCCACGCCTGCGTCGATCACGCCTTTCAGCGTTTTTTGCGCCAGGGCGATCTCCTGATTAATGCTTTTCACCGATTTCGCGGCATCGTCCAGCAGACCAATTTCCATCATTCTGACAGCCTGGCCCGCCTCGTTGCGCGCACGAAGGATCAGCGTATAGCCAGAATTGAGCTGCACCATCTGCTCACCCTGAAGGTGGTTGATGCGCTGAAGTGACGAAGAACTCTGTGTGAGGGCATAAATGCCAATGCCGCTGACAATCAGCAGCAGAAGGGTCATAACGGCCAGTAAAGAGAGCAAGCCGGTACGAATCGATAGCGTTTTAAGCATGATGTTATTTCCGGTAGCGAGATATTTCTGGGCATAAAAAAAGAGTATCGGCCACTACCGGAAAATGTTTAGACTTTAAGCAAATTCAGCATGTTATCGCTCTGTTACTGATGTGTTCACGCGGGTAACAGGCGAGCTCTGGCGGTTCTCCCAGAGCACCGTCAGACCGCGCTGCAGGGCAATAAAAATAAACAATAAAATGCCAATGGCGATTTTCGTCCACCAGGAGCTGAGCGTGCCGTCAAAGTTGATATAGGTCTGGATCAGCCCTTGGATTGCCACGCCAAACAGTGTTCCCAGCACCGTCCCCACCCCGCCGCTGAGCAGCGTGCCGCCAATCACCACAGAGGCAATCGCATCCAGTTCAACGCCAACCCCGGCCAGCGCGTAACCCGCCTGGGTGTAAATGGAGAAGACAATCCCCGCCAGCGTCGCCAGCCCGGTGGAGAGCATATAGATGCGGATGGTGGTGCTACGGGTGGAGATCCCCATCAGGTTGGCCGAGGTCGCGTTGCCGCCAATAGCGTAGACCTGATTACCAAACCGGGTGCGATGGGCAAGGAAGATACCAACGACCACCACGCCCAGCATCAGCAGCCCCATCGCGCTCAGGCGCCCCCCGCCGGGGATTTTCCACGCCAGGCTGGAGAGCGTGTCGTACACCGGATGGTTGATCGGGATCGACTCCTCAGACACCAGATAACTCACGCCGCGCAGGAAGAACATCCCGGCAAGCGTAATGATAAAGGCCGGGATCTTGAGCGCGTCAATCAGAAGCCCCATAAAGGCACCAAACGCACAGCCCATCACCAGCACCAGCGGAAACGCCACCAGCGGCGAGATGCCCCAGAAACCGATCGCTTTGGCAAGAAACACACCAGTAAAGGCGATCACCGATCCGACGGAGAGATCAATCCCCCCGGAGAGGATCACAAAGGTCATACCGACCGCGATAATGCCTAAAAAGGCATTATCTGTCAGTATGTTACAAATCACACGTGTCGAGGCGAACCCCGGGAACTGGGTCAGGCAGTAGAGATAGCCCAGCACAAACACGCCCAGCGTGATCATTAACGGTAAATTACGTTTTATCATGGCCACGGATCCCCTTAATGATGCTGACAAAGCGCGGTGACTGGACGATCAGCACGCAGAGTACGACCACCGCTTTCACCACCTGGTTGAGTTCCGGCTGGAACCCGGAAAGCAGGATCCCGGTGTTCATCCCCTGAATAATCAGCGCACCAATTACCGAGAGCAGCAGGTTAAAGCGCCCGCCCATCAGCGATCCGCCGCCAATAACCACCGCCAGGATCGCATCCAGCTCCAGCCATAACCCGGCGTTGTTGGCATCAGCCCCACGAATATCTGCCGCGACGATCACCCCGGCGATGGCAGCACACACGCCGCTCAATACGTACGTGAGCATCACCATCAGCCGCGTATTGACCCCGGCGTTGCGTGCCGCCCGGATGTTGATCCCGACCGCTTCAATGAACATGCCCAGCGCCGTTTTGCGGGTAAAGATCCAGAACACCACCAGCGTCACCAGCGCAATGATCACCGGCGTGGGGAAGAAGAGCAGCTTGCCGCTCCCGAGCCACGCCAGGTTCGGCGAGTTGAAGGTAACAATCTGCCCCGAGGTGATGAGCTGTGCGACACCGCGCCCGGCCACCATCAAAATCAGCGTGGCAACAAACGGCTGGATTTTGAGCACCGCCACCAGAATGCCGTTCCACAGTCCGGCCAGCACGCCGGTGCCCAACGCCGCCAGCAGCACCACCGGCAGGCTGTGCCCGGCGACGGTCATTGATGCTGCCGTCGCCCCGGCAATGGCCATCACCGCGCCAACAGAAAGGTCGATCCCGCCGGTGGCGATCACCAGCGTCATACCAATGGCGAGCAGCGCCACCGGCGCGGCGCGGTTTAAAATATCGATCGGGCTGCCGAACAGGCGGCCATCCTGCACGATTATCTGGAAGAAATGCGGTGCGACCAGGCTATCGACCAGCAACACCACCAGCAGCGCGGCGATTTGCGGCGTGCCGGTCGGCCAGTTGAAGCGGCGTTTTGTTTCGCCAGTTTGCGAAAGCGAACGAGACATCACGATTCACTCCTTACGCCGCGATGGCATTCATGATTGCCGGAACGGACAGTTTATCCAGCGGGATCTCTGCCACCTGCTTGCGATCGCGCATGATGATGACGCGATCGGCATAGCCCACCAGCTCCTCCAGTTCAGACGAGATGACCAGCAGCGCCAGCCCGTCCGCGCACAGGGTTTCAATAAGGCGGATAATTTCGGCGTGCGCCCCCACGTCAATGCCGCGGGTCGGTTCATCGAGGATCAGGAACTGAGGTTTGGTCAGCAGCCAGCGGGAAAGCAGTACCTTCTGCTGGTTGCCCCCGGAGAGGAACTCTATCGGCTGTTCTGCGCTCGGGGTACGGATACCGAGCTGGCGAATAAAGCGCTCGGCTATGGCGTTTTGCTCTTTCCGTGGGATCGGCCGCAGCCAGCCGCGCTGCGCCTGTAAGGCCAGAATGATATTTTCCCGCACCGAGGCGGCGGCAATAATGCCATCCGTTTTTCTGTCTTCCGGGCAGAAACCCACACCCAGACAGGAGGCCTGATGTGGCGAGCGCAGGGTTTGCGGTTTACCTTTGATCAGCGCGGTGCCGCTGTCTGCAGGCTTGATCCCGAAGATCACCTCGGCGGTTTCGGTACGGCCCGAGCCTAACAGGCCCGCCAGACCGACAATTTCACCGGGGCGCACCTCCAGGTTAAACGGCGAGATCACCCCTTTCTTGCCGAAATCACTGAACGCGGCGACCGGTTTCTCACTCAGCAGCGTACGGCCGGCACGCTGGAGCGCATTGGACTCCAGCTCGCGGCCGAGCATCATTTTGACCAGTTCAATCTGCGGCAGCTCGCGGGTGTCGCGGCAGCCGACAAAACTGCCGTTGCGCAGTACCGTAATGCGATCGCTCACCTCATACACCTGATCGAGGAAATGGGTGACGAAGATCAGGCTCACGCCCTGATTGCGCAGCTGGCGCATCAGGGTAAAGAGCATCTCCACTTCCTGGGTATCGAGGCTGGCGGTGGGCTCATCAAGGATCAGCACTTTTGCCGAGAGGTCGATAGCGCGACAAATGGCGACAATCTGCTGCATGGCGACGGAAAAACGGTTCAGCGGCTCGCGTACGTCGAGAGAGAAGCCGTAAGACGCCATCAGTTTTGTCGCCCGCGCTTCCATCTCCTTGCGGCGCAGCAGGCCAAAGCGTCGTGGCTCCCGGCCAATAAACAGGTTATCCGCGACCGACATGTTCGGCAGCAGGTTCACCTCCTGGTACACCGTCCCGATCCCCAGCTGCTGCGCATGGGCGGTATTTTTGGGTGATATGGCGTTACCTTCCAGCCAGATGGTGCCGCGATCCGCGTGATAAACCCCGGTCAGGGCTTTAATCAGCGTCGATTTCCCCGCACCGTTCTCGCCCAGCAACGCCATGATCTCGCCGCGTCGCAGGCTAAAATCAACGTTATCCAGCGCTTTTACGCCGGGGAAGAATTTACTCAAGCCCTCTGTGCGGAGGATTTCCTGGTGTTGTTCAGTGGTCATGGTTTTCCCCCTCACCCTGACCCTCTCCCCGTAGGGGAGAGGGGACTATTCGTGCCAGTCTTTAATTTTCTGCCCAAACTGCCCTTTTCCCTCTCCCCTCCGGGGAGAGGGCTAGGGTGAGGGGGCTGAGCTTAGTAGCCCATATTTTTCTTCTTCTCTAACTCTTCTTTCGCGGTATCCGGCAGGTAGAGAGTGGATTTGGTGACCGTCACCTTCTCAGGCATCGTGCCGTCTTTCTTGAATTTCTCCAGCGCATCGAATGCCGGACCGGCCATGTTTGGCGTGAGCTCCACGCTGGCGTTGGCTTCGCCGTCGATCATCGCTTTGTAGATGTCTGGCACGCCGTCGATAGAGCCGGTGAGGATATCTTTGCCCGGTTTCAGGCCCGCTTCTTTAATGGCCTGAATCGCCCCGATCACCATGTCATCGTTGTGGGCGTAAACCATGCAGATGTTCTTGCCGTTGTTTTCAGCCTTGATAAAGCTCTCCATGACCTCTTTACCTTTACTGCGGGTAAAGTCGCCGGACTGAGAACGGATAATTTTAATGTTTGGCGCTTTGGCGATGGCCTCAGCAAACCCCTTCTTACGGTCGATGGCCACGCTCGCGCCGACCGTACCTTGCAGCTCAACGACGTTACACGGCTTGCCATCCACCTGTTTCACCAGCCAGTCACCAATTAATTGCCCTTCAAGAACGTTATTGGCGGTCACGGTGGTCATATAGAGAGATTTGTCTTTTACATCGATGGAACGATCGAGCAGGAAGACTGGGATCTCAGCATCTTTCGCTTCCTTCAGGACCGGCTCCCAGCCGGTGGCCACAACGGGCGCAATAAAGATGGCATCCACACCCTGCGCAATAAACGAACGCACGGCTTTAATCTGGTTTTCCTGTTTTTGCTGACCATCGGCGATCTTCAGCGTGATGCCGCGTTTCTGGGCCTCGCTTTTCGCAACGTTGGTTTCTGCCGCACGCCAGCCTGATTCAGAGCCGACCTGCGAAAATCCTACGGTTAAAGGTGCGGCCATCGCCATAGACGACATGGCTGCCGAAACTGCTGTGACAAGAAGTAAGCGCTTCCACATATGAACGTCCTCGTAGGGTGAGTTATTGTTGGTTAAAAGATGTTCTGCGAAATGACTATAGCCAATGAAATATGTAACGAATTGCGTTACATCACACTTCAGAAAAGTGAATAAAACGTTAATCACAAGTTTGTAATCGCTTTCATTTCTCCATGAAAAATGCGGCTGAGTTTATGGATTTTTCTGTCATGGAATCGGTCTGAAAAGTGAGACGAACGCGGTGAGAAGACGAAAACAGGCGGAGACATTCAGCGCCAGTTGGCTATAATACCTGCCACTTGTTTACCATCCATTTTAAAGGACACAGACATGAGCTTACTCAACGTCCCTGCGGGTAAAGAACTGCCAGAAGACATCTACGTTGTTATCGAAATCCCGGCTAACGCAGATCCTATCAAATACGAAGTGGACAAAGAGAGCGGTGCGCTGTTTGTAGACCGTTTCATGTCTACCGCGATGTTCTATCCATGCAACTACGGTTACATCAACCACACCCTGTCTCTGGACGGTGACCCGGTTGACGTGCTGGTTCCAACGCCATACCCACTGCAGCCAGGCGCAGTCATTCGCTGCCGCCCAGTTGGCGTGCTGAAAATGACCGACGAATCCGGCGAAGATGCGAAACTGGTTGCGGTACCGCACACCAAGCTGAGCAAAGAGTACGATCACATCAAAGATGTGAACGACCTGCCAGAACTGCTGAAAGCGCAGATCACTCACTTCTTCGAGCACTACAAAGACCTCGAAAAAGGCAAATGGGTTAAAGTTGACGGCTGGGACAACGCAGAAGCGGCGAAAGCAGAAATCATCGCCTCTTTCGAACGCGCTGCTAAGAAGTAATTCTTACCGCACATCGATAAAGCCCCGCTGGTCGGGGCTTTTTTGTGGCTGGAGAGTTTCTCCCGGGTGCGCTACGCCCCCGACAAGAGGCACAAAAAACAACGCCACCTCACGGTGGCGTTGTTTTTTCAGTACTGGTCTCTGTCTAACCAGTTACCGCTTACAATCCGCGTTAACCCTTCGACCGGACGCTGGTAGACGTACATCCACGCACTTCCGTACGGCGTCTGGATCAACTGGCGCGCGTATTCACCGCCCCTGGTGCGCAAGGCATCAAGTTCGGCAAGTGTCGCGTTATCAATACGATAAACTTCACCGTGTACTGTTCCTTCGCCGGGAACCGCGCCTGGATAGTGGCCCAGGCTGTACAACTGGTAGTTTTCGATATTGTAATTCCCAAGCAACAGGGCATTGGTCATCCAGTGACTGTTGCCTTGCTTGGTTCGTAAACTGCCGTAGACAAATATTCGCATTGCTAAAACTCAAACTGATAGAGCAGATCAAGTGCCTGGTCTACGCCGGACACTGCTTCCAGATATAGCTTAGGCATCAGGCGATAGCGTAACGTGAGAGTTGCCAGCGAGTCAAAGATCCCCACGCCATATTTTACCTGCAGACCCGGCAATACATAGCCGCTGACCACCACCTGCGAGGAGTCACCCACGCCCTGGGTGTCCAGCGCCAGATTGCTTACGCCGAACGTCTCACCGATTTTACCCACAACCTGACCACTTTGTGCAACCCCCAGACCCACTAACATTGAGGTCATCGCTGCACTGTCGCTTTGGCCGCTATCCAGGCCCTGACCACGCAGCAGGTAAGAGAGTGCTTCCTGCTGGGACATCGCCGGGTCGGAGAAGATCTCCGCCTTCGGTTCGTCGGCCGAACCGGTGACACGCACGCCCGCAATCACGTCGTTTTCTGTCGCTTCCGGGTTACGAATCGCTTCAATGTTGAGCAGCGGCTGATCCGGCGGACCGGAGAACAGCAGTTCACCTTTACGCACTATCAAATCCTGACCATAAGCATGGAAGCGCCCTTCAGGAATGTTGATCTGCCCGTTCAGGCCAAGCCCCTGTCTGTCCTGCGCCACTTTCAGGTCACCCGTCAGGCGTGCCTTCAGCCCAAACGCGTTCAGACGAACGTTATTCCCCACATGCACGGTAAGATTGCTGTTGATCGGAATGCCCGCGCTTTGCTGATTAATCGGCTTGAGGTTATCGTCGAGCATCACTTCATCACTGGAGACGCCCACCGCGCTTTCCGGCACCTCGTGAACCACGATGCGCGCCCACGGCACGTCCACGTTCCCGTCGAGGGTAAAGAGGCTCGGCGTTGCTTCAAAGACGATATCCGGCGAGACATCCAGACGTACCATCGGCGGTACGGTGATCCTCACCTTGCTGCCTTTCGCGGCGATACGGGCGCGCCAGTTATCAAGCTGGCTCCAGTCGGCGTCACCGCTGAGGTTGATTTGCCCCTGCTGGGTCAGCACCGAGCCGTTCAGCGTTGAGCTCATCCCATTGAAGTTCATCGTAATCTGGCTTGGCTGCATATCGAACGGCATAAAGTTGCCGTCGATATCCACACCGTTTAGCTGCATCTGGCCGAACAGCTGCGGGCTTTGCGCGTTGCCCGCCAGCCGCAGATTCGCGTTGAGCATCCCCGCCGCTTTTTCACCGCGCGAGAAAATCGGGTTAACCATCGCCAGGTTGAAGTTGCGAATAGAGACGTTCCCGCCCAGATTACGTCGCCCTTGTGGGTCGGTAATCTGCACCTTACCGTCGAACTGGCCATTATTGGTCAGGCGGATAAGCCACCCCAGCTCGGCCCGGTTGTTGTGCAGATCGGCGCTCAGGTTCAGGGTATCAAACGCCACCGGCAGCGGCGCGTTGTTGACATCCTGTGTCACCTTCACGTTGCGGCCAGAAAGCGTCACGCTGCCCTGTGGCAGCCCCTCTTTGGTGGTGTCCCAGGCCACATCGGCCTTTCCGCTAAAGACGCCGCTCGCCTGAGTGGTATCCGGCATGAACGGTTTTAACATCGCCAGATCAAAACGATTGAGGGTGATCTGTGCGCGCCCATCCGCTCCCGCGTCGATGGTCTGCGGCACGCACAGCTCCGCATTCGGGTTGGTCCAGCAGTGTGGGCCAATGCTGATCTTTTGTTCGGCATTGCGGTAGTCCAGGGCAATAGCGCGTGACAGCACCAGTGGCCCTACCGGGGTGTTGAAACGGGTATTGTCGAGCGTCCCTTTCCAGCGCTCCGCCTTGCGGTCGAAGCTCCCCGTCAGGTGAAGCTGCCCGGAAACCGGCTCGCCCTGCACGCGCAGCTGGAGGTCGTGCTGCTTCTCGTTGCCTTTGGCGTCCAGGGTCACCAGATTAATGTTCACGTCCGGCTGAGAAATGCGCTCCACGCGCAGGTTCAGGTTACCGCCGATCTGATCGGTGGATTTCACATCCCCATCAACGCGCACACGGGCGATGGACAGCTCCTGCCAGCGCAGGTTACTGGCCGTGAGATCCGCCAGCAACTGCGGTGCATCCACCGTGCCGCGCACCTTAAGCAGCCCCTTCGCCGTGCCGCCAAGCCCCGGAAGGGCGTTATCCAGATTCGGCGCATCGATAGTGGCGTCGAGGTTCAGATCTTTCACCCCCAGTTCACCTTTGATATCCGCCGTGTTACGCCCCAGCGCCACGTGCAGACCCGGGATCACCCACTGCAGGTAGCTGTTGCCTTTGAGCGAACCTTCTACGTTAACCTTGTTCTGCTTCACGTTACCGGTGAGCTTGATTTCCGGGACATCCATCTGCCACGTGCCGCCGTACAGGCTGCCGCGGGTTTTGATAAGACCGTCCAGTTTTGACGGCCAGTCCGGCACCTCTTTCGCCGTGTTAATCCCCGAGAGCTTCAGCTCACCACGCCAGCTGATCGCCTGCTGCCAGTCGAGCAGCGCGGTCAGCTCAGTTTTGCCTTCCAGCGCCGCAACGGTCAGTTTGTCGAGATTAACCTGCTGTTCATTCCCTTTTGCATCCAGCGTGATCGTGGCGGGTGGCACGTCCTGGCCCTTCACGGCGGTACGGAACGACAGCGTGTAATCGGTCATCTTGCCGCTCAGCTTCAGCTTCAGGTCATCGGCCTGGAACTGTTTTTCGCCGGTGAACGGCCAGTACAGCTGCTTGCTGACCACCTCAAGGTTAAGTGGCAGTCCGGCTTCCGCCAGCTGGGTTTGCGCGCGCAGGACCATGTCCACCGGGCCGGAGAGATTCACCCCGACATCCAGCTTGTCGCGTAGTGCGCCGCCCACCTTAACCTTCACTTTTTCGCCTTTCAGCGGGTCGATGTTGAGCGCGCTGTTCAGGGTAATATCCACCGGCCAGTTGTCACGCAGCAGGGCATGACCCGAGGCATTGACAGAGCCCTGGTTGGTGTCGATATCCAGCGCGTCGAGCTTCATGTTGCCGTCGATGCTGCTGACCTTCAGCAACATGTTATAGACCGTGAGATCGGTGTCGCCAGTCAGACGCAACTGCTCGCCCTTGAACGCTTCGATATTCAGGTTCAGCGGCAGGTGCACATCCGTCATCTCCGGCAGGACGGGCTTCGAGAACAGATCTTTCAGCGTTTCACCCAGCGGTTTCTCTTCCGGCTGTGGGTTCTGGATCTTCGGCTCGACGATCTCCTCTTGCGCCACGTCCGCCACCTTCGGCAGCGCGATCAGCAATCCCTGCAGGGTGGTTGGCGTCAGGGTGAGGTTTTTCTCCTGCCAGCGCAGGCCGGAGGTGAAATCCATCACCGATACGGTGGTGTCATCGATTTTGACATTGACGTTGTCCAGCGCCACCCGATAAAGCGCAATCGGGTACGGCGTCGAGAGATTCAGCGGGCCGCTGTCCTCTTCTTCAACCGGCGCTGATTTCGGCATTTTCTCCGAATCAATCGCCACGTTCACATCTTTTAGCGACAGGTCGTTGACGCAGAGCTTACTGTCCCGCAGGCAACCCAGCCTGACGGCAAGGTGAAACTCGCCCGCGTTGACCGCAACGCCAGGCTGCTCGTAGCGAATATTCTTCAGACGTAGATCGCGCCAGCCGCCCGTCACCTGGCCGATTTCCAGCCCGGGTACCCAGCGGTTCGCCGCGTTAAACAGCAGATGCAGGCCGGTTGTCGTGCCCACCAGAAACGCCACCGTACCGAGCAGCAGCACGATAAAAATCAGTACTCCGAGGCTTATCTTCTTCCATAAACTCATAATTCAGGCCCCAGACCGATGTAAAACTGTAAACCGTGTTCTTCTTTGTCACCTACCGGCACAGCGAAATCGAGCTTGATGGGCCCGACGGGCGACTGCCAGCGCACGCCCACGCCCGCGCCGGTTTTGAAATCACTGCGGCGGATATCGCTCACCGCTTCGCCGCCGTCCACAAACATGGCGCCCCACCATTTTCCGCTGACGTTGTACTGGTACTCCAGCGAGCCGGTCGCCAGCTTGGAGGCCCCGATCAGCTTGCCGTCATCATCTTTAGGCGCGATGGATTTGTATTTGTAGCCGCGGATACTGCGGTCGCCCCCGGCGAAGAAGCGCAGGTCGGGCGGGACTTTGTCGAAGTCGCCGGTTTCAATCCAGCCGAGGTTCCCGCGCATCACAAAGCGGTGTTTGTCATACAGCGTGCGGATCCAGACGTTTTGCGCCTGAATCACCGAGAAATCCACATCGGAACCCCACATGGTGTTGGAGTAATCGATAGAGTAACGCTGGGAATCGCCCCAGGTCGGCATCAGGCCGCCGCGCGAACGGGTACGGCTGATCATCACCCCCGGATAGAGCAGCATGGTGGTGTTGGTGACGTTGGCCTGGGTAAAGTGGTCAAGACTCCAGCGCAGGTTAATGGCGCGCTGCCAGCCGCTGGAGAGATCCCAGAATCGGGATACGGCAAGCGTGGTGGAATCCGACTCGGTATCGTTCAGATCGGTACGCTTAAAGCCCCCCTGGACCAGGTAATACTGCTCAAGCGGGTTCTTCAGCAGCGGGATTTTGTAGCTGAAGTCGAGCTGTTGCTCCGGGGCTGAGATACTGGCACTGGTGGTCAGGCTATGGCCGTACGAGTTCATCCACGGCTTTTTCCAGGTCGCCCTCACGCGCGGCCCCACGTCCGTTGAATAGCCAGCCCCGGTCTCAATGGTGTTTTCGGTGCGTGGCGACACCACACCGTGCAGCGGTAATACCTTGGTTTTGCGGGCCTTTTCAAACTCCGGCGCAACGACCACCGAATTAAACCACCCGGTTGCCGACAGGCGGCGGTTCAGCTCGGCCAGATCGCGTGAATGGTAGTAGTCACCCTTTTTGAACGGCACGAGGTTTTGCAGGTACTCTTCACGAATTTGCGAGCCTTCGAACGTCACGTCGCCAAAGCGGTAGCGTTCGCCGCTGTCATAGTCGATATCCCAGAAAGCCTGGCGTCTGCCCAGCGCAATGCCCAACTGGCTTTTATTGAACTGGCTGTCGAAGTAGCCCTTGCGTAAGGAGACGCTCGTCAGTGATTTTTTGAAACTGTCGTAATCACCATGATTCAGTACGGTACCGATTTTAGGCCGCGTACTGAGCAGATCCAGATAATCGCGATCGGTACGCGCGCCGCCGCGTAACACCACATTGGTGCCGCCTATCAGCACCGGCTCACCCGGCGAGACGCGGGCAATAAGCACCTGCCGCCCCTTTTTTGGCGGTGGGCGGAGATCGAAATCGATGGTGGGTTCGTAATATCCCAGGGCTTTTAGCCCTTCGCGTATCGCGTCATCCACGCGTGCACGAAAACGCCGGTCCGGCGTCACTTCGTCACTTTCAATCGTCGACAGCTGTGCACGCACGTTTTTTTCCAGCGCCCCGGATAACCCCTCAACCTGCAAACGGACATTCGCCGCGCTGGCAACCCCGCTTGTCAGCAAGACACTGACCAAACATAACTGGCGGATTTTTGTCACGTTCTCTCCTGAATATCCCTGTTTCCACCCTGGAAGCAAATGAAGTGCCGCTCCGCGGCAAAATACGGCCTGTTGGCCAAAAAACCCAATTCTCGGGTTGAAAAAGGGTGTAACACCCAAATATTTCTTATGATTAAATCTAGACTCATTCAGCGCATTTATTGTGTTCAATTAAACGCTTCGTGACAACCTTAACCGAAACATCGCACCCCGGGAGGCCCCATCGTGAGTTTATTCGACAAAAAGCATCTGGTTTCACAAGCAGATGCATTACCGGGACGCAACACCCCTATGCCAGTCGCAACCTTACATGCCGTGAATGGCCATTCCATGACCAACGTACCTGAAGGCATGGAAATCGCCCTGTTTGCCATGGGCTGCTTCTGGGGCGTGGAACGCCTCTACTGGCAGTTGCCTGGCGTCTACAGCACCGCGGCGGGCTACACGGGCGGATATACGCCAAACCCCACCTACCGCGAAGTCTGCTCCGGCGAGACCGGCCATGCTGAAGCCGTACGCGTGGTATACGACCCGTCCGTCATCAGCTATGAACAGCTACTGCAGGTATTCTGGGAAAACCACGACCCGGCGCAGGGTATGCGTCAGGGTAATGACCATGGCACCCAGTATCGTTCGGCGATTTATCCGCTCACGCCTGAGCAGGAAGCCGCCGCACTCGCCAGTAAGGAGCGTTTCCAGCAGGCCATGCGCGACGCAGGTGATACGCGCGAGGTGACAACGGAAATCACCACCGCGAAACCGTTCTACTATGCCGAGGACGACCACCAGCAGTATCTGCACAAAAATCCGTACGGCTACTGCGGAATTGGTGGCATCGGCGTGTGCCTGCCGCCGCAGCTTGCCTGATTACTGATCCAGCGCCACGCGAGCCGCGTGGCGCGTGGCATTACTGACTGAGCCGTAATCCATGACTTTGCCCTGCAACAGCAGGTTATAGACCGGCGCCTGAGGTCGGTTGAGCCGCGTTTGCAGCAGGTGTACGGCCTCAATCCCCAGCTCACGGCAGGGCACCGTGACGCCTGTGATCGGTTTTTCCAGACGGTGCGCTAAATTCCATGCAAAATCGGTCGTAATGAGCGAAATGTCTTCCGGAATGCGCAGCCCGTGGCGCGTTAACGCCCTGATCACTCCCTCCGTCATGCTGGTACTGTTCGGGAAAATCACCTCTGGCCACTGCGATCTGTCATGACTTAACAGCCATGCATCCAGCGCCCGCTCGGCCTCCTCTGCCGTAAACCACTCCGTCACCAGCAAATCACGCTGGGGATCAAAGGCCACGTGAAAATGGCGGTACGCCTCTTTAATGCCGTCCAGACGCGCATACAGCGTCTCACGCCGCAGGCAGGTGAGCGTGAGCACTCGGCGGTGCCCCTGCTCAAAAAGGTACTGCATGGCGGTGAAACCAATCGCCCGGTGATCGGGTGACACGGCGTCCAGCACCCGATCCCGATCAACGGAGTTAATCAATACGCAGGGCTTATTCAGCGTGCTCGCCAGTTTAAAGATGGTGGAATCATCAGTCCCAATAATTATTATCGCGTTGATATTCTTATGGCTGGCCTTTTCCATAAACAATTTCACGTCGGCGTGCTGCTCTTCTAATCCGCAGCAACTGACCCACACGTTATGCGGGGCGCACGCTTCAGCAATGCCTTTGGTCACTTCCAGATAAAAAATGTCTCCACGCCCCTGAAAAGTTCTTTCCGGGGCAAAGACAGCGATACCGTTAATTAACAGCCTTCCGCTTGCCATTGCCTCCAGAACACCTAATTCGCGCGCGGTGCGAACGATCGCGTCACGGGCTTTATCGCTGGCATAAGACTTGCCGCTTAATACCCGCGAAACCGTGCTGACGGAATACCCCGTCAGGGTCGCAATCTCCTCCATTTTTAACCTGCCCGGCATAGTGTGACCTCGCTCTCAATCAGTTTTTGCAAATATTTGCAGAAACAGCGCTTTGATTTTAAAACCAAATTTCAGAGACCCTGGAGATTACTTAAACAGCTTGCGAGTATTCTCACAAAAACACATTGTCGCTGCGGCTCCCCTTTCCTATTTTCCGGTCATCCCTCATTTCAACTGAAATTAAGGTGTGACATGGAGAAGGTACGTTTTGGCATTATCGGAATAGGTAATATCGGTACGGTCCACGCGCGTTATTTACTGGCGGGTACGGTCAGTGACGCATGCCTGGCGGCGGTTTGTGATAATGCACCGGAAAAGCATCCGGCCATTCGCCAGCTGGTCGGCTCCCTCCCCCTTTTCAGCGATGCGCAGGAGATGCTTCAGAGCGGGCTTATCGACGCGGTGATTGTCGCAACGCCGCACTATGAGCATCCGCGTTTGTCGATGCTGGCAATGCGCCACGGCATCCACACGCTCTGCGAAAAACCGGCTGGCGTGTATACGGCGCAGGTGCAGGAGATGAACGCCTGTGCCCGGACCTGCGATGTGGTGTTCGGCATCATGTACAACCAGCGCCCGAATCCGCTCTACCAGAAGGTGAAAGATCTGATCGACAGCGGTGAGCTGGGTGAGATCCGCCGCTCCAACTGGATCATTACCAACTGGTATCGCTCGCAGAGCTACTACAACTCCGGCGGCTGGCGCGCCACCTGGAAAGGAGAAGGCGGCGGCGTACTGCTCAATCAGGACCCGCATCAGCTCGATCTCTGGCAGTGGCTGGTTGGTATGCCGATCCGTCTGCGCGCGTTTTGCCAGTTTGGTAAGCATCGCGACATTGAAGTGGAAGATGAGGTCACCGCCTACGCCGAGTACACCAACGGTGCGACGGGCGTATTTATCACGACCGTGGCTGAAACGCCGGGGACCAACCGGCTGGAGATCGTCGGCGATCGCGGCAAGGTGGTCGTCGAAGAAGGGAAACTGCGCTACTGGCGGCTGCGGGAATCTGAAACCGCCTTCAACGCCCGCTGGCAAAACGGCTTTGGTGAACCGGAATGCTGGGAGGTCACGCTTCCCGTCGGCCCGGAATGCAGCGAACACCACGTCATTACCGCCAATTTCTGCGGCGCCATCCTGCGCGGCGAGCCGCTCATTGCCCCGGGGCTGGAAGGGATCCACGGGTTAACGCTCTCCAACGCCATGCACCTCTCCACCTGGACCGACGACTGGGTCGACCTCCCGCTCAATGAGAAACAGTATCTGCGCTTGCTTCAACAGCGTATCAGCACCTCAGTGGCTAAAGAGACCGCCAGCGTCACGCTGGATGCCTCCGGCACCTGGTAACTCAGGAGAAGAAACGATGTTAAATGTCGCTATCGTGGGAACAGGAAATATCTCGCATAACCATATTCAGGGTTATTTGCAGTTTGGCCAACGCTGCCGGATCGTCGCGCTGGTCGATATCTACCCGGAAAAAGCCCACGAGAAAAAAGCACGCTACAACCTGACGGACGCACGCGTGTATGAAAGCCACGAGCAGATGCTGGCGTCAGAGCCAGATATCGATATCGTCGACGTCTGCACGCCGCCCTACGTTCATGCAGAGATAAGCATTAATGCCCTCAATGCGGGTTGCCATGTGCTGTGCGAAAAACCGATGGCCGCCTCGCTGGAGGAGTGCGACGCCATGATCGCCGCGCAACAGGCCAGCGGTAAATTGCTCGCCATCATCGCTCAAAACCGCTTTACCGATGCCTTCTGGCGTTTAAAAGCGGCGCTGGATTCGGGCCTTGCTGGCAAGGTGTGCCATGCCCAGGTGGACTCGTTCTGGTGGCGCGGACACTGCTACTACGACCTGTGGTGGCGCGGCACCTGGGAAAAAGAGGGCGGCGGCTGCACCCTTAACCACGCTGTTCACCACATCGACGCCATTCAGTGGATGCAGGGCTTCCCGTCTGAAGTGGTGGCTATGATGACCAACGTGGCGCACGACAACGCTGAAGTCGAAGATCTCAGCGCGGCAATATTTAAATACCCCAGCGGCGCACTCACTCAGCTAACCGCCTCGGTCGTGCACCATGGCGAAGATCAGAAAATCATTATCCAGGGTGAAAAGGCGCGCATCTCCGCACCGTGGCAGGCCTTTGCCAGCGTCAGCGCTGATAACGGCTTCCCCCAGGAGGATCGGGACCGGCAACGGGAAGCGCAGCTTAACGCCGTTTTTCACGAGACGCCGAAGCTCGAATGGACGCTGCACACCGGGCAGATTAATGACCTGCTGTATGCCATCGAGCACGGCACGGCGCCGTTAGTGGATGGCCTGCAGGGCAAACGCTCGCTGGAGCTGATAACCGCGATTTATAAATCCGCCATCACCCGCTGCGTGGTTTCGCTGCCGATTCAACGCGACGATCCGTTTTACCGTACCGGCGGGACCAACGCCCTCGCCCCCCGTTTTTATGAAAAATCCGCAAGCGTCGCCAACTTCAGCGAAGTCGGTGCGATTCCCCTGGGCAAAGATCTGGATGAAGGAGTGACATCATGAACAAAAATGACGGCATGAACTACGCGCCAGTGGGTAAACCTCAGCCCGTTGTCAGGGAAGGAGAGTTTGTCTTTGCCGCTGCCGCGCTCGACCACGGCCATATCTACGGCATGAGTAACGGCCTGATTGAAGCGGGCGCCACGCTGAAATGGGTCTACGACCCCGATCCGGCAAAAGTGGACAAATTCATTCAGCAGTATCCGCAGGCCAGGGTTGCAGACTCCCTGGATGTCATACTCGCCGACGATGAGGTGCGTCTGGTAGCTGGCGCCGCCATTCCCGCCGAGCGCTGCGCGCTGGGGCTAAAAGCGATGGCCGCAGGCAAAGATTACTTCACCGATAAAGCCCCCCTTACCACCCTTGAACAACTGGCGGATGCCAAAGCCATGGTGGAAAAAACGGGCCGGAAATACGCAGTGTATTACAGCGAACGCCTGCATGTTGAGAGCGCGGTCTTTGCCGGACAGCTGGTGCAGCAAGGGGCCATTGGCCGCGTCGTACAAACGCTGGGGACGGGCCCGCACCGGGAAGGGACCGGCCGCCCGGACTGGTTCTACGATCGGCGCTATTTCGGCGGCATTCTATGCGATATCGGCAGCCATCAGATTGAGCAGTTCCTGTTTTATACCGGCAACAGTGACGCCATCGTGGTGGCAAGCCAGGTACGGAACGTTAAACACCCCCAGTACCCCGCCTTCGAAGATTTTGGCGATGCCATGCTGAAAGGGGAAAACGGCGCCAGCGGCTATTTCCGCTGCGACTGGTTTACCCCTGACGGGCTCTCGACCTGGGGCGATGGCCGCCTGACGCTGCTGGGCACCGAAGGCTATATCGAGATCCGCAAATATGTCGATCTCACCCGTGGTGAACAGGACGTAGTGTATCTCGTCAATAACGAGGGGGAGTTCCGTTATCCGGTCGCCGGCCAGGTCGGATTCCCGTTCTTTGGCGAACTGATCCTCGACTGTTTGCATCGTACTGAACATGCCATGACCCAGGCTCACGCCTTTAAGGCGGCGGAGCTCTGCGTGAAGGCACAGATGCTGGCCAACGCAACAGCATAACGGGAGGCGACAATGAAGCTCCTGAACACGGCGGTGATCGGCGCCGGAGCGATTCACGGTTGCCACGTGAATGCGCTGCGCCAGCTCCCCAACGTTGCGCTGCGCGCGCTGGCAGATATCGACAGCGTCAAAGGGCTGAAGCTGGCATTGGGCTATCAGTGCCGCTTCTATCAGGATTACCGGGAGATGCTGCTGGATGATGCCATCGATGTGATCCATATCTGCACGCCGCACTTTGAGCATAAAAGCATGATTCTGGCGGCCCTCGCCGCCGGAAAGCATGTTTTCTGCGAAAAACCGGTGGGCATGAACAGCAGCGAACTGGTGGATATCACCCGCGCCGCTGACCAGGCTACGGGTCTGCTCGGCGTGTGTTATCAGAACCGGCTCAACCCCACCAGCCTGCGCATTCGCCAGGCGCTGGACGAAGGCGAGCTGGGGAAAATGCTCAGCATCAAAGCGGTGCTGACGTGGTCACGCTCGGGCGCGTACTACACCCAAAGTCCGTGGCGTGGGCGACTGGCTACGGAAGGAGGCAGCCTGCTGATCAACCAGGCCATTCATACCCTCGACCTGATGCAGTGGTTCGCCGGCGGCGTGACGCGTGTGAAAGGTGTGGTGGATAGCGGTGAGCTGGCGGACGTGACGGAAGGCGAAGACAGCGCGATGGCCACGCTGCACTTTGCTAACGGCGCGCGCGGCCTGTTTTACGCCAGCAACTGCAATACCACCGATTCCCCGCTTCTGATGGAGATCCACTGCGAGCAGGGCTCGCTGCTGCTGAACAACAACACGCTCTGGCGCGTGACGCCGGGCGAGCGCGTCAGGCTCACCTGCGACGACTCCCCGGACGGTTCGGTCAAAAGCTACTGGGGGCTGGGCCACCAGCAGGCGATCCGCCGTTTTTATCAGGCTATCACTCACCCCGGTTACACGGATTACACCGATATCCGTGAAGCCGGGAAATCACTCACCCTTGTGGAGGCTATTTATCGTTCATCTCAATTAAGGCAATGGATAGAAATCAATTAATAGAACGTAATTTGTATTCCAGCAGTAAATAAAAAACGACCCGACAGATCGGGTTAATCATTACCCTACACTGGATATTATTATGGTCAAACCAACTGAACGTAGAGTGGGTTATGGCGTGGCGCTCGGCTACGGTATAACCGATCTGTTTGGCGGAGGCGCTTTCGCCATTATCGGCACCTGGCTTTTATTTTTTTACACCACCTATTGCGGGCTCTCTGTCGTCGAAGCGGGTTCGATATTTGCTATTGCTCGCGTCATTGATGCGTTATTAAGCCCGATTATGGGTTATATCACGGATAATTTCGGTGATACCTGGCTCGGGCGTAAATTTGGCCGTCGCCGCTTCTTTTTATTACTCAGTTCGCCCTTAATGTTTCTGTATGCCCTGCTGTGGCTTACGGACATGGGTTACTGGTATTACCTGGGCACTTACCTCTCTATTGAGCTATTGTCGGCGATGGTGCTGGTGCCCTGGGAAACCCTGGCCGCTGAGATGACTAACCGGTATGAAGAGCGTAGCCGTCTCTCCGGCGTGCGTATGATCTGCTCTCAGCTCGGCGGCTTTCTTGCGGTTTCCGTTCCCGGCGTCATTATGCAGTTCACGGGGAAAGATAATCCGTTTACCTATACTCTTACCGGGCTGATATTCTCCTGCGTATTCTGTATTGCGGTATTTATTACCTGGTATACCACCTGGGAAGCGAAAGATGTGCAACAGCCATCCACGTTTAAAGTGGATAAACAGCGCAGCAGCGGATTAATTAATCACCTGAAATATCTGGTGCTGGATCTCTTTTCCTCTTTCCGTATTCGCGCGTTCCGCCTGCACATCATTATTTATATCTTTTCGTTTACGGCGATGGACGTATTCGGTTCGGTCTTTACCTATTATGTCGTGTATTGTCTGAGCCAGGACGCGGCAGCCGTCTCCGGCTGGCTGAGCATTGCGGCTTTCGCCTCGGTACCTGGCACATATGGATTTATGCTGTTGCTGAATCGGCTGAATGTCTCCCCTTCTGCCGCCTTGCGCCTCTCTTACGGCGGGATCTTCTTCGTGCTGGTGTTCCTGTTTACGGTCTACCTGACCAAAACCCAGGTGCCCACGCTGCTGTTCACGGCGGTCTTTATCCTGCTGGGCGCCACCCGCGCGGGCCTCTATTACATACCGTGGAATATCTACAGCTTCATTCCTGATATTGACGAGATGGTGACGCAGCAGCGCCGCGAAGGGATTTTTGCCGGGGTAATGGTCCTGACCCGCAAAAGTACCGTGGCGATCGCTATCATGATTATTGGCCTGGTCCTGCAGGAGTCCGGCTTTGTGAAGGGCGGCGGCGCACAGCCTGAAAGCGCGCTGGGGGCGATTATAGGCCTGATGATCTTCGCGACGGCAGCCCTGCTGGCGGTGAGCTTCTTCACTACCTATAAATTCAAGCTCACCCGCGAGACGCATAAACTGCTTCTCAAGGAGATTGCCCGCCGTAAGCTGGGCGGTGATTACCGCGACTGCGATGCCAATACCCGTGTGGTGATAAAACAGCTCACAGGCTATGAGTACCATCAGGTATGGGGAGGTGATGCTGCCCGTCGTGCAGTGAACAACGTCGGGTTATCGGCCGCAAAATAGCGCGTCTCGCCGGGCCGGTTCCCCGCCTGCCCGGCCTCTTACTAGCTGTAATGTTAGACCTATAAGTGGATTTAGATTCACTGAAATAATTTTTATTTTACAGAGTCAACTATTTCACTTAAAAAGTCATTGAAATTATCAAAGGAACCATATATCGACTCTGTAGAGGCATTGTCACGAATTTCAAATAAATTCATTTTTGTATCATAAGTAAACAATGACATTCCATCCTCCCCAATAACCAATCGTTCTTGTAATTCGGGATCTAAATAATCATTATTACGATAAAACTCATTCATAATGAACAAATTTTTAACTATTGGTTCTGGAATTGATAAACTAAACATTGTCAGCCCATTATACTCAAATCCATCCATTGTTTTGATGAATGTAGTATAATCAGGTTGATTAGCTAAAAGAAGACACGTTTCATTTCCAATTTGATCCAGTATTGGTGATGCAGTATTTCTATGTCCTTTTGTTAGACTATCAAGAAATGATGTGTTAATAGGTTGCTGTACTGGGTATTCTAAATCGGTCATCATCTTTCTTAATTCTATTAGTAGATCTGTTACATTTGATTTCATTTTCATACCCATCAAATTATTTAAGCGGATAAATCGAACCAGTAGGCATAACCCATGGAGTTACTTTGCTCTCTCCCGGTAGCATACCTCTTGTCGATGTTCTCTGCATATTTGTTAACACCTTATGAAACGGTTCTTTTTCAATCAATGATAAGTTATCAAAGGCATTTGTGCCACCATCATCCAATGGTAGTTTATGATGAACTTCCCAGCCATCTGGTACTGTACCCTTACTCATTTTGAACAAATCTGAAGGTTCGAAGACGTTAGCTGCATCTGAAGAACTGGATAATTGATTAAGAAATTTCTTCCTCACTGTGTTATTAAATTCTTTCCTCAGTAACATAGTTTCAGAAGGATCACGTTTTATATAATTTATTTCTTTCACTTCTATATTGTTTAATAGTTTTGTCTCTCCTCTTACTTTACCTAAGTAGTTATACACTTCTCCAAAAGACTCGCTATTAGGTCGTTTCGCTAACAGAATTGAAGCCGCCGCAATAGCAGTACCCGCCGTTTGTTCATTCAGAACCTGATCATACCCCTTAACAGCATCTCCACCTAACTGCTCAGCTGTTTTCCTGAATCCCTCAACGTTACCATTGTAAACACCGCCAGCCGCCAGTAGACGTCCTGCAGCCTTGCTGTTAATTGTCTGGTATGTCGGCTCAGAAGCGGGTGCTGATATTCCGCCTGAGAAAGATAAAGCAAACGAAGTTGGGCGGGGCTTTCCTGAACGGTAGTACCTGCATCCGACAGAATTCCTGTATTCTCTCAGGATCCGTTCAGCCCCGTTCATTTCAAACACATGGTAATTCCTGCAGATAAGCTGGCCTTCTTCATCAATATAGAAAAGTTCTCCAGGGGAACCGTAACGGTTTAACGTCACAACTTCACCTCTGAAGACAAGGTATCTCAGCCGCCTTTCTGTGTTGAATCCATTTGAATGATTGTTCTGATAAGCGTAGCTACGCGAACAGGTTGGTCGTGGCCTGAGCCCTTCGACATGAAAATGATCACGATACCTGTCATCGAATTCATACTCCTGTCTGATGTAATCCCACGTGACAGAAGGGCGAGTAATCAACTCATACTTCTCTGGTTCAAGGTTATCCCTGGACAGGTAAAACAAGTTAAATCCCGGTAAGCTAAAACTCATACCAACTCCTTTTGGTAACGATCTGCACATTTTATAACCACAACATATTGAAAACAAACGATTGTTGTGACCTGCTCCCCGCGGATTTCCCATTAGTACACAAAAATGTGACCTCTGGCAGGTTTACATCTCTTTACGCTATACTACCCGCTGAAATAATCAGCTCAACGCTACGAGCTGACATTCAATGTGTTTCCACACAAATGGTATCAACTTCCCTTCCGAGGATCTGGCGAGAAGCCGGATAAACTATGTTAAACAGTATTTTAGTAATACTTTGTCTGATAGCCGTCAGCGCATTTTTCTCGATATCCGAGATCTCGCTGGCCGCGTCCCGTAAAATCAAACTTAAGCTGCTTGCCGACGAAGGCAACATCAATGCTTCCCGTATCCTGAAGATGCAGGAAAATCCTGGAACGTTCTTCACCGTGGTACAAATTGGCCTGAACGCGGTCGCTATTCTCGGCGGTATCGTGGGGGATGCAGCGTTTTCTCCGGCCTTTTACAGCCTGTTCGTGCAGTACATGTCCGCCGAACTTGCCGAGCAGATGAGCTTTATTCTCTCCTTCTCGCTGGTCACCGGGATGTTCATCCTGTTCGCTGACCTGACCCCGAAACGCATCGGTATGATTGCGCCAGAAGCTGTGGCTTTGCGTATCATCAACCCGATGCGCTTCTGCCTGTTCGTGTTCCGTCCGCTGGTGTGGTTCTTCAACGGCCTGGCGAACGTCATCTTCCGCATCTTTAAACTGCCGATGGTGCGTAAAGATGACATCACCTCCGACGACATCTATGCCGTGGTAGAAGCCGGTGCGCTGGCCGGGGTGCTGCGTAAGCAAGAGCATGAGCTGATCGAAAATGTGTTCGAGCTGGAATCCCGTACCGTGCCCTCTTCCATGACGGGCCGTGAAAGCGTGATTTGGTTCGATCTGCATGAAGACGAGCAGAGCCTGAAGAATAAAGTCGCGGAGCACCCGCACTCTAAATTCCTGGTCTGTAATGAAGATATCGACCACATCATCGGCTATGTGGATTCCAAAGATCTGCTGAACCGCGTGCTGGCGAACCAAAGCCTGGCGCTTAACAGCGGCGTGCAGATCCGCAATACCCTGATTGTACCGGACACGTTGACGCTCTCTGAAGCGCTGGAAAGTTTCAAAACCGCCGGTGAAGACTTCGCCGTAATCATGAACGAATACGCGCTGGTGGTGGGTATCATTACCCTCAACGACGTCATGACCACGCTGATGGGTGACCTGGTCGGCCAGGGTCTGGAAGAGCAGATTGTGGCGCGTGATGAGAACTCATGGCTGATTGACGGCGCAACGCCAATCGACGACGTGATGCGCGTGCTGGATATCGACGAGTTCCCGCAGTCAGGCAACTACGAGACCATCGGCGGCTTTATGATGTTTATGCTGCGTAAAATCCCGAAGCGCACCGACTCGGTGAAGTTCTCCGGCTACAAGTTTGAAGTGGTGGATATTGATAACTACCGCATCGACCAGCTGCTGGTGACGCGTATCGATAACAAACCGACCGTGCTGGTGCCGAAGCTGCCGGATGCGGAAGAGAAGGTGTCGGCGTAAGGTTCCTGCCCCCACAAACATCAACGGCTCCCATCGGGAGCCGTTTTTTTAACTACTGCATAGCACGTTGGTTAAGCCATCTCAGTTTGCAGACGCATAACCTGACGGTTGACTTCGGACATCACAGACAAGTGCTGTTTGTCCTTCACTTTTGGGACAAGGATCTTGCCCTTATCAAACTCAAAAGCGCCAACATCCTTGATATACAACCGTCCACGGAACAGGATCTTCACGTACTTCGCCACCTGAAGCGGGTTGTAGCGTTGGAAAATTTTCATTCTTGTATCTCCTGCGAATCATACGCTCTTGCGGCGCCACAATCGGCCCGACTGTTCTGAGCGCAAATTTTGTTGCCCAATGACTATAGACCAGAACTACGTAGTTACCCAGTGTGCATAAGTTTATTTACCGTTTGATTACAATTATTCAGAATAATCTTTTCAAACTGTGACTACAGGCAGTATAAGTCGTCGTTTTTTTATGGATATGTGCGTTCGCCCGCAAACTGGCATCGGGATTGCGGGAAAAGCCCATTGATCGCACTTATGATTAAAAGCGTAAGACCAAGTGGTCGGATCACCTGCATACAATAAGGAAACACCATGACCCTACGTAACATTCTTGCAGCCGCATGCCTGCTCCTGCCCCTGTGGGCGAGTGCCCACAACATTGAAAAAGGACAACGCGTACCGCCAGTCGGCATTGCTGACCGGGGAGAATTGATTCTCGACAATGATAAGTTTAGCTACAAACCGTGGAATAGCGCGCAGCTCGCGGGCAAAGTGAGAGTTGTACAACATATTGCCGGTCGTACATCAGCAAAAGAGAAAAACGCAAACCTGGTGGAAGCGATCAAGGCCGCAAAATTCCCGCATGACCGCTATCAGACCACCACCATTGTGAACACCGACGATGCCATCCCTGGCTCCGGGATGTTTGTGCGCTCAAGCCTTGAGAGCAACAAAAAGCTCTACCCGTGGTCGCAGTTTATTGTCGACAGCAACGGCGTGACGCGCAAAGCCTGGCAGCTTGAGGAAGAGAGTTCCGCGATTATCGTGCTGGATAAAAACGGCCAGGTGCAGTGGGTAAAAGACGGGGCGTTAGCCCAGGAAGAGGTGCAGCAGGTGGTTGATCTGCTGCACAAGCTGCTGGCTCAGTAAAGAGAGACCCGGAAGCCTGGATTGAGGAATGATTCGCGCGGGGTGTAGTCCAGCGGCTTGCCCTGCCAGTCATGAACATGCGCACCCGCGGCTGCGGCTACCGCGTGGCCGGCTGCCGTGTCCCAGATGTTCGTCGGCCCGAAACGGGGATAGAGCTGCGCCTGCCCCTCCGCCACCAGACAGAATTTCAGCGAGGAGCCAATCGAGGTCGTCTGATGTTCACCCAACTGTTGCAGGTACTCTTCCAACTCGCTGTCGCTGTGCGAGCGGCTGATGACCACCAGCGGAGGGCGTGCATCGCGCACTTGGATCGGCTTGCGGACACCACACTCTTCCTTCCAGGCCTTGCCTTCTGCGGCGCTGTACATCACTTTCATCACCGGCGCGTAGACCACCCCAAGCACCGCCTTGCCCTTGTCGATCAGGGCGATATTCACGGTGAATTCACCGTTACGCTTGATAAACTCTTTGGTGCCGTCAAGAGGATCGACCAGCCAGTAACGCTGCCAGTGCTGACGCTCATCCCAGCTCTGCGGCGCTTCTTCGGAAAGCACGGGGATCTCTGGCGTGAGTGCCTGTAGCCCTTTCATGATCACGCCATGCGCCGCGATATCCGCCGCCGTGACCGGGGAATCATCCGCCTTGCTGACAACGTTCATCGGTTGTGCGCCGTCATACACCTGCATGATGGCATCGCCCGCATCCCGTGCGAGCTGACAAATTTTATCTAACATTCTCCACCTCTTCGTTAACGCAGTGGGCATAACTCGTTGTTTTATTTATATCGTAATGTGAACAATTCCGCTATCTGTGAAGCAATTCCGGTTTCATCGTCCTTTTTTCTGGCAGGATTCACACTTCTGTAAGCAACAAACGATAGATACATATTCTTTTGTGGCCTGGATCGAAAAAAGGACTCCTCTGATGATTAAGTTTAGCGCAACGCTCCTGGCGACGCTGATTGCAGCGAGCGTACAGGCGACGACGGTCGATTTCCGTATTCTGGAAACCACCGACCTGCACAGCAATATGATGGACTTCGATTACTACAAAGATACCCCTACGGAAAAATTCGGACTGGTACGCACGGCAAGTTTGATCAATGCCGCCCGCAATGAAGTGAAAAATAGCGTGCTGGTCGACAACGGTGATTTGATTCAGGGGAGTCCGCTGGGTGACTACATGGCGGCAAAGGGGCTGAAAAAAGGCGAGATCCACCCGGTGTATAAAGCGATGAACACCCTGGATTATACCGTCGGCAACCTCGGGAACCACGAATTCAACTATGGTCTTAAATACCTGCACGATGCGCTGGCAGGCGCAAAATTCCCGTACGTTAACGCCAACATCATCGACGTTAAGACCAAAAAGCCGCTTTTCACCCCTTATCTGATTAAAGAGACCGAGGTTGTTGATCAGGACGGTCAAAAGCAGACGCTGAAAATTGGCTACATCGGCTTTGTACCGCCCCAGATCATGACCTGGGATAAAGCCAATCTCACCGGCAAAGTTACCGTTAACGACATCACCGAAACGGCGCGTAAATACGTACCGGAGATGCGTGAAAAAGGGGCGGATGTTGTGGTCGTTGTCGCCCACTCGGGCCTCTCGGCCGATCCGTATCAGGTGATGGCGGAAAACTCGGTTTACTACCTGAGCGAAGTGCCGGGCGTGGACGCGATCCTCTTCGGCCACGCTCATGCGGTCTTCCCGGGTAAGGATTTTGCCAGCATCAAAGGGGCAGACATCGACAAGGGAACGCTCAACGGCGTGCCGGCGGTAATGCCCGGCATGTGGGGCGATCATCTTGGCGTGGTGGATCTGGTACTCAGTAACGACAGCGGCAGCTGGAAGGTGACCGGATCCAAAGCCGAAGCGCGCCCCATCTACGATGCTGCCGCCAAAAAATCACTGGCGTCTGAAGACCAAAAACTCGTCGACGTGCTCAAGCATGACCACGTCGCCACCCGCGAATTCGTTAGCAAGCCGATCGGCAAATCCGCCGACAACATGTACAGCTATCTGGCGCTGATACAGGATGACCCAACCGTTCAGGTGGTCAACATGGCGCAGAAAGCCTATGCCGAACATTTTGTTCAGGGCGATCCGGACTTAGCCAACCTGCCGGTGCTTTCCGCCGCCGCACCGTTCAAAGTGGGCGGACGTAAAAATGACCCGGCCAGCTATGTTGAAGTGGAAAAAGGCCAGCTGACGTTCCGTAACGCCGCTGATCTCTATCTCTACCCGAACACGCTGGTCGTGGTTAAAGCAACGGGTAAAGAGGTGAAAGAGTGGCTGGAATGCTCCGCCGGGCAGTTTAACCAGATCGATCCGAAGAGCAGCAAGCCGCAGTCGCTGATTAACTGGGACGGGTTCCGCACCTATAACTTCGACGTTATCGACGGGGTGGATTATCAGATTGATGTCACCCAGCCCGCGAAATATGACGGTGAGTGCCAGGCGATTAACCCGCAGGCAGAGCGCATCAAAAACCTGACCTTCAAGGGCAAGCCTGTCGATCCGGCGGCCACCTTCCTGGTGGTGACCAATAACTATCGCGCGTATGGCAGCAAATTTGCCGGCACCGGCGATAGCCACATTGCCTTTGCATCCCCGGATGAGAACCGCTCGGTGCTGGCCGCCTGGATCAGCGCTGAGTCGAAAAAGGCGGGAGAGATTCATCCGGCGGTCGATAACAACTGGCGTCTGGCCCCGATCCACAGCGATACCCCACTGGATATTCGCATTGAAACATCTCCGTCGGATAAGGCTGCGGCGTTTATTAAGGAGAAGGCGCAGTATCCGATGAAGAAGGTTGCGACGGATGATATCGGGTTCGCCATTTATCAGGTGGATTTAAGTAAGTAAAAGCAAAACGGCAACGCACGTTGCCGTTTTTAGTGTTTATTCCCTCTCCCTGTAGGCTGAGGAATCCCCAGAAAATTAGATATGGATAAATGGTTGTTTATTGTTCAAAAATGGAGCTAAAAACAACCGATAACTCGACAGAAGATGCACATTTATGAGCGTTTTCTGTCTGTCTACGAGCTGAGTGAATCTAACTGCTCGCAAAATATTCATTCTAATCCTCTGAAACCACTAATAAAAAATTAGTGGGGATTCCTCAGCCCTGTAGGAGAGGGTTAGATTGAGGGCATCAGACCGCACATTCCCGGGTTTTACGCTGCCCGCTCATCCCGGTTCGCCATTACTTTTGGCGTATTCACCTCTATCCAGTCCGCCAGCGCGGCCACTTTCTCGCTCACCTCTACGCCAAGCGGCGTCAGGCTATACTCAACGTGCGGCGGTACAACAGGATACGAAACGCGATCGACAAAACCGTCATGCTCCAGTGCCTGCAGCGACTGGGCCAGCATCTTCTCGCTCACGCCGCCCATTTTACGGCGCAGATCGCTGAAGCGGTACGTTCCCTCACGTAGCGCCACCAGGATCAGAACCCCCCAGCGGCTGGTGACATGTTTGAGCACCTCTCTGGACGGGCACTGCTCCACGAAGAGGTTACCATCGCGCATTTGTTCGCTGAGTGTCGGTATCGTCATTTAATACTTACCTTTTTGTACGTACTTACTAAAAGTTAGTTATGGTGCTAGTGTGCCATAACATCAGACAAACACGAAGGAGATTGATCATGATCGCGATTACCGGCGCTACCGGCCAGCTTGGCCGCCTCGTTATCGAACAGCTGTTAAAAACCGTCCCGGCAAACCAGATTGTCGCCATTGTGCGTAACCCGGCGAAAGCGGAAGCCCTGAGCCAGCAGGGTATTATAGTTCGTCAGGGCGATTACACCGACCAGGCCGCGTTGACCACGGCGCTGAAGGGTGTGAAGAAACTTCTGCTGATCTCATCCAGCGAAGTGGGTCAGCGCGCCACGCAGCACCAGAACGTCATCAACGCTGCCAAAGCAGCTGGCGTGACATTTATCGCCTACACCAGCCTGCTGCATGCGGATAACTCACCGCTGGGCCTGCACGTTGAGCACGTTGCTACGGAAAAAGCGCTGGCAACATCCGGCATTCCTTATGCCCTGCTGCGCAACGGCTGGTATACCGAAAACTACCTGGCGAGCGCGCCGCCTGCGCTGGAACACGGCGTGTTTATCGGTGCCGCAGGTGAAGGCAAAATCGCCTCAGCCACCCGTGCGGATTACGCGGCGGCGGCGGCAAAAGTGGTTTCGGAAGAGGGCCACGCTGGCAAGGTCTATGAACTGGCAGGCGACAGCGCGTGGACGCTGAGCGAACTGGCGGCTGAACTGAGCAAGCAGAGCGGTAAACCGGTGGTTTATCAAAACATGAGCGAAGCGGATTTCGCCGCTGCGCTGAAGAGTGTCGGCCTGCCTGCCGGGCTGGCGGATATGCTGGCGGACTCTGATGAGGGCGCATCTAAAGGCGGGCTCTTTGACGATAGCCATACGCTGAGCAAACTGATTGGGCGACCAACGACCTCTCTGGCGGAGAGCGTCAAGGCCATCCTGTAATTGTTACGGATTGGTTATTTTTTGTGGCATCCCCTCGGGTCATCTCTGATAATGAAGCGATGACCCACGAGGAGGCTCACCGTGCAAGGCGTACCGGAACAATTTAGCGATGAGAGAGACAGCGCGCGCTTTCGCCATCTGGCGCAGTTGCCGGGTCTGGAACTTTATCACGCGCATATCGCTGACTACGCCTTTGAGCCTCACACGCATGAAGCCTTCGGTATCGGCACCATCGAAACCGGTGCCGAGCGCTTTCGCTATCGCGGTACCCAGCACCTGGCCGCTGAAAAATCCGTTGTCACCATGAACCCGGACGAGATCCACACCGGAGAATCAGCCACCGAAGGCGGCTGGCGCTACCGGATGGTCTACATCGAACCCGCTTTACTGGAAGAGGTGACTGGTCTGCGCCACTGGTGGTTCAGCGACGTGACCCGCCACGACCCGCTGCGTTCGCAGCAAATCGGCCAGCTGATCTACGGCCTGTGGCATACCCAGGACCCGCTTGCACAAAAAGGACTGCTGCTGGATCTGATTGAGACCTTCCAGCCGTTGGCCCATCACGCCCCAATAATTAAGGAAGGCGCGCACCGGTTCGAACGGGTACGCGAGTATCTGCACGACAACTACATGCACGCCGTGACGCTGGACGAGTTGGCCAACGTGGTTTCTCTCAGCCCTTACCATTTTCAGCGCCAGTTTAAAGCCCATTTCCACGTCACGCCGCACCAGATGCTGATGGCTATTCGCCTGTGGCGCGCCAAAGGCTTCCTTACGCACGGTATGCCCGCCGCCGAAGTGGCCGCCGCGACCGGGCTGACCGACCAGTCGCATTTAACCCGCGCGTTTACCCGCCGCTACGGGATTACGCCCGTCCGCTACCAGAAACAAGTTATCGGGCGCTGATGCGCAATCTCATACAATACGCGCGCAATCCCCCCTTCTACACTGAGTACAAAGTCAATTGATGTGGATGGAATAATGATTAGTGGCGTGTTGTATGCCCTGCTGGCAGGGCTGATGTGGGGGCTGATTTTTGTCGGCCCGCTGATTGTGCCCGAGTATCCGGCGGCCCTGCAGTCAACCGGACGCTATCTGGCGCTGGGGCTGATTGCCCTGCCGCTGGCCTGGCTCGGTCGTACGCGTTTACGCCAGCTCAACCGCCAGGACTGGATGACCGCGCTGGCGCTGACCATGGTGGGCAACCTTATCTATTACGTCTGCCTGGCGAGCGCCATTCAGCGTACCGGCGCGCCGGTATCGACCATGATTATCGGCACGCTGCCTGTCGTTATCCCCGTCTTTGCGAACCTGCTGTACAGCCAGCGCGATGGCAAACTGGCATGGTCAAAAATGGTACCCGCGCTGATCTGCACGGGCGTCGGGCTGGTCTGTGTGAATATTGCCGAGCTTCGCCACGGGCTCGCTGATTTCAGCGTCTGGCGTTACGGTTCGGGGATCGGTTTAGCGTTTATTTCCGTCGCCTGCTGGGCCTGGTATGCCCTGCGTAATGCGCGATGGTTGCGGGAGAACCCGGATAAACATCCGATGATGTGGGCAACGGCACAGGCGCTGGTGACGCTGCCGGTCTCGCTGGTGGGCTATGCCGGGGCGTGCCTCTGGTCTGCGCAGCAACTGCCAGACTTCGCCCTGCCCTTCGGACCGCGGCCGTGGGTCTTTGTCGGGCTGATGATCGCTATCGCTGTGCTCTGTTCCTGGGTGGGCGCGCTGTGCTGGAATATCGCCAGCCAGAAACTGCCCACGGTGATCTTAGGGCCGCTGATTGTCTTCGAAACGCTGGCCGGGTTGCTGTACACCTTCCTGATGCGCCAGAGCGTACCGCCGCTGTTAACGGCCTGCGGAATAGTGCTGCTGGTGATGGGGGTAGTAATGGCGGTAAGAGCGAAGCCGGAAAAACCGATGGTCCTTCCGGCGTCGGAGATGTGAGGCGTTTGCCGGGCCTGCAAAAACGTAGGCCCGGTCAGGCGTAGCCGCCTCCGGGCAAGCTTTTAAAACGTTTCCCAGTTGGCTTCAGACGCAGAAGCAACGGGCTGCGTTTTTGGCGCATAGGTTTTCGCCGGAGCCGCCTTCACTGCCTGGCTGCGGGCAATTTTAAACACCGCCACCGCGTCGTTCAGGCGTGCCGCCTGGTCTTCCAGCGCGGCCGCTGCGGCCGCAGACTCTTCCACCAGCGAGGCGTTCTGTTGGGTAACACGATCCATCTCTGCCACCGCCTGGCCCACCTGGTCGATACCGCGGCTCTGTTCATCAGACGCAGAGGCAATTTCACCCATAATGTCGGTGACGCGAGTCACGGCGTTAACAATCTCCGCCATGGTGGCCCCGGCTTCGTTCACCAGCTGCGAGCCTGCGTTAACCCGCTCACCAGAGTCATCAATCAGCGCTTTGATCTCTTTCGCCGCCTGGGCGCTGCGCTGAGCGAGCGTACGCACTTCTCCGGCTACCACCGCAAAGCCACGCCCCTGCTCACCTGCGCGCGCCGCTTCAACTGCCGCGTTAAGAGCCAGGATGTTCGTCTGGAAGGCAATGCCGTCAATGACATTGGTAATTTGCGCAATTTTGCTGGAACTGGTGGCGATTTCGTCCATGGTGCGCACCACGCCTTCTACAACGTTACCGCCCTTCTTCGCCGTTGAAGAGGCATCAAGCGCCAGACGGGAAGCCTGACGGGCATTGTCGGCGTTTTGTTTCACCGTTGCCGTCAGCTGCTCCATGCTGGCAGCCGTCTCTTCCAGCGAGGCAGCCTGCTGCTCGGTACGGGAAGAGAGATCGTTACTGCCCGCAGAGATTTCCCCCGCACCGGTGTAAATGGTATCCGCACCTTCACGAACCACGCCCACGGTGTTTGCCAGCGCGGTTTGCATCTCCTGGACGTTTTGCGCCAGTACGGCCATCTCGTTTTTACCCTCTGCATGGATCGGCTGGGTTAAATCACCGGCGGCAATGGCGCGGATATGGCTTATCACATCCTGCAGCGGCAACAGCAGCACGCGGCGCATGGCAATCCAGCTGGAGATAATCACGATAATCACCAGCAGCATAACCGCAGAGAGGATCCACAGGATACGCTTGTAATCACTTTCGTTATCTTTGATCCCTTTATCCGTAAGCACGGCCTGGGCTTCACGCCATTCCCGGTAAACGTTTTGCATCGCGGTCTGTTTCTGCTCTGCATTCTGCTTGAACATCTCTTCCAGATTGCCCTGAGAGAGCAAAACGTTCATTTGGGTCAGCGTCGCGGAGTAATTGCGGTACTGCTCTTCCAGGCGATTTGCCAGGTTGGGATCCAGCCCTGGGGTATTTGGCAAAGCATAGTATTTGTCGTAATGAGACTGGGCATTGGCCAGCAGGTTTTTCGCCGTGTTTACCAGTTCATTGAGCTGTCCGCCGTTAATCTGCGAGGCCATGCTGCTTTGCAGACGCAGCATGCCGCGGTTCAGGGTGACGCGCGCCTGGTTCAGGCTGATCCATGCATCGGTAAACTCCGCCACGTTCTTGCTGGATAGCTGCGACACGGTGAAATTGTCTTTATCGTTATTCAGCGCGTTGATAAAGATACCGGCGGAAACGAGTTGCATGATGCCGAGCACAAGCAGCACCGAAATCAAAAGGGTAATGACTTTTATACGTTTAAACATGCGTTGCCTTTGTAATATGCAGGTTTGTCTGACGTGGGTATATCGGCAGGCGCGGCGGGTTGTTTACTGTTTCTCCACGTTAAAAAAGTTTCTAAAGTTATTTTCTGCATTCATTCAGTGAGTTAAACACGCTAATTTTTTGTGACTTACATCTCATTTTCACCCTTGCCTCTAAAGGGTTATAGCGTCGCCTTAAAGATGCATTTAATATGCATCTTATATTCTTGATGATGAGGTAACTGCTATGGCCTTCCGCGACCAACCACTCGGCGAGCTGGCGCTCTCCATCCCTCGCGCTTCTGCGCTGTTTCGTAAATACGACATGGATTACTGCTGCGGCGGTAAGCAAACTCTGGCACGTGCGGCCTCGCGCAAAGAGCTGGATGTAGAGGTTATTGAAGCGGAGCTGGCCCTGCTGGCAGAGCAACCCATCGACAAAGAGTGGCGCACGGCCCCGCTTGCCGAAATCATCGACCACATTATCGTGCGTTACCACGATCGCCACCGCGAACAACTGCCGGAGCTGATCCTGCAGGCCACCAAAGTGGAGCGCGTTCATGCCGACAAGCCTTCCGTGCCGCGCGGCCTGGCGAAATACCTGACCATGCTGCATGAAGAACTCACCAGCCACATGATGAAAGAAGAGCAGATCCTCTTCCCGATGATTAAACAGGGAATGGGCAGCCAGGCGATGGGGCCAATTAGCGTGATGGAAAGCGAACATGACGACGCGGGTGAACTGCTGGAAGTCATCAAACACACGACCAATAACGTCACGCCGCCGCCAGAAGCCTGCACCACATGGAAAGCGATGTACAACGGCATTAACGAGATGATCGATGACCTGATGGAACACATCAGTCTTGAGAATAACGTTCTGTTCCCGCGTGCATTAGCGGGTGAATAAAAAGGCCACTGAAGCCTGATGCCCTCACCCCGGCCCTCTCCCACGGGGAGAGGGTGCAAAAACTAAAAACGGCAACCGAAGTTGCCGTTTTGCTTTTACCTTACGCCTGCCATTCGTTTCTTACCAATGAACAGCCAGCCCAATCCCAGGGCAATGAACCACAGCGGCGTGACGATCAGCGCCTGACGGGTGTCATCTTCCAGCGTCAGCAGAACCAGAACGAACGCGAAGAACGCCATGCACACCCAGCTCATCAGCTTGCCCAGCGGCATCTTATAGATCGATTTCTCATGCAGATGCGGACGCTGTTTACGATACACCAGGTACGAACAGAGGATGATCGTCCAGACGAACATAAACAGGATCGCCGAAACGGTGGTGATCATGGTGAACGCACCGATAACGCTCGGGTTCACGTAGAGCATTACCACCCCACCCAACAGGCACATGCAGGAGAACGTCAGCCCTTTCGCCGGAACAGCACGCTTAGAGAGCTTTGCGAACGCGCCCGGCGCAACGCCTTCCTGCGCCAGGCCAAACAGCATGCGGCTGGTTGAGAACACCCCGCTGTTCGCCGATGACGCTGCAGATGTCAGCACCACGAAGTTAATCAGGCTCGCTGCCGCAGGCAGTCCCACCAGCACGAACAGTTCAACAAATGGGCTCTTGCTTGGCACAACCGAGCTCCACGGCGTCACGGACATAATAATGATCAACGCAAAGACGTAGAACATGATGATACGAACCGGAATGGAGTTGATTGCACGCGGCAGGGATTTTTCCGGGTCTTTGGTTTCGGCAGCGGTGGTTCCGACAAGTTCAATCCCCACAAAGGCAAACACCGCAATCTGGAAGCCGGCAAAGAAGCCGCTGATGCCTTTCGGGAACCAGCCGCCGTCATTCCACAGATGGGTAAACGAAGCCTGTACGCCGGTTGGCGACTGGAAGTGCGTCAGCACCATTACCAGGCCCACCACAATCAGCGCCACAATAGCGACAATCTTGATCATCGCGAACCAGAACTCCATCTCACCGAACATCTTAACGGTGGCGAGGTTGAGGCTCAGCAGCAGAATAATCACCGCCAGCGAGGCGACCCAGTCCGACAGCCCCGGGAACCAGAACTGCGCATAGGCAGTAATGGCGACAACATCCGCCATGCCGGTTACGACCCAGCAGAACCAGTAGGTCCAGCCGGTGAAATAACCCGCCCAGGGACCGAGCAGGTCGGAAGCAAAATCGCTGAAAGATTTGTATTCGAGGTTGGAGAGCAGCAATTCACCCATTGCACGCATCACAAAAAAGAGCATAAAACCGATGATCATATAAACGAAAATGATCGACGGCCCGGCAAGACTGATTGTTTTGCCTGAGCCCATAAACAGCCCGGTACCGATGGCACCCCCGATGGCGATAAGCTGAATATGACGGTTTGTGAGATTGCGCCGTAGCGACTGTTCAGACGTTGCCTCTTCTGTCGCGGCGACTTTGACCTGATCTACCATGTAATTTTCCTGTTTATGCCTGTCTGTGTTGTTAAGGCTCTTCTGGCCTTTAAAAACGTCAAATAAATGACGGTCCCTTTGTAAGGGTTTATCGATATTAGGTAAGAATCGGCGGGATGAATACTATGATTTAGATATTATGTTAATAATATGTTGGAAGTGAGTGTCATATCACTCATACAGCGCGAAACAGCTCACAAAAATACACGCAACAGTTTCGTTTGCAAGATAAAATATTAATTCCATCGTAACTATAGGTTTTAACACTATTTTCCTCTCCCCGGACGGAGAGAGGAAATAAGAAAAGCCGATTACAGGATTTCCAGCAGCTCGACTTCAAACACCAGGGTGCTGAATGGTGGGATGGACGCGCCAGCGCCACGCTCACCGTACGCCAGGTTGTGTGGGATAGTCAGTTCCCATTTGGAGCCGACTGGCATCAGGGTCAGAGCCTCAATCCAGCCTGCGATAACGCCGTTAACCGGGAATTCAGCCGGTTCGCCGCGTGCAACAGAGCTGTCGAACACGGTACCGTCGATCAGCTTACCGGTGTAGTGCACGCGAACGTGGTCAGTGCGTGCCGGGATAGCGCCGTCGCCCTGGTTGATCACGCGGAACTGCAGGCCAGACTCGGTGCTGTTCACGCCTTCACGCTCACGGTTCTCTTCCAGATATTTCACGCCTTCTGCCGCCATCTCTTCGAAGCGCGCGCGACGCACAGCGTCCGCACGTTCGTGGATTTCACGCAGCGCACGGTGCACAACATCAACCGGAACGGCTGGCTGTTTGCCTTCCAGCGCGTCAGCGATACCCGCCACCAGCGCTTCTGGTAACAGACCTTCCAGGCCGGATTCGCTCAGTTGCTGTCCTACCTGCAAGCCGATACCGTAACTTGCCTGCGCTTCGATAGTGTCAAAAGTCGGGGTGGTCATGGGTTTTCCTTCCATCACATTTAAAGTAGCGGGCAGCATAGCAGTCATGCCCTTATGGGTAAAACTTTGTCTGAAGTTAAGGTGACAAACTGCGACGAAACAGAAACAATAGAGGTAACCAGGATTAATCCCGAATGGATGTCACGGATGTCGGGTTTGCTACGCCGTTCAGGCAGTTAGCGAACTATACTTCGGAGCACAGGATAAAAAAGACGCGGAGCAGGAGGAGAGCCATGCCCGGGCGATTTGAACTGAAACCTACCCTGGCGAAAATCTGGCATGCGCCGGACAATTTTCGCATTATGGACCCGCTACCTCCTCTGCATCGCAGAGGGATTATCATAGGCGCGCTGCTGGTGATCGTCGGTTTCCTGCTCCCTTCTGGCGGCGATGATGTCGACACCGCACCGGTTACCCGCAATGCGCAACTGGATCTTCAGTCGCAAACGCGCCCGCAGCCTGACACGCAACCCATGCAGACACAGCTTGTGACGCCGTCTAACGATCCGGGACAGGTTGCACCGGTTGAGCCAGAGCCTATTCAGGAAGAACAGCCGCAGGAGCAGGCCGCAGCCCCGTCTGAACCGCAGACGCAGCAGCCAACCGGCATTGAGCAGCAATGGCGTTCCTACCGCGTGGAGGCGGGCAAAACGCTTGCTCAGCTGTTCCGCGACCATAACCTGCCGCCAACCGATGTCTATGCGATGGCTCAGGTAGAAGGGGCGGGTAAGCCGCTCAGTAACCTGCAGAACGGCCAGATGGTGCAGATCCGCCAGAATGCCAGCGGCGTGGTCACCGGGCTAACGATTGATACGGGTAATGGCCAACAGGTGCTGTTTACCCGCCAGCCAGACGGCAGTTTTATCAGAGCACGGTAATGGCGTAGGCCGGGTAAGGCGAAGCCGCCACCCGGCACTTTTATTCTCAGGCACTCCGTTTATTCACCCACCAGATCCCCGAGCAGACCAGCACCAGCGCAATCGCGTATTTAATCTCAAGGATGTTTTCGCCGAGGAAAATAGCGGACAGTACCGTCCCGGCGACGGGAATCACAAAGTTGAACGGGGCAATCATACTGACGCGGTTCACTTTCAGTAGCGCGCTCCACAGGGCGAAGGCGACGGATGAGAGCAATGTCAGATACCCTAATACCGCCACCGCGGTAAGGCTATGCACCTCCAGCGTCCCGCCCGTTGCATATCCCCCTGCCACCAGCGCAAGACCACCAATGCCCAGCTGCCAGCCGGTCATCACCGTGGGATCAACCGTCTGGGAAATCCGTTTGCCGTAAAGCGTGGCGGCGGAGAGGATGAACGCCGCCAGCACCACAAACCCGTCGCCATTCCAGACAAAGCGGAAATCACGAATACCACTGTGGAAATTCACCAGCATCACCCCGGCAAACCCCAGAATACAGCCCAGCGTTTTGTTATAGCTGAGCTTGTCGTTGTGGTAGATAAAATGCGCCAGCAGTACGCTGAAGAAGGTGCCGGTGGCATTCATGATCGAGCCATTAACGCCCGTGGTGTATGCCAGCCCGATATAAAAGAAGGTGTACTGAATGGTGGTCTGCGTCAGTCCCAGGATCGTAAGCTGGCCAAACTGCGTGGGCGTGAGCCTGGCGATGGGTTTACGCTGTGCCAGCGCAAACAGCAGCAACAGTGCTCCGGCAAACAGAAAACGGTATCCGGCAAAGACGACTTTTGACGGGATATCATCGGTTGCGATCTGAAAGAGTTCATAGCCACTTTTAATGGCCGGGTAAGAGCTACCCCAGAGCAGACAGCAGAGTGTAGCGCAGGCGTAGGCCACATTGCGACGGGCAAAGACAGGCGTAGAAAGAGCGGTTTCCATGGCAAATCTCAAAGATAAAATTGCGTTTCATTTTATTATCAGAAAATGCGTCAGGAATCGCGACCATACAAGCTAAAAGAGAGGTTCGTCAGGTTTTAAAAAGCAAAACGCCGGCACAAGGCCGGCGCTTCGACGCGAGCAGAGTAAAAAATTACTCAGCTACAACGTTAACAACCAGTTTAGCGAATACTTCGCTGTGAACCTGGAAGTCAACTTCGTGCTCACCAGTGGTACGCAGAACGCCGTTCGGCAGACGAACTTCGCTCTTAGCCACTTTAACGCCTGCTGCAGAAACTGCATCAGCGATATCGCGGGTACCGATGGAACCGAACAGTTTACCTTCGTCGCCAGCTTTGGAAGCGATGGTAACAGTGCCCAGTGCGTTGATTGCTTCAGCGCGAGCGTTAGCAGCCGCCAGAACGTCAGCCAGTTTGGCTTCCAGTTCAGCACGACGTGCTTCGAAAAACTCTACGTTTTTCTTGGTAGCAGGAACAGCTTTGCCCTGTGGAACCAGGAAGTTACGAGCGTAGCCCGCTTTAACGTTTACCTGATCACCCAGGCTGCCCAGGTTTGCTACTTTATCAAGCAGAATAACTTGCATTACCTTATCCTCTTAAAGTCGTATTAATGGACCGTGCCCGATTACTGATGACGATCAGTGTACGGCAGCAGAGACAGGTAGCGAGCGCGTTTGATAGCGCGAGCCAGCTGACGCTGGTATTTTGCACGAGTACCGGTGATACGGCTTGGGACAATCTTACCGCTTTCGGTGATGTAGTTTTTCAGCGTTGCGATATCTTTATAGTCGATCTCTTGAACGCCTTCCGCGGTGAAACGGCAGAACTTGCGACGACGGAAATAACGTGCCATATGGCTAGTCTCCAGAATCTATCAAATCAATCTGCTCGGCATGCAGAACCATTTTGCTCAGACCGTTCTTTGCCTTGTGGCAAGAGATGAACCCCTGAACGATTACTGCACTACCGACCGTTAAACTGTGAGTAATGGCCTGGTTTTCGTGTCCGCTAATGATAACGGGCATTTGGCACCACGCCTGCCGGTGAAACCCGGCTTCCTCTTGCACAGAACGATGCTCAAGCACGAACTGGCAATGCGGAATTCCTGATGGACTGACCTTTCGAAGGGGAGCCCTGCATACGATGCCGGACAACGCCAGACGGTTGGTCATCAGAAATTACTCTTCAGAATCCCCAGCATCAGAATCATCTGCGGTTTCGTTTGCGAAATCATCGCGACGCTCACGGCGCTCGTCTTTCGCTTTAACCATCGGAGATGCTTCGGTAACTGCGTGTTTGGTACGCATAACCATGCTGCGGATAACGGCATCGTTGAAGCGGAAGGTAGTTTCCAGCTCATCGATCACTTCCTGCGGAGCTTCAACGTTCATCAGAACGTAGTGTGCTTTGTGCAGTTTGTTGATCGGGTAAGCCAGCTGACGGCGGCCCCAGTCTTCCAGACGGTGGATCGTACCTTCTGCACCAGTGATGGCAGCAGAGTAACGCTCGATCATACCCGGAACCTGTTCGCTCTGGTCAGGATGGACCATAAAAACGATTTCGTAATGACGCATCGAATTGCTCCTTACGGATTATTCAGCCTCCTGTCTGGGTCAGCCGAGGCCCGGGGAGGCAAGGAACGTGTTAAAGGTCGGCTGAAAAATTGACGCGTCATAATACTTGCGCCCCCCAGGAAACTCAAGCTGATTGCACAAATAATTCGCACAAACCGCAAAGCTGGTCTAAGTGGGTGATTTAAAATTAACCACATCAGGAAGCGTTGTTTTTTTGAACAACTGCATCAGAAATGGTCACGCATCCTCGCCGGATAAGTGATTACACTTTAATCAGAGACCATATAAATACCGGAGGGGAGCAAACAACCGTCTCACAGCACGCAGTCGTGGAGCGCATATCATGAAAAAAATCGCAATTGCCGTAATGGCTGCGCTTTTGCTCAGTGCAAACGCGATGGCAGCCATCAAGATAGACAGCCGACAGGCCAGAAACATGGATGATGTGCAGAGCTTAGGCGTTATTTACATCAATCACCATTTCGCCACAGAGAGCGAAGCAGATCAGGCGCTTAATAAAGAAACCAATGCTCAGGGGGCAAATTACTACCACGTCATTCTGATGCGTGAGCCCGGCAGCAACGGCAACATGCACGCCAGTGCAGATATTTACCGATAACGCTTTGACGCTAGCACCAGGAAAGCCAACAAAAAGAATATAGCCATCGTTTTACTTGCCCCCTGCCCGGGGGCTTTTTTTTATGAATGGCTCTGAAATACCACCGGTTACAACTGTTTTCGGTATTCCAGAGCACTTATTCACTTCTGCCCGTAATAGGCGTTTGGACCGTGCTTGCGCATGAAATGCTTGTTCATCAGGTAATCATCAATGCCCTGAAGCTGTGGGTTGATGCCGCGAGCGATCCACGCCATGCGTGCCACCTCCTCCATGACTACCGCGTTATGGACAGCGTCATGCGCATCTTTTCCCCAGGCGAACGGACCGTGCTGATAGACCACAATGCCCGGCGTATGCAGCGGTTCGCTCTCACCCAGCGTTTCGATAATGACGTTGCCGGTGTTGAGCTCGTACTCGCCTTCCACTTCGGTCTGCGTGAGTGCCCGCGTGCACGGAATGTCACCAAAGAAGTAGTCCGCATGCGTGGTTCCCAGAGCCGGAATGGCCCGCCCCGCCTGTGCCCAGGCTGTGGCATGCGTAGAGTGCGTATGCACTACGCCGCCCAGAGAAGGGTAACGCCGGTAGAGCGCCAGATGGGTGGCTGTATCTGAAGAAGGGCGCCATTTGCCGTCGACAACGTTACCCTCAAGATCAACCACCACCATATCGTCAGGGCTCATAGCGTCATATGCCACGCCGCTAGGCTTAATCACCACGAGTCCCTGCTCTCGGTCGATAGCACTGACGTTTCCCCAGGTGAAGGTCACCAGCCCATAGCGCGGGAGATCCATATTAGCGTCAAAGACCTGCTGCTTAAGCTTAAGCATATTCAGCCTCCAGTAAGCCGGCCCGTGCCATACGTTCCCGTACCCAGTCGCGAGCATTAGCCACTTCACCTGCCGGGTCATCTGACGTTTCGCTCCACATCTCAATCAGGTAAGGTCCGCAATACCCCGCCTGTTTGAGCGTCTGGAAGCACCGTTCGAAATCCACCACCCCGGTGCCGAACGGAACGTTTTTGAATACCCCAGGACGTGTATCTTTGACATGAACCGCGACGATATGGCCCATCCCCGCCAGCAGTTCCATTTGTACGTCGTTATCCCACGCCGACAGGTTGCCGATATCAGGATAGAGCTGGAACCACGGATTGTTCAGGTAATGCGCGTAGCCCAGCGCCTTGCTGATCGAGTTCATTAACGGATAGTCCATGATCTCCATCGCCAGCGTCACCTGCGCGCGGCTAGCCATCTCAACGCTCTCTTTCAGGCCATCACGAAAACGACGACGCGTTTCGTCATTGGCTTCCTGATAGTAAACGTCATACCCGGCAAGCTGTATCACGCGAATACCGACATCCTGCGCAAAACGAATGGCTTTACGCATGATCTCCAGCCCCTGCGCGCGCACCGTATCATCTTCACTGCCAAGCGGAAAACGACGGTGGGCACTGAGGCACATAGACGGCACGCGTACGCCCGTTTCGGCGACCGCACTCACCAGCGCCAGACGCTGCTCCTGGCTCCAGTCGAGGCGAGAAAGACGTTCATCGGTCTCATCCACGGACATTTCGACAAAATCGAAGCCCAACTGTTTCGCCAGTTTCAGCCGCTCCAGCCAGCACTCCCCCGCGGGGAGTGCCTTTTCATAGATGCCAAGCGGGACCTGTTTAGACAACATACCCGCTCCTTAGCCCCAAAGCTGAGCGATTGAACGTTTGAACTGACGTGCCGCTTCCACCGGAGACGCGGCATCACGAATGCTGCGACCCGCGATAAAGACGTGAATAGGGATACCTTTAAACAGCGGCAGATCTTCCAGCGCCAGGCCACCGGTAACGGTCACTTTAAAGCCCATGTCAGCAAGACGTTTAATGGCGCTGATATCCGCGTCTCCCCACGCTACGCCGGCGGCCTGCGCATCACGGCTGCGGTGATAAACGACCTGCTGAATGCCAGCATCGCGCCACGCCTGGGCCTGTTCCCAGGTCCAGAAACCGGTCAGTTCAATCTGCACATCGCCGTTGAACTCTTTCGCCACATCCAGCGCGCCTTTCGCGGTGTTGATATCTGCACAGCAGATCACAGTGACCCAGTCGGCATTGGCTTCAAAACACATGCGGGAGAGAATTTTGCCTGCATCGGCAATCTTGGCATCGGCCAGCACGATTTTATGCGGGTAGAGCGCTTTCAGATCGCGAACGGCGCGCACGCCTTCGCCTACGCACAGAATGGTGCCAACTTCGATAATATCCACCTCTTCCGCAATCAAGCGGGTGGTTTCATACGCATCGGACAGAGTCTGGTTATCCAGCGCAACCTGCAACATTGGTAATGACATTTTCAATTCCTTCTTAAACTGCCGCCGCTGTGGCGTTATCAATTAAATCCAGCACTTCCTGCTCGGTGCGGCAGGCGCGTAAACGATCAAAATTCGCTTCGTCATCAAACAGGTTAACGATCTGCATGATGCCAACCTCCTGATGGGTATTGGCATCGACGGCCGCCATGGTGATCAGAATGTCGACCGGGTCGTTATCTTCATGGTTAAACACCAAAGGCGTTTTCAGCGTTACCAGCGCGAAGCCGGTTTTCTTCACGCCCTCTTCCGGGCGACCGTGCGGCATTGCAAGGCCTGGCGCGATGACAAAATAAGGACCATGCTGCGCCACACCATCAAGAATGGCCTGGTAATACCGCGGTTCGACAACATCAGCCTTAACCAGCAGGTCCACGCTCAGCTTGACCGCCTCCTGCCAGGTGCTGGCCTCGGCCTGTAAAAGGATGGAGTTATTCTCTGCCAGCGAATCACGTAGTTTCATGTGGCGTCCTTACTTCACGTCCTGGGGGAAGTGCGCTTTGATCACTTCCAGCAGTTTTGGGCCGAAATCCGCAGGGGAGAGCATATTGCGTACCCCCACGACATACTTGTTGCCAGAAACGCTAATTTCACCGGCGATATGGGTAGACGCGATGATGATATCGGCGCCGTTCAGTTCACTTTTGTATTCACCCACCGCGCAGCTGTTCACCGTGTGGTCAATGTTTGACTGGGTTAAAAACTGGTCCACTTTCATCTTCATGATCATGGAGCTACCTTGCCCATTGCCACACACAGCCAGGATACGTACGGTCATAATCGAAACTCCTTAATGAGCAGAAACTTCTGCTGTTTGTTTTTCCGCATCTTCTTCAGCTCGCAGAGAACGGCCAGCGAAGAACATATAAGCCAGAGCAATCAGGATGATGACGGCCATAAAGACCAGCCCGACGGACGCAAAGCCCTGCATCATTGGCGGTGCCAGGATTGACCAGTCCGCCATGCCCATCCAGGCGCTCATGCCGGTGAGCTTGACCGCCCACACGCAACCGAAGATCTCCACCATGCCCATCACCAGACAGATCTTGAGCGCCGCGCGCCAGCCGCCAAAGTGGTTAGCAAAGACGCCAATGGTGGCGTTGGAGAAGAACATTGGGATAAAGCCAGGAATAATCAGAATGGATGAGCCGCAGCCGACCAGAATGCCTACCGCAATCAACTGGCCGATGGTGCCCCACATGAAGCCCCAGACCACCGCGTTTGGCGCAAAGCTGTAGATAGCCGCACAGTCAATGGCCAGCACCGCACCAGGAATCAGGCGTTGGGAGATCCCATTAAAGGCTTCAGACAGTTCGGCAACAAACATACGGACGCCCTGGGTAATGATGAAAATGGCTACCGCGAAGGAGAAACCGGTCTGCAGGATATAAACCGTCCAGTGCGTTTTCCCCGCCATCGCCTGCACCACATCAATCCCGAAGGAGAGCAGAATGGCGCCGAAGAAGATGGTCATCACAATGGCGGTTGAAACGATGTTGTCGTGGAAGATATTCAGCCAGCCCGGCAGCTTGAGATCTTCTACGCTGTCCTCTTTTTTACCCAGGTACGGTGCGACCTTGTAAGCGAGCCAGGCGGCGAATTGCTGCTGATGGCCGATGGAGAAACCGCAGCCGTCGGTGACCTCCTGCGTCGGCTTGTACATCATGTTGGAGGTGATACCCCAGTAGAGCGATACCAGCACGGCGGTGCAGATAATCGTGGTCCACATGGGGTAGCCGAAGATATAGAGAGACACCGCAATCAGCCCGGCCTGCTGGAACATAATGTGGCCAGTCAGCATGATGGTGCGGATGCCGGTAATGCGGCGCAGCAGAACGTAAATGATGTTCAACGCCAGCGCGAGTAGTACCGCGTACCCCACCCAACTGTAGGCATCTCCCATGCGGTCAATGGTGGCCATCATCGACGCGTAGGTGTCAGAGATGGCGCCGTTGATGCCATACACCTCCGACATCTTCGCAACCACAGGCTTAAAGGTGCTGGTCAGAATGCCTGAACCCGCCTGCAACAGCATGAAACCGATGATGGTTTTGATTGTGCCTTTGATGATGACGCTGACGCTTTTGCGCAGAAGGATGTAGCCCAGGCACGTCACGATACCCAGCAAAAGCGGGGCGTTAGTCATTACCTGATTAAAGAACACGGTAAAGACGTTGTAGAGGATCTCCATAACTCTCTCCAGAAATGAGAACACGAGGGGGTAATCCCTGTTCGGTTGGTGCCATCACTCTATTAATCACAAATAATCACCACAAGATTGCATTTGATTATTTGTGACGTATCACGCAAATTATTTCCATCGTGTTATTAATGATTTTCACTACCGATTCCCACGTATAAATTATTTCTTATAATTCATGCAATTAATCATTGATAGCGGATATTCTAACAACGTAGAAAAGGATTATCTGTGACATGGCGAAGATAAATTTCCTCAATTTACTCGTTGCAAACCGATTCAAAGAGTGCCAGCATTAATCATAACAAATCACCAAATGATTACTTTTGATTAAACCAGGAGTCAAAACGATGAGTAAAGTGAACACCATCACCCGTGAATCATGGATTCTGAGCACCTTCCCGGAATGGGGCAGCTGGCTGAATGAAGAGATTGAGCAGGAACAGGTTGCTCCTGGTACGTTTGCAATGTGGTGGCTGGGTTGCACCGGCATCTGGCTGAAATCCGAGGGTGGCGCCAATATTTGCGTTGATTTCTGGTGCGGTACCGGCAAACAGAGCCACGGCAATCCGCTGATGAAAAAAGGTCATCAGATGCAGCGCATGGCAGGTGTAGAAAAATTGCAGCCGAACCTGCGCACCACGCCGTTTGTTCTTGATCCTTTTGCCATTCGCCAGATCGACGCCGTCCTTTCCACCCACGATCATAACGATCACATCGATGTAAACGTGGCGGCAGCGGTGATGCAAAACTGCGCGGACGACGTGCCGTTTATCGGACCGCAGACCTGCGTGGATCTCTGGATTGGCTGGGGCGTGCCGAAAGAGCGCTGCATCGTCATGAAGCCAGGCGACGTGGTGAAAATTAAAGACATTGAAATCCATGCGCTGGACGCCTTTGACCGCACCGCGCTGATCACCCTGCCTGCTGACCAGAAAGCCGCAGGCGTCCTGCCAGACGGCATGGATGAGCGAGCAGTGAACTATCTGTTTAAAACCCCTGGCGGTTCCCTGTACCACAGCGGTGATTCTCACTACTCCAACTACTATGCGAAGCATGGTAACGAGCATCAGATTGACGTGGCGCTGGGCTCCTACGGCGAGAACCCACGCGGCATCACCGACAAAATGACCAGCGCCGATATGCTGCGCATGGCAGAAGCACTGAACACCAAAGTGGTGATTCCTTTCCACCACGATATCTGGTCAAACTTCCAGGCCGATCCGCAGGAAATCCGCGTATTGTGGGAGATGAAAAAAGACCGTCTGAAGTATGGCTTCAAGCCATTTATCTGGCAGGTTGGCGGCAAGTTCACCTGGCCGCTGGACAAAGACAATCTCGAGTATCACTACCCACGCGGTTTCGATGATTGCTTCACCATTGAGCCAGACCTGCCGTTCAAGTCATTCCTCTGATTGTGAAACCCCATCGCCAGACCTTGCGTCTGGCGATTTCATATTTATTTTAGTAATTTCACGCTATTTCAAATATCATCTTTTCAAATCAATTCTTATCGGAATAGCTCATGACGGAAGCGCAACGGCATCAAATATTACTGGAACTCCTGGCGCAAACAGGGTTTATCACCGTCGAGAAAGTGATCGAACGTTTAGGGATTTCCCCCGCGACGGCACGACGAGATATCAACAAGCTGGATGAGAGCGGTAAGCTGAAAAAAGTCCGTAACGGCGCGGAAGCCATCAGCCAGCAGCGCCCCCGCTGGACGCCGATGAACATCCATCAGGCGCAAAACCACGATGAAAAAGTGCGCATTGCCAGAGCCGCATCACAGCTGGTCAACCCGGGTGAGAGCGTGGTGATCAACTGCGGCTCCACGGCATTTCTGCTGGGCCGCGAGATGTGCGGTAAACCGGTGCAAATCATCACCAACTATCTGCCGCTGGCTAACTATCTTATCGATCAGGAACATGAAAGCGTGGTGATCATGGGCGGCCAGTATAATAAGAGCCAGTCCATTACCCTCAGTCCCCAGGATAGCGAAAACAGCCTCTATGCCGGGCACTGGATGTTTACCAGCGGCAAAGGCCTGACCGCGGACGGGCTCTACAAAACCGACATGTTAACCGCGATGGCAGAGCAAAATATGCTTAACGTCGTGGGCAAGCTCGTCGTACTGGTCGACAGCAGCAAAGTCGGCGAGCGAGCTGGCATGTTGTTCAGCCGCGCCGAACAGATTGACATGGTGATCACCGGCAAACATGCCAATCCAGAGATCCTGCAGAAGCTGGAAGATCAGGGCGTCAAAATTCTGCGCGTTTAAAGATGCTGGCGGAAAAAGTCCACCGTCGCGTCCAGCGCCGCTGGCGTGATACGGTGGCGAACCCCCGCTTCCCACAGGCAGGTCAGGTTGCCGTCCAGCCCTTCGCGCTGTAGTGCCTGCTGGAGACGGAAGGTTTCGCCAGGGGGCACCACATCATCCGCGTCACCATGCCACAACAGCAACGGGCGATCGGCCAGACGCGGTAACGCCCGGGTCACTTCCCATTCGCCCAGCAACGCATCAATCTCCGTCGCGTCTTGCGGTGGAAACAGCGTTTTTGACAATGACGTAAAATAGCCCGAGCCCATCAGGCACGCCACGGAGCTCACCTCAGGGTGACGAGCCATGATCCCGAGCGCCGTCATTCCCCCCATCGATGCGCCGGCCACCGCCAGCCGTTGATTCGCCACCAGCCCCGCCTGGTAAAGCGCATCGCGCAGCCCGGCAAATTCGCTCAGGCTACCGTGCAAAATCTGCCAGAACTGCCCAAGTCGCACCTGTTCATCACCCGTAAAACGTGCACCGTGATCGGGCGCATCCGGCATTATTACCCGAAAACCGGCCTGCGCCAGCGCCACCGCAAAATAGCTGTAAACCAGCTTCGATGAAGTAAAGCCATGATAAAAAACCACAACAGGCAGCGGGTGTGCACTTTTTCCCGCAGGGATAGCGTGTAATATTTCATGATTGCCGAGGCGGCGAGTTTCAATTTCAATCATTGTCGACCCTGTACTGATGAATGATTCATAATGTTGAGAACTGGATTACGCTTTCACGATATTTTCATTCGAAATATACGTACCAGATAACACTTCGGGAACATTCCCCCAAAACTAAATTCGCAGACAACTACACTATAACTATCAGGAAACGAGATATGGTTATGCGCAGGTTTGCTACTTTATTGTTGCTGGTTCTGCTCAGTGGCTGTAGTGCACTACAGGGGACACCGCAACCCGCTCCCCCGGTCGCCGACCATCCGCAGGAGATTCGTCGTAATCAGACGGAAGGATTACAACGAATGGGTACCGTCTCCGCGCTGGTTCGCGGATCCCCGGATGACGCAGAGGAGTCAATAAAGGCGCAAGCTGCCGCCGCCAAAGCAGATTATTACGTCATCATTATGATCGATGAAACCATCATTACGGGACAGTGGTATTCACAGGCTATTTTGTACCGTAAATAACGATCTTCATTTGAACGACATTTACACTGCTTTGCGTCCATAGACATTTTCCTGTCCACAATAAACTCCATGCCCGCGACAATGGAAGTGAGTTTATTTGCGAAGGAGTGCCCGGCGGATACCGGAGAAATGTGAAATGGAGCTGACAATGAAACGAACTCTTGCTTTGACCTCTCTGTTGCTCTCAGTAGGCCTTGTGAGCACGACTGCACAGTCAGCAGAATTCGCCAGTGCTGATTGCGTCACTGGCCTTAATGAAATTGGCCAGATCTCCGTCAATAACATTTCGGGGAGCCCGCAAGATGTTGAACGTGTCGTGGCACTAAAAGCCGATGAACAGGGCGCTTCCTGGTATCGAATTATTCAGATGCAGGAAGATAATCGCAGCGATCATTGGCGCGTACAGGCTATTCTCTACGTCTAATCACCTCCGATAAAAGCCACTTATTTTTAGTGGCTTTTCGTTTTTGCAAATTTTTTATCTTCTTTCAACCCCATTAAAAACAATTTGATAACATTTTGTTACATTATTTAAGTAAATGTTAGCTCTGTCCTGCCGTTGAAAAGCCATACCTTTTCAATAATGAGCAATTTATGATCACCTTTTTTCGCCGTGCGGGTCTGGGCGCAAAGCTATCGCTTCTTACCGGCGTGAGTGTCGCCACGCTGTTTCTGCTTTTCACTTTTCTGCTCAGCCATAAAGCCAGCCAGCAGCTTGAAGCCCTTGCGGTAGAAGACCTGCATAACCAGTCCACCGGTATGGTTGATATGGTACAGATGTTTAACACCAGTCTGAGCGAAGAGGTCGAGAGCTATACCCGGCTGTTCACCACCTTTTTACCGCAACCTTTGAGCGTCGACAGCAGTCAACTCCAGACCATTAACGGGCTTAGCGTTCCCCTTCTGAAAGGGGGTGAAACGGGCCTGCATGAAAACAATGCACTTTCTGACGACTTCCTGACGCGTACAGGGGCAATCTCGACCCTGTTTGTGCGTAGCGGTAATGACTTTGTCCGTGTCGCCACCTCCCTGCGCAAAGAGAACGGCGATCGGGCAATGGGTACCGTTCTGGACACAGCCAGCCCGGCCTATGCGGCCGTCACCAAAGGCGAGGTCTATCGCGGTCTGGCGTTGCTGTTCGGCAAGCGCTATATCACCCAGTATCAGCCGTTCAAAAACGCAGAAGGCCAGGTCATTGGGATCATTTTTGTTGGTGTGGATATCACCCACTCCTGGAACGTAATGCGCGAAAAAATCCTCAATCGCCGTTTAGGTGACAGCGGACACTTCTTCGTGCTGGATCGCAGCAACGGCAAAACGCGCGGACAGTTCCTGTTCCACACGAGCAGAGAAGGCCAGTTGCCTGAGTGGGACAGCGCCACCCAGCAGCAGTTGCTGAGCAATACCCCGGGTACGCTGGAACGCGTAAGTGAGGACGGTCGTATCGTGAAAATGGCCTACACGCCGCTGCCGGGCTGGAACTGGACCATTGTGGGGGAAGTGGATAAATCGGTCCTGCTCTCAAGCGTCACCACGATGCGGGATCGCTTCCTGCTGGCAGGCGTGGCGCTGTCAGTCCTGTTTGCCGCGCTGTTTGTCATCATCATTCGTCGCATGCTGACGCGCCCGCTGCGTAACGTCATTCATCTTGCCCGGCAGTATGCTGCGGGCGATTTGCGTGCCAGCCTGGCCGTTACCCGTCAGGACGAGGTTGGCCAGCTTATCGACGCCATCAACGGGATCGGCGGCGGTCTGGAAAAAATTGTCCTGCAGGTACGCGAGGCCGCAGGCGAGATCCATCTGGGGACCAACGCCCTGGCCTCTGATACCGGTGAGATCTCAGAGCAGATCAACAAACAGGCCAGTAGCGTTGAAGAGACCTCCGCGAGTATGGAACAACTCGCCGCAACCGTGCAGCAAAACGCGGCCAATATGGAACAGACGCAGCAGCTGGTGGGGGAAACCTCACGCGCGGTGCATCAGGGGGGCGAGACGGTGACGAACGCAGTCTCCACCATGGACGATATTCGCGACGCCTCAAAGCGCATCGAGGACATCACGCGCGTGATTGAGTCGATTGCTTTCCAGACTAACATTCTGGCGCTTAATGCAGCGGTTGAAGCAGCACGCGCCGGCGAACACGGAAAAGGGTTTGCTGTGGTCGCGCAGGAAGTGCGCGCTCTGGCGGCACGCAGCGCTAATGCGGTGAAAGAGATTGAGCAGCTAATTGGCGACACGCTGAACAAGGTGAGTGAAGGCCATGCGCTCTCAGAGCAGACGCGTCTGGCGATGGATGCCATCATCGCGCACATCGATAACATCAACCAACTGGTGACCGAGATTAACCATGCATCCCGCGAACAGTCGGCGGGGATCCGTCAGGTGAATCTGGCCATGACCCATATTGGTGAAGCCTCCCACATCAACGCCGATCGCGTCTCGCGCAGCGAGCAAACCGCACAATCACTGCGCGAGAAAGGGTCGCACCTCACTCAACTGGTGAGCCTGTTCCAGCTTAAAAACTAGCCTACCCTGCCCGTGGCGCGTAGCAGAAGATCGCTTTGAACCTGCTCTTTCATCAGCGTGCCGCCACGGGTATCCAGCATCATGCGGCACCACGCCTGCGCGACGGGCGGAGAGGCGTGCCGCAGCATCTGGCTTCCGGCGCCCAGCAGGAATAGCTGATGCGCAATCTCCCGCCCCTGCGCCTCCTGCGGTTTACGCAGTTTTTGCTGCAACTGCCGCCAGCTGCGATCGAAGTGTCTGTCCTGACCTTTCACCTGCGCAAAATCCTCTGCAAGCAGATCGAACATACCCGGCTGCTTCGCCAGAACGCGCAGAACATCCAGACACATGATGTTCCCTGAGCCTTCCCAGATGCTGTTCACCGGCATCTCGCGATACAGCCGGGGGAGTTCACTCTCCTCACAGTACCCGATGCCGCCCAATACCTCCATCGCCTCTGCCACAAACGGGATACCCGCTTTGCAGACGCTGAATTTCGCGGCTGGCGTGAAAAGCCGCGCCCAGGCCGCCTCCTGCGGATCGGCGCGTTTATCCCACGCCCGGGCAAGACGAAACAGCAGCGCCGTTTGCCCCTCCAGCACCAGCGCCATGCGGCTCAGGACGTCGCGTATCAGCGGCTGATCGATGAGGTTTTTCCCGAACGTCTGCCGCTGATGGGCGTGGTACAGCGCCACGGATAATGCCCGACGCATCAACCCATGGCTGCCCAGAGCGCAGTCAAAACGCGTTAACCCGCCCATGCGAAGGATCTGTCGTACCCCTTCCCCCTCTTCCCCTAACAGCCAGCCGGACGCATCCAGAAACTCCGCTTCACTGCTGGCGTTAGAGCGGTTGCCTAGCTTGTCTTTCAGCCGCTCCAGGCGCACGGCGTTGCGCTGCCCGTCAGGCAAAAAGCGAGGAACAAAAAAGCAGGACAACCCGCCTTTCGCCTGCGCCAGCACCAGATGCGCATCGCTTTGTGGCACAGAGAAAAACCACTTATGACCCACCAGCCGGTAGCTGCCGTCGCTGCACTTTTCTGCTTTGGTAGTGTTGCTGAGCACGTCCGAGCCGCCCTGTTTTTCCGTCATCCCCATGCCGATCAGCAGGCCGCGCTTTTGGGCTCCAGGGGCAAGGTGAGGATCATAACGATCGCTCAGTAGCGGCGTGAGCCAGTTCTGGAAAGGTTCAGGGAGCGCCTGTTGCAGCAGCGGCGTGGCGGCAAACGTCATGGTCACGGGGCACAGCGTTCCGGCCTCAACCTGAGCATGCAACACGAAGCGCGCGGCGCGAGCGACAAAGGAGCCTTTACGCGCCTCCTCTTCCCACGCCAGGTTATGCACCCGGTTAGCGCACAGCCCCTGCATCAGAAGATGCCAGGCGGGGTGAAAACGGACATCATCCAGCCGCTCACCGGTGGGGTCATAGCGAAGTAACTCCGGCGGATTGACGTTCGCCAGCCTGCCAAGCTCCAGCGACTCCGCCGTACCTAACTGCTGGCCTATACTGGCCAGCAACTCGCTATCCCACTCCGCGCCTTCGCGGGCCACCGCGTCACGCAGGGCACAATCAGAGAGAAAAAGGTTGCTGTTCGAAAGCGGTGCGGGTTGGTTAAAAACGGTATGTGTTTGCCAGTGCATGCTGTCTCCCTCCTTCAGTGGCAATGAAGATAAGTATGGACAGACCCTGTGCACGCTGCATGGGAGTAAGGTCACACGGTAGCGATCCCGCTGATATCATTCGTGAAATAGCTCACAGAACATAAGAATAAACTATTTCATCACTACATTTTTATTGAATAATTTATTCTTACCCCTTTCAGTGAGGAAAGTTATGCAACCGAATGCGCATAAGCGTGCGTTAATTGCAGGCTCCATTGGTAATTTCATCGAGTGGTATGAGTTTGCGGTCTACGGCTTTCTGGCCACCGTGATTGCGAAAAACTTCTTCCAGCTTGAAGGCGAGTCGGGGCTGACCAGCCTGATCCTCACCTACGCCTCGTTTGCCATCGCTTTCTTTTTCCGCCCACTGGGGGCGGTGGTGTTTGGCCGCATTGGCGACCGGATTGGCCGCAAACCGACGCTGATTATTGTGCTGGTGCTGATGACGCTCGCCACCGCCGCCATCGGTGTTGTGCCAGTCTATGCCAGCATCGGTATCGCTGCGCCGCTGATCGTTACGTTGCTGCGCATCCTGCAGGGATTGTTCGCGGGAGGTGAGTATGGTGGTGCCGTTTCCTTGATGACGGAATTTGCACCACGCGGTAAACGTGGTCTGTATGGCGCATGGCAATCGTTCACGGTGGCGCTGGGGCTATTAGCGGGCGCGGGTATTGTCGCCTTGCTTTCTGCCTTACTGACACCGGAAGCCCTGCATGACTGGGGCTGGCGTATCCCATTTTTCCTGGCCCTGCCTATGGGGGTGGTGGCGCTCTGGTTGCGGGTGAGTATGGAAGAGACGCCGAGCTTCGTGCAGCAGCAGGAAAAACCGCTGATCGCACAGGCCAGTACCGTCGCCACAATTAAAGCGATTGTGATGGGAATTGGCCGGGTGATGGTCTGGTCGGCGGCGGGATATACCTATCTGGTGATTATGCCGACCTATCTGCAATCGGCACTGCACACCGGATTTAACCAGGCACTGTTGATAGCCGTGATTTCGAATGTCGGCTTTGCGCTCACCATTATTCCGTCGGGGATCCTGAGCGACAGGATTGGCCGCCGCACGGTGATGATTATCGCCACCGCGTTACTGCTGATCCTCGCCCTGCCGCTGCTGAAAATTCTGCAGGCGGAGTCCAGTACCCTGGCGGTAAAAGCGATCGTGGTATTGATAGCTGGCGGTCTGGTGGGCATGCTGGCAGGTCCAGGGCCGGCAATGCTCTCAGAGATGTTCCCGACGCGTGTACGCTATACCGGGCTTGGTCTGGCGTATTCCTTGTCGAATGCCATTTTCTCGGGGTGTGCGGGGCTTATTATTACCGGGTTGATTAAGGAGACGGGAAACCTCGACATTCCGGCATATTACGTGATGGCGACGGCGGTGGTGAGTATTGTGGCGCTGATGACGCTCAGGAAGGATGACCATTTGCGGACGTTAGAGGAATGAAAATCAGAGCTGGGGTTTTACCCCAGCTCAAATTAACCCGCAATGTAATGAGGAATAAAACGCGAGGTATCTTTCGTAATCAATGAACCATCTTCACGAATACCTATTCCGGCTGGTTCATCATCAATTACCCAACTTCCGATTAATGTATAACTGTTGCCAAAACGAGGTAATGCCTGGAAGCCCTGATAAATCATAGGTTCGTTTGCGTAATCACCCTCTTCACTCTCAATAATATTGCGCTGCGCATCAAAAATAGTCACATTTCCCCCTTCTCGTGAAAAAAGAGGCTTACGAACTATCGGAACGCCTTTTGGAATCGACGTTAACTCATTTTCAAACCACGCAGGAAGAAGGTTGGGATGTCCCGTAAAAAAGCGCCACAAGAGGGGTAAAATACCCTTATTACTGATGATGCTTTTCCAGAGTGGTTCCAGCCATTGCTCTCTTCTGGCGCAGAGCAGCGGACCATTTTCATCACGCATCATCCACTCCAGAGGGTAGAGCTTAAACGCACGCCGGATAACATTATCGTCAATATCCGTTAAAACTCCGCCAGTACCCAGTCCAATATCATCCATATAGATAAAATGAGTGTTCTGCCCGGCCTGGACGGCGCAATCCTCCAGATAGAGAAGCGTGCCACGATCCTCCTCACTCTCTTTGCAGCAGCAGAAATAGAGTGGGATGTCGGCTGCAAGTTCTGCAAATCGAGCGATAAGCTTATCCTGAATGGAATTAAACTGATCGGCGTCTCGCGGAATGATTCCAGAGCGACGAGCGTCCTCCATCCATTGCCACTGAAAGTAGGCTGATTCATATAAAGACGTGGGCGTATCGGCGTTGTATTCCAGCAGCTTGACGCTACCTTTATCAGTCCATACAAAGTCCATACGGCCATAAAGTGAAGGATCCTGGTTGTGCCAGCTTTCCGCAATAGCATCCCAATAAAGCGGCGGAATGGCTAGTTGCGACATCAGTGCTTCACTTTTTACCGCACGGTCCACGACTTCCAGACACATTTGATGGAGTTCAGCCGTTGGTTTTTCTATCCTTTCTTCAATTTGCTGTAATGTAAAACGGTAGGCACGGCTCTCATCCCAGTAAATTTCATCGTCGATGATATGAAAACGAAAACCATGATCCCGGGCAATTTTGTCGAGACCCGGACGAACGGGGACCTCATGACGTAACATAATTACCCTCCCCAGCTTCCACGAGCACTAGATGAGCGCCCATATCCACCCCGAGAAATTGTCGATACACGCTTAGTGGTATAGCCCATTTGACCGCTGACCTGCTTACCAGAACGCCAGACATAAGATGAAGAACTTCGCCACACGGGACGAGAAGAGTAATATGAACCTCCGTTCGTGTATCTATATTCTTCATCAATATCTTCTCGCGGCTTTTTATTAAGTAAAAATCCCGCTATGACCGGTATCCAGCTATTATCGATATTATCGTAGTAGCAGTTATCGAACTGGCGTATGCAGCTTTCCCGAGACATATTTTTTGGCATATCCGCTTCAAATCTGGCTTTTGCATTGTTCCATGCATCGCTACAAACCTGAGCGCTATTGCCATCGTCAACACACGCCTGCGGCGATGCGTAAAATACGCCGTCTCCGTCATTATCGTTGGCCGAACTATCACATCCCTTCAGGGCGATAAATGCTGCACCGCCCATTATTGCCAGTGTTAAATATCTCCCACTTTTGCGTCCCGAGGGCGAAGACCGAAACGCAGCATTTAGCCGCATGTTTTGGCTTCGTAGTGAAGATTGAATCGGATTAGTTTTCCGTGTTTTTTTCTTTTTAGCCATGTTCATTTGTTACCATGTCATGCAGGCAGCGTTTAAAATTCCGCCAGCCAGTGCCGCCATTCCCATAAACAAACCTGCGGCGTAGTGGCGGTTAACGATTTTTTCACTGATGTTCGGCATATAAATGCGCACGCAACCATACACAAGTAATTGTACGACTAATGCAACGCATCCCCATATCAGATAATCCGGCATACTGACCGAGTTAACGGCAGCGCTGGACAGAGGAATCACATACCCCACTAACGTGCCACTGAATGCTACAGATGCCGCAATGTTATTCTCTTTGATCAGTTGCCATTCATCATGTGTAGTTATTCTTGAGTAGATGAACAAAAATATGACCGTCATTGCCAGACCGGTTAAGAAGTAAGAAAGAAAAGCAAATAATGAACCAAGCATGGTTTACCTCTTCAGAAATTTAACCAACAATGTTTAGCGAAGTTAGCGGAATATCCACACCAATGGCATACGAAAAGATCCATTCTGGCTCGCTATTCTCATAAAAAGTCTCTTCCCCATTAAGCAAAAGGTACTCATACAGGTCGGCGGTCGCTTTCCGCTGATATGCCATCATAAAATTATGCACATCCCATTTTTCACCCTGGTTATTTTCAACGTGTTCCAGTAAGTAAACCGGCTCAACATTCCCCTCCTCATTCTCGTTAAATATTCTTGTCCAATCTCGATCATTCCATTGCAACCGGGGTTTGCCAATTGAAGCTGAACCGATCTGTTTTTGCCACAGTTTTTCAGTACTGATACCGAAGCTATCCTGATAAATAAACAGCTTAATATCATCAATATTTTCTCTGCCCGTACCACCTGTCGTATTTATCTGCAAAAACTCATCGCCAGAAGTGTAATAACGATAAATACGACATCCCGCACCAGAATCAATCACGCTGCTAGCTGCAATGGTATACTCCTCTCCCGGAATTTGAATAAGCAAACGATCGGAAGAAAGGCGAAATGTCAGCGTATCAAGTGTAAACGCTGCATGTAGATATAATCCCAGTGGGCCACGAATCACCGACTGAGGGGTTTTATGAAATAAACTAAACAAAAGGTTCCGCATTATTTTTCCCTATATTTTGCCAGCACACCTCATTCGATGAAATACGACTATTGCCGATTAAGTGCAGCCATGCACCTCCTTTAACCTCTGTGGAGATTATAGGGTTAAGCTCCATACCTCGCCCATTTTTACAATGGCTAATTCCCAGCACCGTAGCATCATGTTGTAATTTCATGTAATGCATCAATGCGCCATAAGGTATACACGAAACAGATGTTGGTACCATCAGCGCGTAACCCGTATCACCCAGCATAGGGTTCATGATTGACGCCACGGATTGTGAAGAGCCTGGATCCTGAATCGACCGGGAAAGCTGTTCGGCTGAAAGATTGCGAACAATCTCAATTGTCGGACAATGATTCTCCAGTAAGCCTGCGTAACGTTCATCCTCAAGATAAGCTACGATATGGCAATGCGCTGGCGCATCATTCACCAATGAGAGCGTGGCCGTGAAGGTCTGTTCATCGGTACTGGCAAAAATCACAACACATGAACAATTAACCAACCCCATCCGTTCGTGCTCTTTTGGATTGCTGTAGTTACTTACTTTAAGAAAATCGACACATAAATTATCCGATAAAGGATGCGGTATATCCTGCTGCTCACATAACACTATGCGGCTAAATACCCTCTGCTTATCATAGAGCAGTAATGAGATCATTTTCTCTGTCTGATGACCTCGCCAGCCAATAACCAAAACATGGTTATGTAGAGAACTAAAATTACCCATTCCAGCTATTCCTTTAGCTAAACATCCCTGTACTAATGCAATGATTTTGCCCATCAGTGCGCCGAAAAGCCCAACGCCGATAGGGATCTGCCAGATGGCAGTAAACAGCCTCCCCTCTGCGCTCTGAGGACTTAAGTCGCCAAAGCCAATCGTCGCCCCAACTACGGAACTGTAATAAACAAAATCACTTATCCGACCAACAAGAGTCTTCTCCCCCAACCAACTAAAGACTATAAAGCAAAAAACATAATGCCCGGCAAACAAACACAGCAGAGCTGTCCATGTCAGTCGGAATAAATGTTGCCTGCAAACATTAACGAACCAGGAGAGAAACATTAAGGGGTCTGCGTAAGTTTCAACCGTTCAAGTACCGCCTGTGCGGAGCTCGACCCTGTCGTACCGACACCTGCCTGCGCGAGTTTCTCTTCAAGCTCACGTCCATCGACAACTTTTTCCAGTTGCGCAGCCGCATCCAGTCGAGCCTGACGCTCAGCCTGACGCGTTTGGAGACGTTTTAAGGACTCTGCTGCTGTCGTTACATTCGACGTTACTCCGATCGTTGAAGTTGTAACGGCCTGCTGCGCCCGCTGCATCGCTTCCGTGGCTTTGATAACCTCCAGTTGCTGTTCAAATTTTTCAATACGCTGCTTTGTAATCCCTACGGCCTTTTCAACGTTATTTCTGGAAGTTTCAAGAGAGGTCAATACCTGTCCTTCAATAGCGATTGTATTCTCAAGACGGGCGATTTCTTCTGCGACTTCATTGAGCAGCGCAGCATCAACATTCTTACTCATCGCTTCAATAGCACGTGACTCAAGATGTTGTTTACGCTCATTCAGTTCGGCGATCTTGTCATTGCTGAGCTTTACCCGGGCAAGCAGATCAACACGTGATTTGCCTGCTTTATCGAACTCTACTTTTGCATCACGAATGTGCTGCTCCAGCATCCGTACTCCCTGCGCTTCTTTAATCGCTTCATCAGTCTGGTTAAGTAACGATTTACCTAACGTAAAAAGATTTTTTAAGATACCCATATATTTCCCTTATCCATCAATTTAAAAATTCTTCGGTGAGCTCAGCCAGATCCAATGCATTCTCCGCAAGAGTTGTCAATTCCAGAATAATATCTTCAAGAGATGAACTTATTGATAACGCCCCAAAAGCAACATAATATTCTTCATGCTGGATCAGAGAAAGCCCGACAGAAGATAAGGGCAGGATTTTTTGATTACGTAATAAAAAGAGATTGAAATCAGCCTGGCGTTTGATGATGTTGGCAGGACAAATATAGGTATCAATGATAATTTGCTTGGGTGTAATAAAAATATTTAATGGTAAATCTCCATAATCATTCATTTTTACCATAAGAACGTCATTTTTATTTTTTAAATCAATATTAATATCGCTCCGATGCAATAATTCATCAGCAAGCGATGATAGAGACCATCTCATAAATTCATCCATGTGTTAGTTTTTTTTGATATAGAACAGCCGAAAGAGTTCCATTCATTATATTACCAACCAGGACATAAAAAAAGCCACCCAAAATTGGGTGGCTTTTTTATAAATTAATAATCAACTACGCTGACGTACCGCTTCAAACAGGCAAATACCCGTTGCAACAGAAACGTTCAGGGACGACACGCTGCCCGCCATCGGGATGCTTATCAGCTCGTCGCAGTGCTCACGCGTCAGGCGACGCATGCCTTCACCTTCCGCACCCATTACCAGCGCCAGACGGCCGGTCATTTTGCTCTGATACAGAGTATGATCCGCTTCACCGGCGGTACCGACGATCCAGATATTCTCTTCCTGCAGCATACGCATGGTGCGCGCCAGGTTGGTGACGCGGATCAGCGGAACGTTTTCCGCTGCACCGCAGGCCACTTTCTTCGCCGTTGCGTTCAGCTGTGCAGAACGATCTTTCGGTACGATCACCGCGTGCACGCCCGCCGCATCGGCGCTGCGCAGGCACGCGCCGAGGTTGTGCGGATCGGTCACGCCATCCAGGATCAGGAAGAACGGGTTATCCAGTGCAGCGATCAAATCCGGCAGATCGTTTTCCTGATACTGACGGCCTGGCTTCACGCGGGCAATAATCCCCTGGTGAACCGCGCCTTCACTTTTCTCATCCAGGAACTGGCGGTTGGCCAGCTGGATCACCACGCCCTGCGCCTCCAGCGCGTGGATCAGCGGCATCAGACGTTTGTCTTCACGCCCTTTCAGAATGAACACTTCCTGAAAACGCTCCGGTGCGCGCTCCAGCAGGGCCTGCACCGCGTGGATGCCGTAAATCATTTCACTCATTGATGATTCTCATAATAGGTATTTCCCCCTCTCCCCAGTGGGGAGAGGGTCAGGGTGAGGGGAGAATTTACTCCGCCTGCTGTTTCTTCGCTGCGCGCTTCGCTTTGGTCGCAGCAGCAATTTTCTGCGTTTTCGCGGACGGCTTTTTCGCCTTGCGAGCCTCTTTCTTCGCCGCTTTTGGCTTCTGCTTTTTCTCACCGCGGAAGGCGCTGTCTGGCTCGAAGTTCACTTTCTTACCCGCCTGACGACGTTTGCCGCTCGCGTTGCCGTTACCGCCTTTTTTCGCCTTCTCACGCGCGGTTTTACCTACGTTACGTGGCGCGCGCTCGCTGGAGATCAGACTGAAGTCAATCTTACGCTCGTCCATGTTGACGGCTTCGACTTTGACCTCCACCCGATCGCCAAGGCGATAGGTCTGTCCACCCGATTCACCAATCAGGCGCTGTCCAACCTGGTCGAAACGGTAATAGTCGTTATCGAGGCTGGAGACATGCACCAGACCGTCGATAAACAGCTCGTCAAGGCGAACAAAGAAACCAAACCCGGTCACGCTGGCGATAACACCTTTGAAAATGTTACCGACCTGATCCAGCATAAAGTCGCATTTCAGCCAGTCAGAGACTTCGCGCGTCGCTTCATCGGCACGGCGTTCGGTCATGGAACAGTGCTGGCCAAGCTGCAGCATCTCTTCCATTGAATAGTGGTACCCGCCGGTTTCAGTCGTGTTTCCTTTATGGCCCTGCTCCTGCGCCAGCAGATACTTGATCGCACGGTGCAAAGACAGGTCCGGATAACGGCGGATCGGCGATGTAAAGTGCGCGTAAGACTGCAGCGCCAGACCGAAGTGACCACGGTTTTCCGGGTCGTAAATCGCCTGCTTCATGGAGCGCAGCAGCATAGTCTGCAGCATTTCTGCATCCGGACGATCGCCAATGGATTCCAGCAGCTCAGCATAATCGCGCGGCTCTGGCTTGTTACCGCCAGGCAGCTCCAGACCGAGTTCAGCCAGTACGGAGCGGAACGCGGTAATGGCTTCCGTCGACGGTTTATCGTGGATACGGAACAGCGCCGGCTCTTTAGCTTTCTCGACAAAACGGGCCGCCGAGATGTTCGCCAGGATCATACACTCTTCGATCAGCTTATGCGCATCGTTACGCTGGGTCTGTTCAATACGCTCAATGCGGCGTTCAGCGTTGAAAATGAACTTCGCCTCTTCGCTCTCAAACGAGATCCCGCCACGCTCTTCGCGCGCCTGATCCAGCGTTTTGTAGAGGTTATGCAACTCTTCGATGTGCTTCACCAGCGGCGCATACTGTTCACGCAGATCCTGATCGCCCTGCAGCATATGCCAGACCTTGGTATAGGTCAGACGCGCATGGGAGCTCATTACCGCTTCGTAGAATTTATAACCGGTTAAGCGACCTTTACTGGAGATGGTCATCTCGCAAACCATACACAGGCGATCAACCTGCGGGTTCAGGGAACAGAGGCCGTTGGAAAGCACTTCCGGCAGCATCGGTACCACCTGAGACGGGAAGTAAACCGACGTACCACGGCTGCGCGCTTCGTTATCGAGCGGTGTGTGGGGACGAACGTAATAGCTCACGTCGGCGATAGCAACCCACAGACGCCAGCCGCCACCGCGTTTTTTCTCGCAGTATACGGCGTCATCGAAGTCGCGGGCATCTTCACCATCAATGGTGACCAGCGGCAAACTGCGGAGATCCACGCGTCCCGCTTTGGACTCTTCCGGCACCTCTTCCTTCAGACCCACAATCTGTTCTTCAACCGCTTTTGGCCAGATGTAAGGGATCTCATGCGTACGCAGGGCCATATCAACAGCCATGCCGGTACCCATGTTATCGCCCAGCACTTCGACGATTTTACCTACCGCTTTGGTGCGACGCGTTGGACGTTGGGTAAGCTCCACTACTACCACAAAGCCCATGCGCGCGCCCATCACCTCTTCAGGCGGGATCAGGATATCGAAGCTCAGACGGCTGTCATCCGGTACCACAAAGCCTACACCGGCATCGGTAAAGTAGCGGCCAACGATCTGGCTGGTTTTTGGCACCAACACGCGAACCACGCGTGCTTCGCGGCGGCCTTTACGATCGGCACCCAGCGGCTGCGCCAGGATCTGGTCGCCGTGAATACACATCTTCATCTGTTCGGATGAGAGGTAGAGGTCGTCTTTGCGGCCCTCTACGCGCAGAAAACCGTAACCGTCGCGGTGACCAATGACGGTCCCTTTCAACAGGTCGAGGCGTTCTGGCAGCGCATAGCACTGGCGGCGGGTAAAGACCAGTTGCCCGTCGCGCTCCATGGCGCGCAGGCGGCGGCGAAGGGCTTCAGTTTGCTCTTCACCTTCAATGTTTAATTCAACAGCAAGTTCTTCACGATTGGCGGGTTTTTCGCGTTTTGTTAAGTGTTCAATGATGAACTCGCGGCTGGGGATAGGATTCGCGTATTTTTCAGCTTCGCGTTCCTGGAAAGGATCATGTGACATATCGGTTCCTCCGTTGTCAGCTCCGGTGGAAATTTTCTTCATTCCACCAGCAATAATTTATAAAGCGGTTGATTCTCTTCAACCAAATCGGCCAGCGTGTAGTTATCCAGTTCCTTAAGAAAACTTTGCACGGCCAGAGAAAGCGCCTGTTTCAGGCGACAAGCGGGTGTAATGTGGCAGAACTCACTGCTGCAGTTCACCAGAGACAAAGGCTCCAGTTCACGCACCACATCCCCAATACGAATACTTTGCGCCGGTTTACCGAGACGGATCCCACCATTTTTCCCGCGGACGGCAGCAACGTATCCGGCACGACTAAGTTGATTGATTATTTTGACCATATGATTACGGGACACGCCGTAGACCTCTGTCACTTCAGAGATACTGGTCATTTTCCCATCGGGTAACGACGCCATGTAGATTAGCGCGCGTAAGCCGTAATCGGTGAAACTTGTTAACTGCACATCAACCTCAGGAAAAAAGGGAAAACGCGGTAAAACCGCAGAGATATTCATTAATGATGATAAACCAGCCAGATAGTTAGGGGCTAATTTATTTGACAGACGGGGCGAAAAAGCGGATATCCAGGAGCGGTCGCCGGATGGCGCTACGCTTATCCGGCCTACGGGTTTTCCCGCAGGCCAGCAGTCACGAAGATTATGCGTCGAACGGGTCGCGCAGAATCATCGTTTCAGTACGATCCGGGCCGGTAGAGATAATGTCGATCGGCACTTCGGTCAGTTCTTCAATGCGCTTGATGTAATCCAGCGCTGCCTGTGGCAGGCCGCTACGCTCTTTCACACCGAAAGTGGTCTCAGACCAGCCTGGCATGGTTTCGTAGATTGGCTCGATACCTTCCCAGTCATCAGCAGCCAGCGGAGTGGTGGTCACTTCACGGCCATCTGGCATGCGGTAACCGACGCAGATTTTCACCTCTTTCAGGCCGTCCAGGACGTCCAGTTTGGTCAGGCAGAAGCCAGACAGGGAGTTGATCTGCACTGCACGACGCACAGCCACTGCATCCAGCCAGCCGGTACGACGACGACGACCGGTGGTCGCGCCAAACTCGTTACCTTGCTTGCACAGGAACTCGCCGGTTTCATCAAACAGCTCGGTCGGGAATGGACCCGCACCCACGCGAGTGGAGTACGCTTTGATGATGCCCAGAACGTAATCCACATAACGTGGACCCAGGCCAGAGCCGGTCGCCACGCCACCTGCGGTGGTGTTAGAGGAGGTTACGTACGGATAGGTACCGTGGTCGATATCCAGCAGCGTACCCTGCGCACCTTCGAACATGACGAAATCGCCACGCTTGCGCGCCTGGTCCAGCAGATCGGACACATCAACTACCATGCCGGTCAGAATGTCTGCAATCGCCATGACATCATCCAGCACTTTCTGGTAGTCAACAGCGTCTGCTTTGTAGAAGTTCACCAGCTGGAAGTTGTGATATTCCATCACTTCTTTCAGTTTTTCAGCGAAGGTGGCTTTATCGAACAGGTCGCCCACGCGCAGACCGCGACGAGCCACTTTGTCTTCATAAGCCGGGCCGATACCACGACCGGTGGTGCCGATCGCTTTAGCGCCACGCGCTTTTTCACGCGCAACGTCCAGCGCCACGTGATAATCAAGGATCAGCGGGCAGGCTTCGGAGAGCAGCAGACGCTCGCGAACCGGGATACCACGGTCTTCCAGACCTTTCATCTCTTTCATCAGCGCAGCCGGAGACAGCACTACGCCGTTACCGATGATGCTGGTGACGTTTTCGCGGAGAATGCCTGATGGAATAAGATGGAGGACGGTTTTTTCACCGTTGATTACGAGAGTATGGCCTGCGTTGTGACCGCCCTGGTAGCGTACAACATATTTAGCCCGTTCAGTCAGAAGATCAACAATCTTCCCTTTACCTTCGTCACCCCATTGGGTGCCCAGTACGACGACGTTGTTACCCATTTTTTTCAAAATCACCGTTTGCTTAAAAATGGATTCTACCATCGCTTTTTCAGATATACAGCACTTTTTGACCCCAAAATATGCCAAATCCGATCACTTTTTGATCAGCCAATCGTTTTCCTCAACATGTAGTAGATAACAATGCCAGCAACCACAAGACCGCCGCCGAATCGGCGCAAAATATTATCCGGCAACTGGCTCAGGGTGGCGATCATGCGACGCCAGGCGCGCGGATAGAGCATCGGGCCCAGGCCTTCCAGGACTAAAACCAGCGCCAGTGCCAGCCAGATCGTTGAATTCATTTTTAATCCTTATAAAAGAAAACCACCGCTCCGTTAAGAGCGGTGGTTTGAATACTCAAACGAGACTGAGTTTATCGCGTTGCGTTAGTCGGCGTCTTCATATAACGGAAGAAATCGCTGTCCGGGCTGAGCACCATCACATCCTGGTTGCTCTGGAAGCTATTCTCGTAAGCACGCAGGCTACGGATAAAGGCGTAGAAGTCTGGATCCTGGCTAAACGCATCGGCGAACAGTTTCGCGGCTTCCGCATCACCTTCACCACGCAGGATACGGCCCTGACGCTCAGATTCCGCCAGCGTCTTGGTCACTTCGTAATCCGCGGCCGCACGCAGTTTTTCCGCTTCTTCCTGACCCTGTGAACGGTGACGACGGGCTACCGCTTCACGCTCGGCGCGCATACGGTTGTAGATCGCCTCAGACACTTCCGCCGGCAGGTTGATCTGCTTAATACGCACATCCACCACTTCGATACCCAGCGCAGCCATACTGTTCGGGTTGATAACAGGCACCTTACCATTGGTTTCAGCCTGAACACGTTCCGCCGCTTTAGCAATTGCATCGTCCGCTGCTGGCGTTTCAACTTCGTCTTCCGTACCCGCGGTGCCGGAGTTCAGCGCATCGCGCACTTCCAGCGTCAGACGACCACGAGAGTCGGTCACGATGTCTTTCACATCCAGACGACCAATTTCAGAACGCAGACGGTCAGAGAATTTACGTTTCAACAGCACTTCCGCCTGAGAAACATCACCGCCGCCCGTTGCCAGGAAGTAACGGCTGAAATCACTGATACGCCACTTGATATAGGAGTCAACGATCAGGTCTTTCTTCTCTTTGGTCACGAAACGGTCGGCCTGGTTATCCATGGTCTGGATACGCGCATCAAGCGTCTTCACTGACTGGATAAAAGGAACCTTGAAGTGCAGACCCGGCTCATAAATCACCGGACGCTTGTCACTGTCACGGACGACGCTGCTGAACTGGAACTTAATCCCGCGCTCGCCCTCTTTCACCACAAAGATAGAGGTATAAAGTACGACCAGTACGATGACGATGATCGCAATAACTGACTTACGCATCCTTATTCCCCCTGACGCTGGTAGTCGTTACGCTGCGCGTTAGCACGGCGTTGGTCCATAATGTCACCATCGTTCGAAGAAGGCGTGGTTGTTGCGCTGGAGCTACCGGACGATGCAGGTGGCAGACGCAGCAGGTTATTCGCACCGCTGTTATCTTTTGCTGCCGGTGCAGAACCGCCTTTCAGCATCTGATCCAGCGGCAGTACCATCAGGTTTCCACCTTTGCTGTCGTTAACCAGCACTTTACGTGTATGGCTCAGCACTTTTTCCATGGTTTCGATATAAAGACGCTCGCGGGTAATTTCCGGAGCCGCTTTATATTCCGGCAGGATTTTCGCGAAACGTGCCACTTCACCCTGCGCTTCCAGGATGGTCTGGGTCTTATACGCGCGTGCTTCTTCAAGAATACGCTGCGCCTGACCGTTAGCACGTGGCTGAACTTCGTTGGCGTACGCTTCCGCTTCACGGATGTACTGCTGTTCGTTCTCACGCGCGGCAATCGCGTCATCAAACGCGGCTTTCACCTCTTCCGGCGGACGAGCAGCCTGGAAGTTGACGTCCAGCAGGGTGATACCCATGTTGTACGGACGAATGGTCTCTTCCAGCTCACGCTGGGTATCGCTACGAATAACGGTACGACCTTCAGTCAGAATGCGGTCCATGGTGTATTTACCGATCACGCCACGCAGGGCGCTGTCGGTCGCCTGACGCAGGCTGTCATCGGCACTGGTCACGCTAAACAGATAACGTTCTGGGTCCGTAACACGATATTGCACGTTCATCTCAACGCGCACTACGTTCTCATCAGAGGTCAGCATCACGCCGGAAGCGGCCAGCTCACGCACCGACTCCACGTTCACTGCAGTGACGTCGTCAATGAAGGTCGGTTTCCAGTTCAGGCCCGGCTCAACCAGATGGCTGAACTTACCAAAACGGGTAACCACGCCGCGCTCGGCTTCTTTAATGGTGTAGAACCCGCTGGCAGCCCAGATGATGACCACGGCAGCGGCCACAATGCCCACGATGCGACCACCCATTTGCGGGCGCGGGCCCTGGGTAGAATTGCCACCCGAGCCAGACCCTTTTCCTCCACCAAGCCCACCAAGCTTCTTGCTTAGCTTGCGGAAGATATCATCCAGATCCGGCGGCCCCTGATCGCGACCACCTTTATTGCCATTTCCCCCAGAGTTGCCGCCTTGATTATTGCTGCTTCCCCACGGGTCGCGGTCCTGTCCGTTATTACCGGGCTGATTCCACGCCATGTATATGCTCCATATTTGTTATGCAAGGGCGAATTATTCAGGCATCCCCTTTCCGATCAGACGATATAGTCGACCAGCGCAGGTTCTTGTTTACAGAGGCGACGCCAGTCAACGATCGGCATACGCACCTGCATCCCCACGCTGCCGTCATCCTCCATCCACTCTTTTTCTATCGCCTGAAGCTGATAAAACCGGCTGCGCAGCCTGCCTTCCTGTGGTGGCAGTCGCAGCGTGTGCTGGGCTACCTCACCGGAAAGACGTTCTGTCAAAGCCTGGAAAAGCAGTGGCACGCCAATACCGGTCTGGGCGGAAAGCCAGACCCGAATTGGTTTGTTCTCTTCATCACGATCGATACGCGGCTCAAAATCATCCAGCATGTCGATCTTGTTCATCACCAACAGCGTTGGGATCTCGTGGGCCTCGATCTCTTCGAGCACCACATTCACCGCGTCGATGTTTTCCTGCACGCGGACATCTGCAGCATCAATCACGTGCAGCAGCAGGGTCGCCTGACGCGTCTCCTGCAGGGTGGCTTTAAACGCGGCCACCAGATCATGCGGCAGGTGGCGGATAAACCCTACGGTATCCGCCAGCACGGTTTCACCCACATCCGCCACATCGATACGACGCAACGTTGGGTCCAGGGTCGCAAACAGCTGGTCTGCGGCATAGACCTGGGCCTCGGTAATCTGGTTAAACAGGGTGGATTTACCGGCGTTGGTATACCCCACCAGCGACACCGTCGGGATGTCGGCTTTCGTACGCGCCCGACGTCCCTGCTCACGCTGTTTCTCGACTCTTTCCAGACGAGAGAGGATCTGAGTAATACGGCCGCGCAGCAAACGGCGGTCGGTTTCGAGCTGGGTTTCACCCGGACCGCGCAAACCAATCCCGCCTTTTTGTCGTTCAAGGTGGGTCCAGCCACGTACAAGACGCGTGGCCAGATGGCGCAGCTGCGCCAGCTCAACCTGCAGCTTACCCTCGTGGGTACGTGCACGCTGAGCAAAAATATCTAAAATCAACCCCGTGCGATCAATAACACGGCATTCGCAAAGCGCTTCCAGGTTACGCTCCTGAGCCGGAGACAGCGCATGATCAAACAACACGACTGACGCACCGGTTGCTTTTACGGCATCCGCAATTTCTACTGCTTTACCTTCACCAACAAAATACTTTGGGTGCGGCGCTTTACGGCTACCGGTAATCACCTGCATTGCTTCGACACCGGCGGAAGAGACCAGAGATTCAAACTCCTGGAGGTCTTCCATATCTTTGTCTTGCGAAAAATAGATGTGTACCAGCACCGCCTGCTCACCGGCATCATAACGGTCAAACAAGCGTAAAACCCTCTAAAAATATCAGCGGGGAACGCAGGATCCCTGGCTCCCCGTGTGGATAACAGTGCGAAACCTTATTCGGTCTCGTCGCTGTCCTGCGCAGGAGCAGAAGAACCCTGCGCGTTGCTGCCATGATGGTAGTTACTACCAGTGCCGCCGCCAGCGTTATTGCTGTGATGAGATACCGGACGGGACGGAACAACAGTAGAAATAGCGTGCTTGTAGACCATCTGGCTGACCGTGTTTTTCAACAGGATCACGAACTGATCGAAAGACTCAATCTGACCTTGCAGCTTAATACCATTCACCAAATAAATAGAAACTGGAACACGTTCCCGACGCAATGCGTTCAGGAACGGATCTTGTAAAGATTGCCCCTTAGCCATTCTATCTTTTCCTTATATGCTTGTTTTGTACTTAGAACCTTGCGATTCTGAAAAATTGCGCACGATACGTCTCAATTGTACACATTCAGTGAGCGATATCACCAATAACCTCAATCACTTCGTTTAGCGCCTGTTGCGGTTTTTCGCTGTCTAACCAGTGAACCCCTTCCCAACCGCGCAACCAGGTGATCTGGCGCTTCGCTAACTGTCTCGTGGCGCAAACACCTCTATAAACCATTTCATCATATGAAATCTCGCCTTCAAGATATGACCACATCTGGCGGTATCCCACACAACGAACGGAAGGCATGTCCGTATGCAAATCTCCACGGGCAAATAACGCCCGCACTTCTGCTTCAAAATCTGAAGCCAACATCTGATGAAAACGCTGCTCAATTCGTTGATGGAGCAGTTCACGGCTCGCCGGGGCGATAGCGAACTGATGCACCTGATACGGCAGAGCGTCTCCTGACGTTTGCGTCAGTTCCGTTAAAGTTTTACCCGAAATGAAAAAAACTTCCAGTGCCCGGGAAAGCCTTTGCGGATCATTTGGATGGATCCGTGCTGCGGCAACCGGGTCAATCTCTGCCAGTTGCTGATGCAAAACGTCCCATCCCTGCTCTGCCGCCTGCTGTTCAATTTTTGCTCTTATTTCAGGGTCCGCCGATGGCAGAGGAGAGAGCCCCTCCAGCAACGCCTTGAAATAGAGCATGGTGCCGCCAACCAACAGCGGTATACGTCCCGCCGCCGTTATCTCGGCCATCTCGGCTAAGGCATCGCGGCGAAAATCCGCTGCGGAGTAGGCCTGCGCCGGGTCGAGAATGTCCAGCAAACGATGCGGAGCCGCGCGCAGTTCGGCTGCGTCGGGCTTCGCCGTGCCAATGTCCATTCCTCGGTAGATGAGGGCAGAATCGACACTAATCAACTCTACGGGCAAAACTTTACGTAGCTCAATGGCTAACGCCGTTTTACCGGAGGCCGTAGGGCCCATCAAAAAAATCGCCTTAGGCAGGCTCGCCTTACTGACATCAATCATCTTTAAGGGCAGTCATCGCCGTTTGTAAATCAACAGGTTGTAATAATCCACCCGGCGGTGCTTTCACCAGATGCGGGCAAAGGCGTTCCACCTCTGCCAGCACGCTAATCGCCTGTGCCATACTCCACGGCGTATGTTCGCTGGCCAAATGGCGGGCGATCCACTGCGCGGTGTTGGCGGCATCAAACGTTGTTTGTTGCGCCAGGTAGCCTATCAGTTCAGGAATCAAGTTTTGTAAATTTTGTTGGCGTAAGGGTAAAGGCACTGCGCGAATTGTCACATGCTGTGATTCCAGTACCATTTCAATCCCCATCTGCGCCAGTTGGGCCTCTGCGCGCTGCAGTACCCTTGTTTCTTCAGTGGATATTTTTAGTCGAACCGGGATCAAAAGCGGTTGCGCACAAGCCGCGTTTTCTCCTGGGGTCAGTTGCACCTGTTTTAGCCAGCGTTCAGCAACCGGCAGGGCCAGGAGCATGAGCTTGCCCTCGCGTTCGAGTAACGCCATATCCGGCGCAATAATCGTCAGCACCCGGCCAAAGCTCTGACTATGCCCTTCCAGCGAAGGCGCTTGTACCTCACTGTGCTCTTTACGCGTGACTGCGGGGGTTTCGAGCAGTTTACGGTACAACGCCCCCTGCTGCTTTTGATAGCCGGGCTGAGCGTTGGGATAGTTCGCACCGGTGGGTCGCGGCGCGCTTCCTGCCGACGAGAAACGTGGCGCTTCCGGTTCACGCGCGACAGCTGGCTCGGCAAAATGGTTACGCCCCGCCGCAACACGGTTTTCCGGTATTGGACGCGGAGCGGGCTCTTCTTTTTCCAGCGGCAGCGTGGGTTCAACCTGCTGCTGCAAAACGCTCAGCACGCCCTGATAGATGAAATCGTGCACCAGCCGCGACTGATGGAACCGAACTTCATGCTTGGCAGGATGGACGTTAACATCAACCTGATGCGGGTCGATTTCCAGATAAAGCACAAACGCAGGCTGCTGATCCGCGCCGAGCTTATCTTCACAGGCCTGACGAATGGCGTGGTTGATCAGACGGTCGCGCATCATGCGGCCGTTTACGTAGCAATACTGGATCTCCGCGAAGGCGGCGCTGCTGGCGTTCGGGTCGGCAACCCAACCGCGTAAGGCCAAATCACCGTGCTGCCATTCAATGGCCAGCGCCTGTTCCAGAAACGGCGTACCGCAGATTGCCCCCAGACGACGCTCTTTCTGCCCGCCCTCCGCTACTGCGCGGTACTGGCGCATCACCTTGCCGTTGTGGCTGAGGTTGATGGTGACATCGAAACGCGCCAGCGCGATACGGCGGATAATCTCATCGATATGACCGAATTCGGTCTTCTCGGTGCGCATAAACTTACGGCGGGCGGGAGTGTTGTAGAAAAGGTCTAATACTTCGAGCGTCGTGCCAACAGGATGCGCCGCAGGCTTAATCGTGACGTCCATATCACGCCCTTCGGCGTAGGCCTGCCAGGCTTCCTGCTGTTCGGCCGTTCGGGAGGTTAGCGTTAAACGGGAAACCGAGCTGATACTGGCCAGCGCCTCGCCGCGAAACCCGAGGCTGATGATCGCTTCCAGGTCGTCCAGAGAGGCGATTTTACTGGTCGCGTGACGCGCCAGCGCCAGCGCCAGCTCCTCTTTTTTGATACCGCACCCGTTGTCCCGAATGCGAATCAGCTTTGCGCCACCACGTTCGATATCAATATCGATGCGGGTAGCTCCCGCATCAAGACTGTTTTCGACCAGCTCCTTCACCACCGACGCAGGGCGCTCCACCACCTCACCGGCGGCGATTTGGTTCGCAAGCTGCGGCGGTAGAACCTGAATCGGCATGAATTCTCCTTAGTTGGTCGCGGTCATCTCACCCGGCAGCACGGCGCTGGCCGTCTGGGCTGCACCGCCCTGCGGCGCAGACTGCAGCGGATGAGCCTCAAAATATTTACGCAGACCGTTATAAATCGCTTCGGCAATTTGCTGCTGATAGCTGTCGCTGCCCAGCAAACGCTCTTCGCTGTTATTACTGATAAAGCCCGTTTCCACGAGGATCGATGGAATGTCCGGCGAACGCAGAACCCCAAGACTCGCATGCTCCGGACGGCGTTTATGCAATGCCCCGATGCCTTGCAGCTGATTCAGTACGTTGGTGGCGACATCATACCCGACGCGCTGAGAATGACCGAACTGTAAATCGAGCACCGCCTGGCTGAGATACGGGTCAGACTGGCTGTTGGCCAGCACATCGCCCGCACCACCCAACAGTTCGGACTGCTTCTCATGCTCTTCAAGCCAGTTAGCCATTTCACTGTTCGCCCGACGGTTTGACAGCACCCACACCGATGCCCCCGTGGCGTTACGGTTTGGTGCGGCATCCGCATGAATGGAGACCAGGAAATTAGCATTTTGTTTACGCGCCACGTCTGAGCGTCCCATCACGGAGATAAAGTAATCGCCGTCACGGGTCAATACGCCTTTAAACATCGGGTCATCGTTCAACAGCGTCCGTAGCTTACGGGCAATGGCGATGGTCACGTTTTTCTCGCGCGTACCACCTGGACCAATTGCACCCGGATCCTGCCCGCCATGACCGGCATCAATGGCGATAATCACTTTATCACCGCTGACCACCCGACGCGCGCTGGCCGCCGGGCGCGTCACGGTATTACTGCTGGTGACGCCGGTGATGCGATCGTTGTCGGTTTTAAACGGATTACGCGCAGGTTCAGACGGGCGCGGGGTATAAACCGGCTCTTCCACCCGTTTCGCCACAACCGGTGGCGGTGGCGGTGGCGCATCGGCATTGATGGTAAAGACCACCGTATAATTCGCGCCGTTTTGCTGCTTCACCGCCCGCGTTTTACCCTTTTCGGTCAGATCGACCACCAGGCGCAATGACTGACTGTCTTTTGGCGTGCCGGAACGAATACTTTTGACCAGGTTGTTACCGCTGAACTGCAAGGGCAACCCCTGGATCACACCCGTCTGTTTGATATCCAGCGCCACGCTGCGGCTGTCTGGTTGAGAAAAAGCATATTCAGGGTCGCCCATAAAACTGAACGTGATCCGGGCCTGACTCTCCCCGTTCGACACCTGAATATCCGAGAGGCTTGCCGCACCAGCCTGCGCGCACAGCAGCACTGTGGCAGCCAATAACCAACCTTTAACGCGATTTATCATCCCGTCATCCCTACGCTCAACCGGCTAAACGCGCCAGTAAGGAACTGCCTGATGAGGAAACAGCACTGATGCGCGCCTCACGCCCTTGTGCCTGGTAATCTAAGTGAATTTCGACATCCGGGTCAGGCAACACACCCGCACCTTGTTGCGGCCACTCCACCAGGCAGATGGCATCATTGGCAAAATAATCACGGATCCCCATAAATTCCAGCTCCTCAGGATCCGCAAGTCGGTATAAATCGAAGTGATACACCATGAGATTTTCAAGAGTGTACGGCTCTACCAGCGTGTAGGTTGGGCTTTTCACATTCCCGTTATGGCCTAACGCCTGCAAAAAACCCCGGCTGAAGGTGGTTTTACCCGCACCTAAATCACCATAAAGATAAATGACAGTCGCCCCCTGACAGGCCTGCGCCACGCGCTTGCCGAGTTCTAAAGTGGCTTGTTCATCAGGTAAAGGAATCGCTCGATTAGTCATTTTCTACGTCAATCACATCCGGGTTAACAACACGCCGCAGCGTGCAAAAAAGATCGGTGGCCAGCATACCGCGTGTGCCATATCGTGCAGCCAGGCTGTCAGCCGCCGCACCGTGAGCCACGCAGCCGGCACAGGCTGCATCATAAAGGGGAAGTTTCTGCCCGAGCAATGCGCCGATGATACCTGAAAGCACATCGCCCATTCCGCCACTCGCCATGCCCGCATTTCCGGCATCAATAATGCCCAGTGCCTCATCGCTTGCGATGACGGTTCCCGCCCCTTTGAGAACGGCAACACCTCCGTAACGTTTTACCAGACGGCGGGCAGAAAGTAAGCGATCGCTTTCAATTTCTGCCACGCTGCAGTTAAGCAGCCGCGCGGCTTCGCCGGGGTGTGGCGTCAGGATGCGATTGTGACGCTTATCCGGGTTGATTGCCAGAAGGTTCAGCGCATCGGCATCCCAGAGCATCGGTTTACGAAAATTCTCGACCTTTTGCAGAGCCTGCTTACCCCAGGCCTGTTGCCCGAGTCCCGGGCCAATCACCACCACATCCGCCCACTCAAGACTCTCTTCAAGGGTCTGCGGCCTAAGCTCATGCACCATCAGCTCTGGTCGGGCCGTAATAATGGGCGGGATATTTTCACTGCGCGTCAGCACCCGGACCAGCCCCGCGCCGCTGCGCAACGCAGCTTCCCCCGTCATCCGGATAGCGCCGGCCGTGCCGTGATCGCCGCCAATGATGACCAGCCTGCCGTGGTCGCCCTTGTGCGACGTTGGCCGACGCGGCGGCAGCCAGTGGCTAAGTTGAGTAGCATCAAAGCGGGAAAGGTGTGTCTCCTGCCCGGCAAGCCAGCTCTCCAGCCCCAGGGCGTTATGGTGCAACGAGCCCACCACATCCCTCGCTTTCCCGGTGAGTAACCCGGGCTTCAGGGCAATAAACGTGACGGTATGCGCGGCCTGGATCACCGCTCCCGGTGTCGCACCGGTTTCCGCCATCAGACCAGAGGGAATATCCAGTGCCACCACCGGCGCGGTATGGGCATTGGCGCGCGCAATCAGAGCTGCTACGTTATCACGGGGCGCACTACGTAACCCGGTGCCCAGCAGACCATCAATAATGAGATCAACATCCTCTGGCCAGACGATATCGGATGCATGAATCACTCCGCCTGCATTCAGCCAGGCTTCCCGCGCGGCGCTGGCTTCTTCCGGCAGCGGCTTATCGCTCTCCAGCGCCAGTAACGTAACGCGGAGACCTGCCGCGACCGCCAGCCGGGCGACAACGTAACCATCGCCGCCGTTATTGCCGTGTCCGCATAAAATGAGCCAGTGGCCGGATTGCGGATACGCACTACGAGCAATGTTGAATGCCGCCTCGCCCGCCCGTTGCATGAGCTCATAAAGGGTAATGCCAAGACTGTCCGCGGCCTCTTTTTCGGCGCGTCTGAGGTCATCCGCATGCCAGATGGAATGTGGTATACTTGCGGGGTTTTTCTTCACAGTATGGTCCGTCATGTCACAGCCCCTCGATCTCAATCAGTTAGCGCAAAAAATAAAACAGTGGGGTGCTGAACTGGGCTTCCAGAAGGTGGGGATCACCGACACCGATCTCTCCGCCAGCGAGCCAAAACTGCAGGCCTGGCTGGATAAACAATACCACGGCGAAATGGAGTGGATGGCGCGTCATGGCATGATGCGGGCCCGTCCACACGAGCTGTTGCCGGGTACGTTACGCGTTATCAGCGTACGCATGAACTACCTGCCCGCCAACGCGGCTTTTGCGCGTACGTTAAAAAATCCCTCTCTCGGTTACGTTAGCCGGTATGCCCTGGGGCGTGATTACCATAAGCTTCTGCGTAACCGACTAAAAAAACTCGGCGAAACTATTCAGCAGCACTGTGTTTCGCTGAATTTTAGACCGTTTGTCGACTCCGCGCCTGTTCTTGAGCGCCCTATCGCTGAAAAAGCCGGGCTTGGCTGGACTGGTAAGCACTCACTTATTCTGAGCCGCGACGCAGGATCGTTCTTTTTCCTTGGTGAACTGCTGATTGATTTACCGCTGCCGGTAGACGGCCCGGTAGAAGAAGGCTGTGGGCGCTGCGTAGCCTGTATGACTATCTGCCCGACGGGCGCTATCGTTGAGCCCTATACGGTGGATGCCCGACGCTGCATCTCTTACCTCACCATCGAACTGGAAGGGGCGATCCCTGAAGAATTCCGGCCGCTTATCGGCAATCGCATCTACGGCTGCGACGACTGCCAGTTAATTTGCCCGTGGAACCGCTATTCGCAGCTCGCGGACGAAGAGGATTTTAGCCCGCGTAAGGCGCTGCATGCGCCACAGCTCATTGAACTGTTCGCCTGGAGTGAAGCCTGGTTCCTGAAAGTGACGGAAGGTTCGGCCATTCGCCGTATTGGCCATCTGCGCTGGCTGCGTAATGTCGCCGTTGCGCTGGGGAATGCCCCGTGGGATGAAGCGAATATCCGGGCGCTTGAGAGCCGTAGAGGTGAGCACCCACTTCTCGATGAACACATAGAGTGGGCGATTGCGCAGCAAATCGAGAAGCGAAATGCCTGCGTGGTTGAGGTGCAACCACCGCAAAAACAACGCCTGGTGAGGGTGATAGAAAAAGGGCTTCCGCGGGATGCGTGAACTATTCACAGCCTGTGAATAAAATTACAAACTCAAGCAGCATCAGGGCTGGAGATGAGGTCAAGTGATCTCAATAACATTTTGAAATCAAATTTTCTCAAGCATATACAGCAAGTTACAGAGATACTATTCACCCTGCTAACTTTTCACACGGTTTCGGTCATACCCAAAATCTGTGGATAACTCTGTTTACAAGAGTATTTCGGAAGTAATAGAAAACGTCCCCAACGAATCTTACCGCTGTGGATATTTTTGATATCAAGAAGAATTTGGAGCGGGAAACGAGACTCGAACTCGCGACCCCGACCTTGGCAAGGTCGTGCTCTACCAACTGAGCTATTCCCGCTTGGGTGTTCTGAAGCTGTGCGTATCTTGCGATACTTTCAAATTTTGGAGCGGGAAACGAGACTCGAACTCGCGACCCCGACCTTGGCAAGGTCGTGCTCTACCAACTGAGCTATTCCCGCTTGGGTGTTCTGGTGCTGGCGTATCTTGCGATACTTTTCAAATTTTGGAGCGGGAAACGAGACTCGAACTCGCGACCCCGACCTTGGCAAGGTCGTGCTCTACCAACTGAGCTATTCCCGCAAATTTGTACTGCTTTTGTTGCTGTCGTAACGCGTATTTCTCTGTCGTTACGGGAGGCGCATTATACGAGAAATCCTTTTAGCTGCAACCCCCCTCAACGCGATTTTTTCGAAAATCAGTTCAAGTGCTTATTTAATCGGCAAGCTGAACAATTTAACGACAAAAACCCGGCCACGCAAGGCGCCAGGTCTCAAAATCACAGCTTAATAAAGTTTTCGCGATAGTACGCCAGCTCCGCGACGGACTCACGGATATCGTCCATCGCCTGATGCGTACCCTGCTTTTTAAAGCCATCGAGGATTTCGGGTTTCCAGCGGCGCGCCAGCTCTTTAAGGGTGCTCACGTCCAGATAACGGTAGTGGAAGTAAGATTCCAGCTCCGGCATGTACTTAAACAGGAAACGACGATCCTGGCCAATGCTATTACCACAGATAGGGGATTTGCCCGCCGGGACCCACTGTTTCAGAAACTCAAGCGTCGCCAGCTCCGCCTCGCGGTCGCCCATCTTGCTCGCCTTCACTCGTTCAACCAGCCCACTGCCGGTGTGGGTACGCACGTTCCACTCATCCATCAACGCCAGCTGATCGTCGGACTGGTGCACCGCAATGGTTGGCCCTTCCGCCAGAATATTCAGGTTTGCATCGGTAACCAGCGTGGCAATCTCAATAATGCGATCGCGCTCGGGATCCAGCCCGGTCATTTCAAGATCGATCCAAATCAGGTTGTTTTCATCCGCGCTCATGTTATTTTCCACCCTTCTCGCATAACCGGCTGTAGCAGGTTAACTAGTATTAATTAGAGTGTATCATAGAGGTTTTGCCCCTTACGGGCGACCAGGAGCCAGCGCGATTGAGTAAAAATAAACTCTCCAAAGGGCAGCAGCGCCGCGTGAATGCCAATCACCAGCGCCGCCTTAAAACCACTTCGGAGAAGGTCGATTACGACGACAACCTGTTTGGTGAACCGACGGAAGGCGTCGTCATCAGCCGTTTCGGTATGCATGCCGACGTGGAATCCGCCGACGGTGAGATCCACCGTTGCAACATTCGACGGACAATCCGTTCGCTGGTCACCGGCGATCGCGTTGTCTGGCGTCCAGGTAAAGAGGCGGCGGAAGGCGTAACGGTCAAAGGTATCGTTGAAGCGGTTCACGAGCGCACGTCGGTACTTACCCGTCCCGATTTCTACGACGGGGTAAAACCCATTGCCGCCAATATCAACCAGATCGTCATCGTCTCGGCGATTTTGCCCGAGCTGTCGCTCAATATTATCGACCGCTACCTTGTTGCCTGCGAAACGTTACAGGTTGAGCCAATCATTGTTCTGAACAAGATCGATCTGCTGGATGATGAAGGTATGGACTTCGTGAATGAGCAGATGGATATCTACCGCAAGATCGGTTATCGCGTGCTGATGGTCTCCAGCTACACCAAAGATGGCCTGAAACCCTTAGAAGAAGCGCTGACCGGGCGCATCAGTATCTTTGCGGGTCAGTCCGGCGTGGGGAAATCCAGCCTGCTGAATAATCTTCTCGGTCTCCAGCAAGAAATTCTGACTAACGATGTCTCTGATGTCTCGGGTCTGGGCCAGCACACCACTACCGCTTCTCGTCTCTACCACTTCCCGCATGGCGGCGATGTGATTGACTCTCCGGGCGTGCGCGAATTCGGTTTGTGGCACCTTGAGCCGGAACAAATCTTCAACGGATTTGTCGAATTCCATGATTATTTAGGGGCTTGCAAATACCGGGACTGTAAACACGATAACGACCCGGGCTGTGCCATCCGCGAAGCGGTCGAGAAAGGTGAGATTGCGGAGACCCGCTTTGATAACTACCACCGCATTCTTGAGAGCATGGATCAGGTAAAAACGCGTAAAAACTTTTCTGATTCTGATAACTGACAACTAAGCTAAGCATCGCTAAAATCGTCCCCTTTTTTCAGGTTCCGGCTGATTACAGCCGGATCAGGAACGACAAAAAATGGCCTGGAGGCTACCTTGTTAAACGCATTTAAACTTTCGCTTCAATACATTCTGCCAAAACTGTGGCTCACTCGCCTGGCGGGCTGGGGCGCGAGCAAACGAGCGGGCTGGCTGACCAAACTGGTCATCGACCTTTTCGTAAAATATTACAAGGTCGACATGAAAGAGGCGCAGAAGCCAGATACCGCCAGCTATCGCACCTTCAACGAATTCTTCGTGCGCCCACTGCGCGACGAAGTCCGCCCGGTTGATACCGATCCTAACGTGCTGGTCATGCCTGCGGATGGCGTGATTAGCCAGCTGGGTAACATCGAAGACGATAAAATCCTGCAGGCAAAAGGCCACAACTACAGCCTGGAAGCGCTGCTGGCGGGTAACTATCTGATGGCGGATCTGTTCCGCAACGGTACCTTCGCCACCACCTATCTCTCTCCGCGTGACTATCACCGCGTGCACATGCCGTGCAACGGGATCCTGCGTGAAATGATCTACGTGCCGGGCGATCTGTTCTCCGTGAACCACCTGACCGCGCAAAACGTTCCCAACCTGTTCGCGCGTAACGAACGCGTCATCTGCCTGTTTGATACTGAGTTTGGCCCAATGGCGCAGATTCTGGTGGGTGCAACGATTGTCGGCAGCATCGAAACGGTCTGGGCTGGAACCATCACCCCACCACGTGAAGGCGTGATCAAACGCTGGACCTGGCCTGCTGGTGAAGAAGAAGGCGCAGTCGCTCTGCTGAAAGGCCAGGAGATGGGTCGCTTCAAGCTGGGTTCCACGGTTATCAACCTCTTTGCCCCTGGCAAAGTGAAGCTGGCTGAACAGCTCCAGAGCCTGTCAGTCACCAAACTCGGCCAGCCGCTGGCGGTCTCGACTGAACCTTTCGTGACGCCGGACGCAGAGCCTGCACCGCTCCCGGAAGAAGAGATCAAGGCCGAACTTGACGCCAGCCCGCTGGTTGACGACAAAAAAGACGAAGGCTAACAACAGAAGGAACGCTGACGTGCGCCCGATTATCGTACTACTGATGGCCTGGTGCCTCAGCATGGGGGCGTACGCAGCGACAGCCCCCGACGCAAAACAGATAACCCAGGAACTGGAGCAGGCGAAAGCGGCAAAACCCGCTCAGCCAGAGACCGTGGAGTCGCTCCAGTCTGCACTGAATGCGCTTGAGGAGCGGAAAGGCTCCCTTGAGCGCGCTCAGCAATATCAGCAGGTTATCGACAACTTCCCCAAACTCTCGCAAACGCTACGCAATCAGTTGAGCAATCTGCGCGATGAACCGCGCGATGTGCCTGCTGGCATGACCTCTGACGCGTTGAATCAGGAGATCCTGCAGGTTAGCAGTCAGCTTCTGGAAAAGAGTCGTCTGGCACAGCAGGAGCAGGAACGCGCACGTGAAATCGCCGACTCGCTGAGCCAGCTTCCGCAACAGCAAACCGATGCCCGCCGTCAGCTCAACGAGGTTGAGCGCCGTATCGGTACCCAAACGGGTAACACGCCGCAGAACCAGGCGCAAAATCTGTCGCTTCAGGCTGAATCAGCCAGACTTAAAGCACTGGTCGATGAACTGGAGCTGGCGCAGCTCTCGGCAAACAACCGCCAGGAGCTGTCGCGGATGCGCTCCGAACTGGCGCAAAAGCAGAGCGAACAGCTCGATGCTTACCTGCAGGCTTTACGTAATCAACTTAACAGCCAGCGCCAGCGTGAAGCTGAGCGCGCGCTGGAAAGCACCGAGCTGCTGGCAGAAAACAGCGATAACCTGCCAGCGGGCATCGTTGACCAGTTTAAGGTTAACCGTGAGCTCTCTGCTGCACTGAATCAGCAGGCGCAGCGTATGGATCTGGTGGCGTCCCAGCAACGTCAGGCCACCAATCAAACCCTTCAGGTTCGCCAGGCGCTCAACACCCTGCGCGAGCAGTCTCAGTGGCTGGGCTCGTCCAACCTGCTGGGAGAGGCATTACGCGCCCAGGTTTCACGCCTGCCGGAGATGCCAAAACCGCAGCAGCTGGATACCGAGATGGCGCAGCTGCGTGTTCAACGCCTGCACTATGAAGACCTACTCAATAAACAGCCGCAAATCCGCCAGATCCGTCAGGCCGAAGGGCAGCCTCTCACCAGCGAGCAAAACCGTATTCTGGAAGCCCAGTTGCGGACCCAGCGCGAGCTGCTGAACTCCCTGTTACAGGGCGGGGATACGCTGATTCTGGAGCTGACCAAGCTGAAGGTCTCCAACAGTCAGCTGGAAGATGCGCTGAAAGAGGTGAACGAGGCAACGCACCGTTATCTCTTCTGGACCTCTGACGTGCGCCCAATGACCTTCTCATGGCCAATCGAGATCGTTCAGGATCTGCGCCGTTTGATCTCGCTGGATACCTTTAGCCAGCTTGGAAAAGCCAGCGTGATGATGCTCACCAGCAAAGAGACCATTTTCCCTCTTCTGGGCGCGTTGATTCTGGTGGGCTTTAGCATTTACTCACGCAGACACTTCACCCGCTTCCTGGAACGCTCCAGCGCCCGGGTGGGTAAGGTTACGCAGGATCACTTCTGGCTGACGCTGCGTACCGTGTTCTGGTCAATACTTGTCGCCTCGCCGCTGCCGGTTCTGTGGATGACGCTCGGTTATGGCCTGCGGGAGGCCTGGCCCTACCCGCTCGCGGTCGCCATTGGCGATGGCGTGACCGCTACTGTCCCCCTGCTGTGGGTAGTGATGATTTGCGCCACGTTTGCGCGACCGAATGGTCTGTTCATTGCTCACTTTGGCTGGCCGCGTAACCGCGTGGCGCGCGCCATGCGTTACTACCTGATGAGCATCGGGCTGATTGTGCCGCTGATTATGGCGCTGATCATGTTTGATAATCTCAATGACCGGGAGTTTTCGGGCTCGCTGGGCCGTCTCTGCTTTATGTTGATATGCGGTGCGCTGGCCATCGTCACGCTCAGCCTGAAACGGGCTGGTATACCGCTCTATCTGGATAAAACCGGCAGCGGCGACAACATGTTCAACCGCATGCTCTGGAACCTGCTGCTGTGCGCCCCCCTGGTTGCCATGCTGGCAGCGGCGGTGGGTTACCTGGCGACCTCGCAGGCACTGCTGGCGCGACTGGAAACCTCCGTTGCCATCTGGTTCCTGCTGCTGGTGATCTATCACGTCATCCGCCGGGGGATGTTGATCCAGCGACGCCGTCTGGCGTTTGACCGCGCCAAGCACCGTCGGGCAGAGATCCTCGCCCAGCGTGCGCGGGGCGAGGATGAGCCAAACCACGTCAACAGCACCGAAGGCACGATAGATGCGGACGAGGTTGAGCTGGATCTCGACGCTATCAGCACCCAGTCTCTGCGTCTGGTACGCTCCATCCTGATGCTGATTGCGCTGCTGTCGGTGATCTTCCTGTGGTCAGAAATCCACTCCGCGTTTGGTTTCCTGGAGAACATCTCGCTGTGGGATGTGACGTCCACGGTGCAGGGTGTGGAGAGCCTGGAGCCCATAACCTTAGGTGCGGTGCTGATTGCCATTCTGGTGTTGATCATCACCACGCAGCTGGTGCGTAATTTCCCGGCACTGCTGGAGCTGGCGCTGTTGCAGCACCTGGATTTAACCCCCGGTACGGGCTATGCCATTACCACCATCACCAAATACCTGATTCTGCTCTTTGGCGGGATGGTTGGATTCTCCATGATTGGTATTGAGTGGTCTAAATTGCAGTGGCTGGTTGCCGCGCTGACGTTTGGTCTGGGCTTTGGCATGCAGGAGATTTTCGCTAACTTTGTGTCCGGCCTGATTATCCTGTTTGAAAAACCGATTCGTATTGGCGATACGGTGACTATCCGCGATCTGACAGGCAGCATCACCAAAATCAACACCCGCGCCACTACGATCAGCGACTGGGATCGCAAAGAGATCATCGTGCCCAACAAGGCGTTTATCACCGAGCAGTTTATCAACTGGTCGCTGTCAGACTCCGTCACGCGTGTGGTGCTGACGGTACCGGCGCCCTCGGATGCCAACAGTGAAGAGGTCACACAGATCCTCTACACCGCCGCCGAACGCTGCACGCTGGTCCTTGATAACCCGGCGCCGGAAGTGTTCCTGGTCGATCTCCAGCAGGGTATCCAGATTTTCGAATTGCGTATTTACGCCGCCGAAATGGGGCACCGTATGCCGCTGCGCCATGAGATCCACCAGCTGATTCTGGCTGGCTTCCGTGAGCACGGTATTGATATGCCGTTCCCACCGTTCCAGATGCGTCTGGAAAGCCTGGACGGACTTAAGACAGGAAAAACATTAACCTCTGCGGCGCGTAAACGCCCGGCGGGGAGTTTGTAAGCCAGCCAGTACCCCCTCTCCCATGGGAGAGGGGGTACTGCCGTCAGGCTCGATCGACGGTAAAAGCAATCACATCGCCCAGCTGTTCCGCGCCCAGCGCCAGCATCACCAGACGATCCACACCCAACGCCACGCCAGAACAATCCGGCAGACCCGCTTTCAGGGCCTCCAGCAGGTTAGTATCAATAGGCTGCTGCGGCAGACCGCGTGCGGCGCGCTTGCGGTTATCCTGCTCAAAACGCTGCTGCTGTTCGCGGGCGTCGGTCAGTTCATGGAAGCCATTCGCCAGCTCAATGCCCTTGTAATAGACCTCAAAACGCTCCGCCACGCGGTGATCTTCAGTGCTGATCTGCGCCAGAGAAGCCTGGCTTGCCGGGAAGTGGTAGACGAAAGTCGGACGATCTTTGCCAATCTGCGGTTCAACCCCAAAGGTGAAGAGCAGTTGCAGCAGCGTGTCGCGATCTTCTTCAGTATCCGCCACGTTGCTCAGATCCAGTTTTGCCGCGACTTCGCGCAGCTGGGTTTTATCCGCTGACAGTGGATCAATTTCCAGATAACGCTGGAAAGCCTGCTGATAAGAGAGCGTTTCCGCTTCTGAGCAGTCGAGAACCTGCTGCAGCAGATCGTCCACCTCGTTCATCAGGCGGTACATATCGTAATGCGGACGATACCACTCCAGCATGGTGAATTCCGGATTATGGTGACGCCCCATCTCTTCATTACGGAAGCTGCGGCACAGCTGATACACCGGGCCACACCCTGCCGCCAGCAGGCGTTTCATATGGTATTCCGGGCTGGTCATCAGCCAGAGGTTCATGCCCTGTGAATGGCCGGGGCCAACAAAACGGGTTTCAAACGGCACCAGATGAATATCCGTTACCGTAGCCTGACTCATGCACGGCGTTTCCACCTCAAGGACTCCGCGGTCGGCAAAGAAGCGGCGGATCTCCGCCATAATTGCAGCGCGTTTCAGCAGATTGGGGATGGATGCGCTCGGCTGCCAGGTGGCCGTTTCGCTCATGGGTAATTCTCCGATTTCAGACAAGGGCACGAAGTCTACTCGTTAGCACGGACAGAGACAAATTTTGTGCAATAAAAATCGCATTTCATTTAGGGCAACTATCACGTGACGGAATTCATCATTCACGATGATAAATCACCGCACAGAACAGCAAAAAAATCGAACACGTCAAATTTCCCTGCCGTTCGCACGGTTATACTTCTTTACCCATAAAGGAGCAGTGGAAACGCTTTCGCAATCGTCCTTGCGGACAGGTGGGCTACCTTTAGTTTATCGCGTTGCGAAATAACAAAAATCTGGAGGAATGTCGTGCAAACTTTTCAAGCCGATCTTGCCGTAATAGGCGCTGGCGGAGCGGGATTACGTGCTGCGATTGCTGCAGCACAGGCTAATCCCAACGCTAAAATCGCACTGATTTCAAAAGTCTATCCGATGCGCAGCCACACGGTTGCCGCAGAAGGAGGATCCGCCGCCGTTGCGCAGGATCATGACAGCTTCGAATACCATTTCCACGACACGGTTGCAGGGGGCGACTGGCTTTGCGAACAGGATGTCGTTGACTACTTTGTACATCACTGTCCAACGGAAATGACCCAGCTTGAACAGTGGGGCTGCCCATGGAGCCGCCGTCCGGACGGCAGCGTCAACGTTCGTCGCTTCGGCGGAATGAAAATTGAACGCACCTGGTTTGCCGCCGATAAGACCGGCTTCCACATGCTGCACACCCTGTTCCAGACCTCCCTTCAGTTCCCACAAATCCAGCGTTTTGACGAACATTTTGTCCTCGATATTCTGGTCGATGACGGTCACGCGCGTGGTCTGGTGGCGATGAACATGATGGAAGGCACGCTCGTGCAGATCCGCGCTAACGCGGTGGTGATGGCAACGGGCGGCGCGGGCCGGGTTTACCGCTACAACACCAACGGCGGCATCGTCACCGGTGACGGTATGGGCATGGCGCTCAGCCACGGCGTACCGCTGCGCGATATGGAATTTGTCCAGTATCACCCTACCGGCCTGCCGGGTTCCGGCATTCTGATGACGGAAGGCTGCCGCGGCGAAGGCGGTATTCTGGTCAACAAGAATGGCTACCGTTATCTGCAGGATTACGGCATGGGCCCGGAAACGCCGCTCGGTGAGCCGAAAAACAAATACATGGAGCTCGGCCCGCGCGACAAAGTGTCTCAGGCCTTCTGGCATGAGTGGCGCAAAGGCAACACGATCTCCACGCCGCGTGGCGATGTGGTCTACCTCGATCTGCGTCACCTCGGCGAGAAGAAACTGCTGGAACGTCTGCCGTTTATCTGTGAGCTGGCAAAAGCCTACGTGGGTGTCGACCCGGTGAAAGAGCCGATTCCGGTACGCCCAACAGCGCACTACACCATGGGTGGGATCGAAACCGACCAGCAGTGTGAAACGCGCATCAAAGGGTTGTTCGCCGTCGGCGAATGCTCCTCTGTCGGCCTGCACGGTGCCAACCGTCTCGGGTCAAACTCGCTGGCGGAGCTGGTTGTCTTTGGCCGCATGGCGGGCGAACGCGCGATGGAGCGTGCCGCAACGGCGGGCGAAGCCAACGGCGCAGCACTGGACGCGCAGGTCGCTGATGTCGAGAAACGGCTGAAGGATCTGGTCAACCAGGAAGGCAACGAAAACTGGTCGAAAATCCGCGACGAAATGGGCATGTCGATGGAAGAGGGCTGCGGTATCTACCGTACACCAGAGCTGATGCAAAAAACTGTCGATAAGCTGGCGGAACTGCAGGAGCGTTTCAAACGCGTGCGCATCACCGACACCTCCAGCGTGTTCAACACCGACCTGCTTTATACCATCGAGCTCGGTCACGGCCTGAACGTCGCGGAATGTATGGCGCACTCTGCGCTGGCGCGCAAAGAGTCACGCGGGGCGCATCAGCGTCTTGATGAGGGCTGCACCGAGCGTGACGACGTCAATTTCCTGAAACACACCCTCGCCTGGCGCGACGCGGATGGCACCACTCGTCTGGACTACAGCGACGTGAAGATCACAACGCTGCCACCGGCTAAACGCGTTTACGGCGCAGAAGCAGAAGCCGCCGAGAAGAAGGAGAAGGCGAATGGCTGAGATGCAAACACTGAAAGTTGAAGTGGTGCGCTACAACCCGGAAGTGGACACCGCGCCACACAGCGCTTTCTATGAAGTGCCTTATGACGAGCAAACCTCTCTGCTGGATGCGCTCGGCTATATCAAGGATAACCTGGCACCGGACCTGAGCTACCGCTGGTCCTGCCGCATGGCCATCTGCGGCTCCTGCGGCATGATGGTGAACAAAGTACCGAAACTGGCCTGTAAAACCTTCCTGCGTGATTACACCAAAGGCATCAAGGTTGAAGCGCTGGGCAACTTCCCGATTGAGCGCGATCTGGTGGTCGATATGACCCACTTTATCGAAAGCCTGGAAGCCATTAAGCCGTACATCATTGGCAACCCGCGCACGCCGGATCAGGGACCGAATACCCAGACACCCGCCCAGATGGCGAAATACCATCAGTTCTCCGGGTGCATCAACTGCGGTCTTTGCTACGCCGCGTGTCCACAGTTTGGCCTGAACCCTGAGTTCATCGGCCCGGCGGCGATCACGCTGGCGCACCGCTACAACGAGGATAGCCGCGACCACGGTAAAAAAGAACGTATGCCGCAGCTTAACAGCCAGAACGGCGTCTGGAGCTGTACTTTTGTGGGCTACTGCTCCGAAGTCTGTCCGAAGCACGTCGACCCGGCCGCCGCTATTCAGCAGGGTAAAGTGGAAAGCTCGAAAGACTTTCTTATCGCCACCCTGAAACCACGCTAAGGAGTGCATGATGACGACTAAACGCAAAGCCTACGTGCGGCCGATGCCGTCCACCTGGTGGAAGAAACTGCCGTTTTATCGCTTCTATATGCTGCGTGAAGGCACTGCGGTGCCTGCGGTCTGGTTCAGCCTTGAACTGATGTATGGCGTTTTTGCCCTCAAACATGGTCCTGAAACCTGGGCCAGTTTTGTCGGGTTCCTGCAAAACCCGATCATCGTGATCCTGAACCTGATCGTGCTCGCAGCCGCCCTGCTTCATACCAAAACCTGGTTTGAACTGGCGCCAAAAGCGGCGAATATTATCGTAAAAGGCGAGAAAATGGGGCCAGAGCCGGTCATTAAAGGGCTTTGGGCAGTGACGGCAGTGGTCTCTGTGGTCATTCTGTTTGTCGCACTGTTCTGGTAAGGAGACTATTGTGATCAATCCAAATCCAAAACGTTCAGACGAGCCGGTCTTCTGGGGCCTCTTTGGCGCAGGCGGCATGTGGAGTGCCATCATTGCGCCTGTCATTATCCTGCTGGTCGGCATTATGCTGCCGCTGGGTCTGTTCCCCGGTGATGCGCTGAGCTATGAGCGCGTCCTGGCATTTGCAGGTAGTTTTATTGGTCGGGTATTCATCTTCCTGATGATTGTCCTGCCGCTGTGGTGCGGCCTGCACCGTATCCATCATGCGATGCATGATCTTAAGATCCACGTACCGAGCGGTAAATGGGTGTTCTACGGTCTGGCAACCATCCTGACCGTGGTAACACTGATTGCCGTAGTCACTATCTGACACACCAGGCCCGCCCTCCGGCGGGCCTGTTATTTCTGCATCTTCCCCACCAGCCACTGAGCAAATTCACGCATTGCCGGGGTTTGGGCGCGTGACTGCAGCCGCGTTAGCCAGTAACTGCCAAGATCAATCTGCGTCGTAAACGGCTGCACAATGCGCTCGCTGTTCAGCAGATGGGTAAACATATCGACAGGGGCGATAGCAATGCCTGTGCCTGCCTGTGCGGCCTCCAGCATAGTGACCGACGAATCAAACACCATCACCCGATGCGTGGGTGAAGGCGGGTTTTCTCCGGCGGCCTGCATCCAGGCTGTCCACTCGTCGCGCCGGTAAGAGCGCAGCAGGGTAAACTTCAGGATATCGGCAGGGGTGTGCAGCGCGGCTGCAATGTCCGGCGTGCAAAGTGGTGCCAGCGGCGCTGAACAGAGGAACGTCGCCTCCGTGCCGTGCCACGCTCCCCCTCCGTAGCGAATGGTGTAATCAAGCCCTTCCGCTGCCGGATCGACGCGATTGTTGTGCGTCGAAAGCTGAAGATCGATATGCGGATAACTGCGACGGAAATCATCCAGCTGTGAGAATAACACCCCAGTGGCAAAGGTCCCCACCACGCCAATTTTCAGCTTCTCCTGCGCCCGATGGTTAGCAAAGCGATCCAGCATGCCTGCGATACGATCGAAGGAGTCATTCAGCACCGGCAGCAGATTCTCGCCTTCGGTGGTTAACATTAAACCGCGCGAAACGCGGACAAATAGCTGGCAGTTAAGGTGTTGCTCCAGCGCCTTCACGTGCTGGCTAATCGCGGAATGGGTCACATTCAGCTCAATCGCGGCATGAGTAAAACTGAGGTGCCTGGCGGCGGCTTCGAACGCCCGAAGCGAATTAAGAGGGAGATAGCTGCGTGTCATGGTTCCTTCCGTTAGAAAAATTAACAGCTAATGCTAAATTTAACCGTTTGTCAGCCTCAGTCAAATCACCCAGACTACGAACGTCTGACGGGCCCGGACATCCCCTTGACTCGCTATTACGGAAGATAACTGATGATGAAAAAATCCCTAAGCTGCGCCCTGCTGCTCAGCGTTGCCTGCTCTGCCTTTGCCGCGCCAATGTCAGAAAAACAGCTGGCTAACGTCGTGGAACGTAACGTTACGCGCCTGATGAAAGCGCAGGCCATACCCGGTATGGCCGTGGCTGTCATTTATCAGGGTCAGCCGCACTATTTTACTTTTGGTCAAGCAGACGTCGCAGCGAATAAGCCTGTCACACCGCAAACCTTATTTGAGCTGGGCTCCGTCAGCAAAACTTTCACCGGGGTGCTAGGTGGCGATGCCATTGCCCGCAAAGAGATCTCGCTGGCCGACCCGGTCACGAAATATTGGCCTGAATTGACGGGCAAGCAGTGGCAGGGCATTCGCCTGCTCGATCTGGCAACTTATACCGCAGGTGGATTGCCGTTGCAGGTACCGGATGCTGTCACCGATAACGCCTCTCTGCTGCGTTTCTACCAGTCCTGGCAGCCAAAGTGGGCCCCGGGTACTACGCGTCTGTACGCCAACACCAGCATCGGTTTGTTTGGCTCACTGGCGGTTAAACCTTCCGGCATGCGCTTTGAGGAGGCCATGACGGAGCGGGTCTTTAAGCCCCTGAAACTCAATCATACGTGGATAAACATTCCACACGCTGAAGAGCCGCATTACGCATGGGGTTATCGTGAGGGTAAAGCGGTCCACGTTTCGCCGGGTCTGCTGGATGCAGAAGCCTATGGCGTGAAATCTAACGTCAAAGATATGGCGAGCTGGGTGATGGCCAATATGGCACCGGAGACAATCCAGCAGCCCTCTCTGAAGCAGGGTATTGCGCTGGCGCAGTCTCGCTACTGGCGCGTGGGTGCCATGTATCAAGGGTTAGGCTGGGAGATGCTCAACTGGCCGGTCGACGCCAAAACCGTGGTGGATGGCAGCGACAATAAGGTTGCACTGGCGCCGTTACCGGCAGCAGAAGTGAATCCTCCGGCTCCGCCTGTGAAAGCCTCATGGGTGCATAAAACGGGCTCTACGGGGGGGTTTGGCAGCTACGTGGCGTTTATTCCTGAAAAGCAGATCGGTATTGTGATGCTCGCGAATAAAAGCTATCCGAACCCGCTACGGGTGGAAACGGCTTACCGTATCCTCGACACGCTGCAGTAAAACATTGCCGGGTAGCGGCTTCGCTTACCCGGCGAAACACGCCGCACAATCTTCCGCAATTTCCCTGCTGTCATCTACACTTAACAAAAAACAGTAAGGAAACTCCTATGCGCATTCTGCCTGTTATCGCCGCGGTGACAGCCGCGTTTTTAGTGGTTGCCTGCAGTTCCCCTACCCCTCCCTCCGGCGTCACTGTTGTAAGTAATTTCGACGCTCAACGTTTCCTCGGAACCTGGTATGAAATCGCCCGGCTCGATCATCGGTTTGAGCGGGGGTTAGAGAAAGTCACAGCACATTACAGTTCGATGGACGACGGGGGTATTCAGGTGATCAACCGTGGATACAATCCGGATCGGCAGATGTGGCAACAGTCGACGGGAAAAGCGTACTTTACCGGCGACCCGCGCCGGGCCGCGCTAAAAGTCTCGTTCTTTGGCCCGTTCTATGGCGGGTACAATGTCATCGCCCTCGACAGAGAGTACCGCCATGCGCTGGTCTGCGGGCCGGATCGCGACTATTTATGGATACTCTCCCGCACGCCGACCATTTCGTCAGAGATGAAACAGCAGATGCTGGACGTTGCGACCCGGCAAGGGTTTGATGTGTCAAAACTCATCTGGGTAGAACAACCGCATTAGTGGGCGCTGAGTTTCAGCCCAATGATACCGCACACAATCAACGCGAGGCTGGCGATACGCGCCAGACTCGCCGACTCTCCCAGCAGCAAAATCCCGGTAATCGCCGCGCCCACTGCACCAATGCCCGTCCAGACAGCATAGGCCGTCCCCACCGGCAAAGAGCGCATCGCCCAGGAGAGCAGCACAATACTCACAATCATGGCGGTAACGGTAATCACGCTGGGTGTCAGGCGGGTAAATCCGTGGGTGTACTTCAGACCAATTGCCCAAACCACTTCGAGCAGACCGGCGATAACAAGAATAATCCAGGACATTTCAGGCTCCTTAACTTAACTGCAAGTTGGGGCCGTCCCCGGTGAACGAAACGCTTACGGGTCGTCCCGTAAGGCATAGATTAGGTCACTTATTTTGGTTAACGAACGATTTTTTTTCAATCCCTTTGTGCTGAACCTGTTAAGGCAAGAAATAGCCTCAGTATGGCGCGTAGTTCAGGCATTTATCACTCATCCGACTTCTCTATCATGATGTGCTTTCTGATGGCAGGAAGCCAAACCACTAGCCGACTGCGAATCTATTATGTTCAAAATTCTTTTGATTGACCGATGTCACTTCACCCGCGCGGGGTTTGAAGCATGGCTCAATCATTCCGGTTTGTTTCCCGGGCACTTCGTCGTGACCGGGCTGAATAATCTCATCCTCGCCAGAGAGCATATTCTGCAGTGGGATCCATCGGTGGTTATCGCCGATCTGCACGGCTTTATGCAGGACATTCACCATTTCCAGCAGCTTTCTTCCCTGCTGAACGCCAGTGAAAAAGTGCCTTTCATTTTGCTGCAGTCGGGGGAAGATAAAGAGATGGCAGGCTTTCTGTCCCAATTTCCGATATGGGCTTCGCTTACCAAAAATGTCGGACTGGAGACGCTGGCGACGGTCATCAACGACGCCCTGACGACTCGCGCAAGCGTTGAGATCCCTGCGGTCGCGGCCCCTCTGCTCACTCGCCAGGAGGAGAAGGTGTTGACGCTGTGGATGGATGGCGCAAGCAATCAGAAGATTGCCACTCACCTGAGTATCAATGGAAAAACGGTCTATACCTATAAGCGAAATATCCGCATGAAATTGCATATGGATACGCGCTTTTCCCCGTTTTTATCTCTGCAGGAATCAGAAAACTGACGGTACGAAACCCGTCCGGGCCCGTACCGTTTTTAAATTACTGCTGAGCTTTTGTTGCCGCGCCGGAGATTGCACTACCGCCTTCAGAAATGTCCTGACCAACGCCGCGCGTGGTATTACAGGCCGTTAACACTGAAGAAAGTACCAGAACTGAAAAGATCGCTGCAATTGTCTTCTTAACCATAATATCTTCCTTTTATAGCCAGAGTTGTTTTGTGTATAGCAACTTAAGGATAGACAAGATCCCGCCAGTTGACGGAAAAGGAAGCATTTTTAGGAAAATTAGACGGGATTAGCTGGCGGCGTGAGAAATGATATGGCCGAGATCCTGGATATCCTCCCCCATTCCACGTGTGGTATTACAGCCGGAAAGCAACGCGCTGGACAGCGCTAACAGAAGCAGAATTTTAACGGTGCGTTTCATCATCCCTGCCTGCAAAAATCAGGCGCAGCAACGCTGCGCCTTAACACTTACTTCACGCGAGATACGTATTCGCCGGAGCGGGTATCCACTTTGATCACTTCGCCAGTCTGTACGAACAGTGGCACTTTAACCACGGCACCGGTAGACAGTTTCGCTGGCTTACCACCTGTACCGGCGGTGTCACCTTTCAGACCTGGGTCAGTTTCAACGATTTCCAGTTCAACGAAGTTCGGTGGGGTAACCGCGATAGGCTGGCCGTTCCACAGGGTCACGATGCACTCAGCCTGATCGAGCAGCCATTTGTCGCTATCGCCAATGGCTTTAGCGTCAGCAGACAGCTGTTCGAACGTTTCGTTGTTCATGAAGTGCCAGAACTCACCGTCGTTGTACAGGTAAGTCAGGTTCATATCGACAACATCAGCGCCTTCAGCGGAGTCAGTAGACTTGAAGGTTTTTTCGACACGGGTACCGGTCAGCAGGCGGCGCAGCTTAACGCGTGCAAATGCCTGGCCTTTACCTGGTTTAACGAATTCGCTGGCTTCAACCGCATACGGTTCGCCGTCCAACATGATTTTAAGACCAGCACGAAAATCGTTGCTATAGTACGTTGCCATAAGGCCCTCTAAATTTGTTAACTGGTAGCTTAGCCACAAAATGGCGCATATTGTAACCCTAAACACCCCGTCCAGAGAAGATTGGTTATCGCAACTTGCCGATGTAATCACCAGTCCTGATGAATTACTGCGTCTTCTTGAGCTCGAACAGCATACCGATTTGCTGGCCGGCCGGGAGGCGAAGCGGCTTTTCGCCCTGCGCGTTCCCCGCGCGTTTGTTGCCCGTATGGAGAAAGGCAATCCTGACGATCCATTATTAAAACAGACGCTTACCGCACAGGAAGAGTTCATTACGGCACCGGGCTATAGCACCGATCCGCTGGAAGAGCAGAACAGCGTGGTACCCGGTTTGCTGCACAAGTATCTGAACCGTGCGCTGCTGCTGGTGAAAGGTGGCTGTGCGGTAAATTGCCGTTATTGCTTCCGTCGACACTTCCCGTATGCCGAAAATCAGGGCAATAAACGCAACTGGCAGGTCGCGCTGGACTATATCGCCGCCCATTCTGAGCTGGATGAGATCATTTTTTCCGGTGGCGATCCGCTGATGGCGAAAGATCATGAGCTGGACTGGCTGCTGACCCAGCTTGAAGCCATTCCGCATATTAAGCGCCTGCGCATACATAGCCGTCTGCCGATTGTTATTCCGGCACGTATCACTGACGGACTGGTCTCACGACTTGAGCAGTCCCGCCTGCAGGTGCTGCTGGTGAACCATATCAATCACGCCAATGAAATTGATGATGCATTTCGTGCGGCAATGGTGCGTTTACGCAAGGCAGGCGTGACACTTCTGAACCAGAGCGTGCTGCTGCGCGGTGTAAATGATAATGCCCACGTGCTGGCGGACCTCAGCAATGCGCTGTTTGATGCGGGAGTGATGCCCTATTACCTGCACGTGCTGGATCGCGTTCAGGGTGCGGCCCATTTCATGGTGACGGATGAAGAAGCCCGGCAGATCGTGCGTGAACTGTTAACGCTGGTGTCAGGTTATATGGTGCCGAAGCTGGCGCGTGAGATTGGCGGTGAACCGAGCAAGACGCCGCTGGATTTGCAGCTAAGACAGAGCTAGTTTCCCCTCAGCCTAACCCTCTCCCGGTGGGAGAGGGAAAAAGGCAATCAGTTCGGGCACTTATAGACCTGGCCATTCATCTGGCTGGCGGTTGGCACGAAGCTGGATAACATTCCCTGCGTCGGGCTGCTTACCCCGTAAATCACGTTGCCACCCATCGCCGCGGCCTGGTTACGCAAGGCATTGGCCGCGCCACGCATAGAGCCGCCCTCTTCGCCGTGCTGACCCGACATCCAGTTGCTTTGCTCACCGGTTGCCGTGCCTAAAAACTGGCACTCGTTACCCGGCTTATCTTCCACAAAGCGAACGCCCTGACCCGCTGCAGTCAGCTCATTGCTGGAGCTACAACCCGCCAGCAGCAATGCTGCTCCTACAATCCCTGCACAGACTTTTACGCGCATGTTATTCCTCGTTTTCAATAAGCTGGACAGTAGTTGTCCGTGTGTAAACCTTATACTAAAAAGATGACCAAAAGAAAAACCTCCGTGCGTTTCTGCGAGATATCAAGCACGAATGGTGCCTTCGCCTCCCCTAAATGAATTCTGATAATCACCCCGCGGATATCGTTTTTTTATGCTTTTTCGTTTTTAGTGACAGGCCACCGGCTTATTTTTTGCGCGTGTGGTGACAGGGAAACATAAAAACAGGAGGCAACATGAGTGAAGTATCCCCGAATCAGGGGAAAGTGACGTGGGTAGGGTATCTCGCTTTCTTTCTAACCATCATTTTCTTTTCTGGCTTTTTCGCCAAAGCCACCGAATGGTGGCGAGTCTTTGATTTCACCGTGCTGAACGGCACATTTGGTCAGGTTAACGGCGAAGGCGCCGCAAGCGTCTCTTTTCGCGGCACAGGCGGTACCGGCGCAAAAGATGGCTTTCTGTTTGCGCTGGAACTGGCACCGTCTGTTATTTTGTCGCTGGGCATCATTTCAGTGACCGAAGGGCTGGGCGGGCTGCGGGCGGCACAGCAATTGATGACGCCCGTTTTGAAACCGTTGCTGGGCATTCCAGGCATTTGTTCTCTGGCGCTTATCGCCAATTTGCAAAACACCGATGCGGCAGCAGGTATGACCAAAGAGCTCGCCGATGAAGGCGTTATCAGCGACAGGGAACGAGCGATTTTCGCCACCTTTCAGACCAGCGGTAGCGCAATTATCACCAATTACTTCTCGTCCGGCGCGGCGCTGTTCACCAGCATCACCGTGCCGGTTATCACCCCGCTGGCAGTGATCCTTGTCTTTAAATTTATAGGTGCCAATTTTCTCAGAGCATGGATTGCGCACATGGAAACCCGTCAGATCAAGGAGAGAGAAGATGACCGCCGAAGTGCGTAAAAACCTGATGGATCTCTTTATCGACGGCGCTCGCCGCGGCTTTACCATCGCCACCACCAGCCTGCTGCCAAACGTCGTAATGGCCTTTGTGATCATCCAGGCGCTGAAGGTAACAGGATTGCTGGATATCGTTGGCCGCGTTTGCGAGCCGATTATGGCGCTGTGGGGGCTGCCCGGAGAAGCCGCCACCGTGTTGCTGGCGTCGGTGATGAGCATGGGCGGCGGTGTGGGTGTCTGCGCAAGCCTGGTGGTGGCAGGGTCGCTCAGCGGGCATGACGCCACCGTACTGCTTCCGGCTATCTATCTGATGGGTAATCCGGTGCAAAACACCGGCCGCTGTCTCGGTACGGCAGGGGTAAACCCTAAATACTATCCGCATATTATTGGCGTCTGCGTAATTAACGCTCTGCTCTCTATGTGGGTCATGCAACTGCTGTTCTAAAACAAAAAACCCCGGACAGCGATGCCCGGGGTTTTTTATTAAGAGGTAGCGCCCAACGCCTGATGGCTGCCGGGCGAAGGGGGCAATTACATCATGCCGCCCATACCACCCATGCCGCCCATACCACCAGCAGCACCTAAGTCAGGTGCGTCGCCTTTAGGCAGGTCGGTCACCATGCACTCGGTAGTGATCATCAGGCCAGCTACAGATGCCGCATACTGCAGAGCAGAACGGGTCACTTTAGTTGGATCCAGGATACCGAAGTCGATCATGTTGCCGTATTCTTCTGTTGCCGCGTTGTAACCGTAGTTACCTTCGCCCGCTTTCACGTTGTTGGTAACAACAGATGGCTCTTCACCGGCGTTGGAAACGATCTGACGCAGAGGCGCTTCCATCGCGCGCAGCGCAACTTTGATACCCACGTTCTGGTCTTCGTTCTGACCGGACAGGCCAGCCAGTTTGGCGGCAACACGCACCAGCGCAACACCACCACCAGCAACCACGCCTTCTTCTACCGCAGCACGGGTCGCGTGCAGGGCATCGTCAACGCGTGCTTTTTTCTCTTTCATTTCAACTTCGGTAGCCGCACCGACTTTGATTACCGCAACGCCGCCTGCCAGTTTCGCTACGCGCTCCTGCAGTTTTTCACGGTCGTAATCAGACGTTGCTTCTTCAATTTGCTTACGGATCTGAGCAACACGGCCCTGAATAGCGGACTCTTCACCCACGCCATCGATGATGGTGGTGGTGTCTTTGTTGATCACAACACGTTTCGCCTGGCCCAGGTCTTCCAGGGTCGCTTTTTCCAGCTCCATACCGATCTCTTCAGAGATTACGGTACCACCGGTCAGGGTAGCGATGTCCTGCAGCATAGCTTTACGACGGTCGCCGAAGCCAGGTGCTTTAACCGCAGCCACTTTCACGATGCCACGCATGGTGTTAACCACCAGGGTCGCCAGCGCTTCGCCTTCAACGTCTTCAGCGATGATAACCAGTGGCTTGCCTGCTTTCGCAACGGCTTCCAGCACTGGCAGCATTTCGCGGATGTTGGAAACTTTCTTATCAGCCAGCAGGATGAACGGGCTTTCCAGCTCAACAGCGCCAGTTTCTGGCTTGTTGATGAAGTATGGGGACAGGTAACCGCGGTCGAACTGCATACCTTCAACCACGTCCAGTTCGTCTTCCAGACCGGTACCGTCTTCAACGGTGATCACGCCTTCTTTACCGACTTTGTCCATCGCTTCAGCGATCAGTTTACCTACGGTTTCGTCGGAGTTAGCGGAGATGGTACCTACCTGAGCAATCGCTTTAGAGTCAGAGCATGGTACGGACAGCGCTTTCAGTTCTTCAACAGCGGACGCGACAGCTTTGTCGATACCACGTTTCAGATCCATTGGGTTCATGCCCGCAGCAACGGCTTTCAGACCTTCAGTGATGATTGCCTGCGCCAGTACGGTCGCGGTGGTGGTACCGTCGCCTGCAGCGTCGTTCGCTTTAGAGGCCACTTCTTTCACCATCTGCGCGCCCATATTTTCGAACTTGTCTTCCAGCTCGATTTCACGTGCAACGGAAACACCATCTTTGGTGATGGTTGGCGCGCCGAAGGATTTATCCAGCACTACGTTACGGCCTTTCGGGCCCAGGGTGACTTTCACTGCGTCTGCCAGTACGTTTACGCCGCGGAGCATTTTTACACGAGCGTCGTTACCGAATTTTACGTCTTTAGCTGCCATGTTCTTATTTCCTCAAATTCGTACAGTTTCGTGCGTTAATTACGCTTCAACAATTGCCAGAATGTCGCTCTCGGACATGATCAACACTTCTTCATTGTCGATCTTCTCGGATTTCACGCCGTAGCCATCGTTGAAAATGACGATGTCACCAACTTTAACGTCCAGTGGCTGCACAGTTCCGTTTTCCAGGATGCGGCCCTTACCGACAGCGATGACTTCGCCACGCGTTGATTTTGCTGCTGCAGAACCCGTCAGAACGATGCCGCCAGCAGACTTGGTTTCAACTTCTTTACGTTTGACGATCACACGATCATGTAACGGACGAATACTCATTGATAGCTCTCCTTTGAGAAAGTCATTATCAGTTATGGATGACGCCGGGCCGCACACGGTTTTCCGGCTAGTGCCCTGAGAGATGGGGATAGCTTTTTACCCCTTCAAGGGGGAGTCGAAAAAAAATTTGCGAAAGTGTTACCATCGGCTCTCTTTGAATGGTGGCGGGACGATGTCAATGAGTGGACTCAAGCAGGAGTTGGGGCTGGCGCAGGGGGTCGGCCTGCTCTCAACCTCCTTGTTAGGAACAGGGGTGTTTGCGGTGCCCGCACTGGCGGCGCTGGTTGCCGGTAATAACAGCCTGTGGGCGTGGCCGGTGCTGATTGTGCTGGTGTTCCCGGTTGCGATCGTGTTCGCCATTCTGGGAAGGCATTTTCCCAGCGCGGGCGGCGTGGCGCACTTTGTCGGCATGGCGTTTGGCCCACGACTGGAGCGCGTCACCGGCTGGCTGTTCCTTTCCGTCATTCCGGTTGGTCTGCCTGCGGCGTTGCATATCGCAACCGGCTTTGGGCAAGCGCTCTTCGGCTGGCATGACGAAGCACTGCTGCTGGCTGAGCTGGGTACGCTGGCTATCGTCTGGTGGGTGGGCTCACGCGGGGCCAGTTCCAGCGCTAACCTGCAGACGATCGTCGCGGTGCTGATTGTCGCGCTCATCGCCGCTATCTGGTGGGCAGGTGATATTCGCGTCGAGGAGATCCCCTTCCCGACCATCCCCGATATCGATCATGCGCAGCTATTCGCTGCGCTGTCAGTCATGTTCTGGTGTTTTGTCGGTCTGGAAGCGTTCGCCCATCTGGCGTCGGAGTTTAAGCATCCCGAGCGCGATTTTCCGCGAGCCCTGATGATTGGCCTGTTGGTCGCAGGCACGGTTTACTGGGCCTGTACTGTGCTGGTGCTGCACTTCGACGCTTTTGGCGCAGATAAAGCAGCCGCCGCTTCGCTGCCGGGTATCGTGGTGCAGCTGTTTGGCGTAAAAGCGCTGTGGGTGGCCTGTGTGATTGGCTATCTGGCCTGTTTTGCCAGCCTCAATATTTACATCCAGAGCTTTGCGCGGCTGGTGTGGTCTCAGGCGCGCAATAAACCGCAGAGCCGTCTTGCGCAGTTGTCTAAGCGTCAGCTGCCGGTGAATGCGCTGAATCTCGTGCTGGGAAGTTGCGTCGTGAGCACGTTGTGTATTTACGCGCTTAAGATCAATCTGGATGCGCTAATCATTTATGCCAACGGCATATTTATTATGATCTACCTGCTGTGCATGCTGGCGGGTTGTCGTCTGTTGAAGGGTCGCTATAAAGCACTGGCCGTTGTCGGGGGAGTGCTTTGCCTGCTGTTGCTAATGATGGTGGGATGGAAGAGTATGTACGCCGTCGTCATGCTGGCAGGGCTGTGGGTGGCGCTTTAGTCGCGCCCGGTAAGCGAAGCGTCACCGGGCAAAGACATTACCGATCGTCTTTATGATCCAAACGGTCGTGTTGGTCATCCTTACGCTGGTATTCCCCTTCAAACGTATCACCCGGGCCGGTGCTGAATCCGCCGCCCGGCATCCGGCTGAAGCGCAGATGCGGCAGCAGCTTCATGGTCAGGTGTTTTTGCACCGGCGGCAACAGCAGCAGCAGTCCGAGGAAGTCGGTGAAGAAGCCCGGCAGGATCAGCAGCAGACCGGCAATAATCAGCGATACGCTTTTGATCATCTCGGCCGCCGGGCTCTCGCCTGCGGCCATCTTCTGCTGCATTAACAGGAAATTTTTGAAACCCTGATTACGCACCAGCGACATGCCGATGACGGAGGTGAAAATCACCAGAATCAGCGTCAGCAGGACGCCCAGCACATGGGCGACCTGGATAAAAATTGAAATCTCAATGTAAACATAGAGAAAGAAAGCAATAAACGGTATCCAGCGCACTGGCATCTCCTGTGTGGCAGGTGCCTTTTGGCCCCTGTCTGAATGTGTTCGCGACACGCGTCTGTAAGAGATGAGGACGGTTAGCTAAAATTCAATCGGTTTGCACGGATATTTTTTTTGGAAATATTAAAGCGGTGACCCATTTCACAGATTAATAATTATCATGGAATCGGGTCGATAATAAGTGATCCAGCTTACGGCAATTCGCTATCATCAGCATATGATCTCGAGCAATTGGCCGATTGAGGGAATAATCGTCGGTCAGAAAATATTCAAAACCACATAAATACTGTGTGTTTAGTACAATCCATCGGCAGCTTGAAAAGAAGGTTCACATGTTAAACAACATTCGTATCGAAGAAGACTTGTTGGGTACCAGGGAAGTTCCAGCGGATGCCTACTACGGTGTCCACACTCTGAGAGCGATTGAAAACTTCTACATCAGCAACAGCAAAATCAGCGACATTCCTGAGTTTGTCCGTGGCATGGTGATGGTGAAGAAAGCGGCAGCGCTGGCAAACAAAGAGCTGCAAACCATTCCTAAAAGCGCGGCAAATGCGATTATCGCGGCCTGCGATGAAGTGCTGAACAACGGCAAATGCATGGACCAGTTCCCGGTTGACGTCTATCAGGGCGGCGCGGGCACCTCCGTCAACATGAACACCAACGAAGTACTGGCAAATATCGGCCTGGAGCTGATGGGCCACCAGAAAGGTGAATACCAGTACCTGAACCCGAACGATCACGTCAACAAATGTCAGTCCACTAACGACGCCTACCCAACCGGCTTCCGCATCGCGGTTTATGCCTCCGTTGTGAAACTGGTCGACGCCATCAACCAGCTGGGCGACGGTTTCCAGCGCAAAGCGGTTGAGTTCCAGGACATTCTGAAAATGGGTCGTACCCAGTTGCAGGATGCGGTGCCAATGACCCTCGGTCAGGAATTCCACGCGTTTAACGTGCTGCTGAATGAAGAAACCAAAAACCTGCTGCGCACCTCCGAGCTGCTGCTGGAAGTGAACCTGGGCGCCACCGCCATCGGTACGCGTCTGAACACCCCGGATGGCTATCAGCAGCTGGCGGTTCAGAAACTGGCTGAAGTCTCTAACCTGCCGGTGGTGCCTGCGGAAGACCTGATTGAAGCCACCTCCGACTGCGGCGCCTACGTCATGGTACACAGCGCCCTGAAACGTCTGGCGGTGAAACTGTCCAAAATCTGTAATGACCTGCGCCTGCTCTCTTCCGGCCCACGCGCTGGCCTGAACGAAATCAACCTGCCAGAACTGCAGGCCGGTTCGTCCATCATGCCAGCGAAAGTGAACCCGGTAGTGCCAGAAGTGGTGAACCAGGTTTGCTTCAAGGTTATTGGTAACGATACGACCGTAACCATGGCCTCTGAAGCCGGTCAGCTGCAGCTGAACGTCATGGAGCCCGTGATTGGCCAGGCGATGTTCGAATCTATCCACATCCTGACTAACGCCTGCTATAACCTGCTGGAAAAATGCATCAACGGCATTACCGCGAATAAAGAAGTCTGCGAAGGTTACGTGTACAACTCCATCGGGATCGTCACCTACCTTAACCCGTTCATTGGCCACCATAACGGCGACATCGTCGGTAAGATTTGCGCGGAAACCGGTAAGAGCGTGCGTGAAGTCGTACTGGAGCGCGGACTGTTGACCGAAGCCGAGCTGGACGATATCTTCTCCGCCCAGAACCTGATGCACCCGGCATATAAAGCGAAACGATACACCGATGAAAGCGAACAGTAACCGTTCAGGCTAAGCTTCCGAAAGGCACGTCACTTGTGACGTGCCTTTTTTCTTTTTAGGCGTTACCAAAATACAACAATTCAATATCAACTTGTTAATAAGCAAGGCAGGTCCTTATGTTTGGAGCAGAACTCGTCATCGTCCTGTTGGCGATTTATTTGGGAGCAAGACTCGGGGGTATCGGCATCGGTTTTGCCGGCGGTCTCGGGGTGCTCGTTCTTACCCTTATCTTTCAGATTAAACCCGGCGCAATCCCGTTTGACGTTATCGAAATCATCATGGCAGTTATTGCCGCTATCGCCGCCATGCAGGTGGCTGGCGGTATGGACTACCTGGTGAGTCTGGCGGAGCGTATGCTGCGCCGTCATCCTAAATACATTACCTTCCTTGCCCCGCTGGTGACCTGGTTCATGACCATTCTCGCCGGTACCGGTCACACTGCCTTTTCCACGCTGCCGGTGATTACCGAAGTGGCGAAAGAACAGGGTATCCGTCCATCTCGCCCGCTCTCTATTGCGGTGGTGGCCTCCCAGATTGCGATTACCGCCTCGCCTATCTCCGCAGCAGTGGTGTTCTTCGCCGGTATCCTGGAACCCATGGGTGTGAGCTATCTGACGCTGCTGGCGATCTGTATTCCGGTAACGTTGATTGCAGTCATGATCACCGCCGTGCTGTGTAACTTCCTCGGCGCTGAACTGAAAGACGATCCGGTTTATCAGGAACGTCTGGCCAAGGGCGAAGTGAGCTTGCGCGGTAGCCAGGTCTTCAAACTGAAGCCGCATGCGAAACGCTCCGTGGTGCTGTTCCTGATCGGTATCGTGGCGGTGATGTTCTACGCGACGGCCATCAGTGACACAGTAGGCCTCATCCAGAACCCGGTTCTGCCGCGTAACGAAGCGATTGTGGTATTCATGCTGACCATCGCAACCCTGATCAGCATCACCTGTAAAATCGATACCAGCGAAGTGCTGAATGCCAGCACCTTTAAATCCGGTATGAGCGCCTGCGTGTGCGTGCTGGGTGTGGCATGGCTCGGTGATACCTTCGTAAAAGCGCACATTAGCGATATCCAGACCGTTGCGGGTGACCTGCTGCACAACTACCCATGGCTGCTGGCGGTGGTGCTGTTCTTTGCCGCGACCCTGCTTTATTCTCAGGCTGCCACGACCAAGGCGCTGATGCCTGCGGCTCTGATGCTGGGCGTAACGCCACTGACGGCCATTGCCTCGTTTGCTGCCGTTTCTGCCCTGTTCGTTCTGCCCACTTATCCAACCCTGCTGGCGGCGGTTGAAATGGATGACACCGGTTCAACCCGCATCGGTAAGTATGTGTTTAACCATGCGTTCCTGATCCCGGGTGTGGTCGCGATTACGCTGTGCGTGATCCTCGGCTTTATCATCGGCGGCGTCGTGCTGTAAACCATTTCGGGTTGTAAAAATAGTTAAAATCGGGCCGCTCTGCGGCCCGTTTCATTAATGACCAATCGCCTTGCGTGATATAGTGACCACTTTCGTGATGAGGAGGTCGACTTGTGAACACGCCTGATGCTGTTGTCGTATTGTGTACCGCCCCTGATGAAGCTTCCGCCCAGGATCTCGCCGCCAAAGTATTGGCCGAAAAACTGGCTGCCTGTGTAACCCTCCTCCCCGGAGCGACCTCCCTTTATTATTGGGAAGGCAAACTGGAGCAGGAGTATGAAGTCCAGATGTTGCTCAAAACCAACCCGGCAAACCAGCAGGCGCTTCTTGACTGCCTCAAATCTCATCATCCTTACCAAACCCCGGAACTGCTGGTATTGCCAGTGCTCCACGGTGATAACGATTATCTCTCATGGCTCAACGTTTCCTTACGCTGATCCTGCTGCTGTGCAGCACGTCAGTCTTTGCCGGGTTGTTTGACGCGCCCGGCCGTTCGAACTTTATTCCTGCCGATCAGGCATTTGTTTTCGATTTCCAGCAAAACCAGCATGACCTCAACCTCACCTGGCAGGTGAAAGAGGGCTATTACCTGTATCGTAAGCAGGTCAGTATCACACCCGCTCAGGCAAGCGTGGGCGCGCTGCAACTGCCTGCGGGAGAATGGCACGAGGATGAGTTTTACGGCAAAAGCGAGATTTATCGCCAGCACTTAAGCGTGCCCGTAACGGTGCAACAGGCAGACAAAGGCGCTACGCTCACCGTCACTTACCAGGGCTGTGCCGATGCAGGCTTCTGCTATCCCTCAGAAACGAGGATCGTTCCGCTTAGTGAAGTTAAAGCGTCTGCCGCCAACGTTGCTCCTCTTCCTGCAGAGGTCAAGCGTGAAGGTGAGCCTGCGTCAGACCTCCCTTTCTCCGCGCTCTGGGCCTTGCTGATTGGTATCGGCATCGCCTTCACGCCATGCGTACTGCCGATGTACCCGTTGATCTCCGGGATAGTACTGGGCGGAAAACAGCGTCTTAGCACCACCCGCGCGCTACTGCTTGCCTTTATTTACGTGCAGGGAATGGCGTTAACCTATACGGCACTCGGCCTCGTGGTTGCGGCGGCCGGCTTACAGTTCCAGGCGGCTCTTCAGCACCCTTATGTCCTTATCGGCCTGTCGGTGGTGTTTATCCTGCTGGCATTGTCGATGTTTGGCCTGTTCACCCTGCAACTGCCGTCTTCCCTGCAAACCCGCTTAACGCTGCTCAGCAACCGCCAACAGGGGGGGTCAGCGGGTGGCGTGTTTGCGATGGGAGCTATCGCCGGGCTGATTTGTTCGCCCTGCACCACTGCTCCGCTTAGCGCGATTCTGCTCTATATCGCCCAGAGCGGTAATATGTGGCTTGGCGGCGGTACGTTGTACCTTTACGCGCTTGGGATGGGTCTGCCGCTGATCCTGGTCACGGTATTTGGCAACCGCCTGCTGCCGAAGAGCGGGCCGTGGATGGAGACGGTGAAAACCGCGTTTGGCTTTGTCATTCTGGCGCTGCCGGTCTTCCTGCTGGAGCGTATTGTCGGTGACGTCTGGGGGATGCGCCTGTGGGCGATGCTCGGCGTAGCGTTCTTCTCCTGGGCGTTTATCGTCAGTCTGGGGGCAAAAAGCGCGTGGATGCGTCTGGTACAAATCGTCCTGCTCGCCGCTGCGCTGGTGAGCGTGCGTCCACTTCAGGATTGGGCATTTGGCACGCCAGTGGCTCAGAACCAGGCGCATCTGAATTTCATCCAGATTAAGAACGTGGATGATCTTAATCAGGCTCTGGCCCAGGCGCGCGGCAAACCGGTGATGCTCGATCTCTACGCAGACTGGTGCGTTGCCTGCAAAGAGTTTGAAAAGTACACCTTTAGCGACCCGCAGGTGCAAGGTGCGCTAAACGGGACCGTTCTGCTTCAGGCAAACGTGACCGCCAACAATGCGCAGGATAAAGCCCTGCTGAAGCAACTTAACGTGCTCGGACTACCGACCATTCTGTTCTTCAATCAACAGGGTGAAGAACAGCCAGGGCAGCGTGTAACCGGGTTTATGGACGCGGCGGCTTTCAGCGCGCATTTGCGCGATCGCCAACCGTAAACAACACTTTAAACGGGACAACCGTTGGGAATAACGGAGGAGAGAACCGTGCAACGCGAAGACGTACTGGGACAAGCCCTGCAATTACTTGAGATTCAAGGGATCGCCAGCACCACGCTTGAGATGGTAGCCGACCGTATCGATTACCCTCTGGATGAGCTTACGCGCTTCTGGCCCGATAAAGAGGCGCTGCTTTATGATGCCCTGCGCTACCTCAGCCAGCAGGTTGATATCTGGCGCAGGCAGCTGATGTTGAATGAAGAGCTGACCGCCGAACAGAAGCTGCTGGCGCGCTATACCGCGCTGACGGAATGTGTAAGTAACAACCGCTATCCGGGTTGTCTGTTTATCGCCGCCTGCACGTACTACCCCGATCCAGGCCATCCGATCCATCAGCTGGCGGATCAGCAAAAACGGGCGGCGCACGACTTCACCCACGAACTGCTGACAACGCTTGAAGTGGATGATCCGGCAATGGTGGCAAAGCAGATGGAACTGGTGCTGGAAGGCTGCCTGAGCCGTATGCTGGTAAACCGTAGCCAGGCCGATGTGGATACCGCTCACCGCCTGGCAGAGGACATCCTGCGCTTTGCCCAGTGCCGCATGGGCGGCGCGTTGACGTAAGCGTAATTTGACCTGTTTGCTTCAGAAGTCAGCGCATTGCCGCAAACTTAAGCAGTTGAACAGCTTTTCCAGAAATAGTGTTGACGATCGGGCGGGATTGCGGTTTAATGCGCTCCGTTGCCCGGATAGCTCAGTCGGTAGAGCAGGGGATTGAAAATCCCCGTGTCCTTGGTTCGATTCCGAGTCCGGGCACCACTATTTAAAGAACCCAGCCTATGGCTGGGTTTTTGCTTTTCAGCGCCAAAACACCGGGGGCATTCCCCTCAGATGACTTTCAACGTCAAACTATTCACGCTTCCTCATCTACTCTCCATGGCCCCTCGGTGCATGATTCACTCGAACGTAAAGCAGGGCATTTAGCTGCAATACAACAATATTATTTTGAATCAAAAAACATGAATTCATAAGTATTAATACAGGAACGTTAATACATTTATTGGGAATTTTCTTAACGTCCTGCGAGATTATAATTAGTATTTTTCAAAAGTCTTAGATATATCTATTTGACTTCCGTGCCATTGTTGCAAATAAAAATACCCCTTGTTAGAATGCAAACATAATTATGTCGCATCCTTTGACAAAAACCACTGATGATGCTTTTGCATTTTATCCCGTATAACCTGGCCATATTTTTCCAGCGGAAGAAGTAAGTGTCTAACTTTATAAATTGAAATACCGCACAGATTGGCAAGCTCCCTCGTGGACAGTCCCTGCGTGCTATGATCTTTAAGTAAATTGAGAATCAACATTTGTTCCGGGCCTCTGATCATCGCCAGACCACTTATTCCCATTTCCGCCGCTAACATCTGCAGATTGTCGTGAGGTGCGTTGTAGCCTGGATGTACAGCCTCCGGGTTGTATGAACACAGTGAGAGTTTCATTGTCGACTCCTGAGTTTTGAAGGAGTTAGCAGTATGAAATCCCTTGAGTCAACCAGCAACATTAGCTTCAAATGAAAGTAAAAACAGTGTTTTTATCTGGCTTTCATACTGTTTTATCAAAAACAGTCGGTATGTGAGAGAAAAGTAGGGCTTAGGGAGGAGAGGGATATGAGGTACGATATTGAGGGATTTATCACTTTTGATACGGAGGATGCATCTCTCCTTAATGTGCTTACCGGGGATTGCGTTGAATTATCTCAGACATCGACGCGTCTATTAGCAGAATTACTCAATCACCGCGGCGATATCCTGTCCAGAAGTGAAATTTTTCATTCCGTGTTTGATCAGTACGGCGCCAGAGCATCAAATAGTAACCTCAATCAATATATCTCAACGTTACGCAGAAATCTGAACGACCTGGGCGTGGAAAAAGAGATTATCACTACCGTTCCCCGCATTGGTTTTAAGATTGCAGATGATGTCATCATCCATAACGACCGCGAGTATCGAACCCCGTTCCTGGAAGAAAAAACCTCAGAAGCCACGCGCAACCCCCCTCCTCCTTCGGTGTTTGAAAGGATAGCCCGAATAATCGCGCTAGGTATTGTGTCAATCCTTTTAGTAATAAGGCCTCACACCGTCGATTCAGGGAATAACGTACATAAAATAGTTGATGACCAATGCATCATTTTTACATCCCCCGCACTGTCGCTATGGGATGTAAAAAATAGCTTTCATTTTACAACACAACCATTCGACTGTTCGCAGCCAAAAGAACTGTACCTTTACAAGAAGCAGATAAATGGAACCTTAGGTAACATTATACAATTGCTACTCGTTGAGTGTGATAACGGTAACTGCGAAAGTTTTTATTACAGAGAAAAAAACAATGTCTAAGCGCGTCTTTTTCCTGTTGCTCTGCCTCGCTCTCTTCCTGGCGGGGGGGATGTATTCATTTACCAGCCCCGCTGTTTTCTCCTGCGAATCGCAATTTTCTGTCGTACAAAACATTAACGGCAAAAGTGTCCATGCTGAAGGGCTGATTTTTATCAACATGGCGAACGATCATATCCTCATGAATATCGATGGGTTACTCTCTCATGACAATAAAAACCAACTGATTTCGCGAACGCTCAAGATAAAATTCAAAAAATTCAACCCCAGCGCGCATTTATATCAAGTCACGAGTGTCCGCACCCTGCGCGACAGCACAGATAATATTGATGACACTGTCGCCATAAATTTATTATTTGGCAAAGGGCCAGACGACAAAATAATTTACCTCAATAAATTCAATAATAATACATTACTCTTTGGTAACCACACATTTCCGCAGTATGGTTGCAAACGAAAATAATTTGTGTGGTTTTCTTTAACGAAGCACAGCGTAAGTTAAATTTTCAATATCATGAATATAAACTTAATAGAATCACTGGCTTGCATCTCAAAAATAATAGACATGATCAATCCTCGGCTTAACTTGCATCATGTCAGAACGGCGTATATTGCCTGGCTCCTGGCACGAGAGTCGCAGTTTACGCCTGCGCAATGTCGGAAAACCCTGCTGGCGGCCCTGCTTCATGATATTGGAGGACTGAATGAAGAGTCTCGCCTCCAGCCTATGAGCTATTACGATAATGAACTCAATAACCACGCTGCTGTGGGAGCGGAATTGCTGGCCAGTGTCCCTTTACTGAATCCGCTGAACGCCATTGTGCGATATCATCATACCCACTGGAATAATGGTCGGGGGGCGTGTGTTAATGGCATTAAAACCCCGAAAGAAAGCCATATCATTTATCTGGCCGATCGTCTGGATGTATTAATCTCTCACTACCGGGCCAGCGATGTCATCACCGCACAAGAAGAAATTATAAAAATTATTGTCAGCGGTGAGAACGACCTGTTTCAACCTGACTATATCCATGCCTTCCAAAGGGTCGCAAGCAGGGATCATTTTTGGCTAAGAATTCAATCAACAGAGTTTGACGATTATATTAAAGAAATCCCCCGCATTCATAACGACACCCTCTCATTACACAACTTTCGCGATATCGCCGGTATGCTGGCGTTTATTATAGATGGATTCAGTCAACATGGGGTTCAGCACTCTCTGGTGGTCGGGCGAATATCGGGATACCTTGCCAGAGAAATGGGTATTCCTCCCGTGCAGTGTTTAAAGATTGAAATCGGAGGGCTATTGCATAATCTCCCGAGCCTGGCCCTGTGCGCCACACCGGCACAGACCGATGAGGGAAAAGCAGTTTGGGATGAGCTCTATCCTATTGAGGCAATAAGAGACATAGCAGGATGGTGTCAGCTTCAGAAATCCGTAGATGCAAAATCCGCTTATCCGCCGGAAGTGACGATTATCAAAGCCAGCATTTGGCTGGCCTCGTTACTTCAGGGGGTCACGCTATCGTCCGAATTTAAGGCCCGGGTAGGTGAAACGGCGGAAATCGCCCCCGCGCTGGCGGGTATCGTGCAGCAACACAGTGCGATTTTATTACAGATATTCCATGAGTCGGTCAAAGAACGACGCGCTCTGGTACAGCGAATTAATCAACTGACCCTGTCATGAGCCGCGGGAAGTCGCCCTTCTCGCGGCTGCCTTAACTCAGGCTGACAGCCCTCCGTCCAGCACCAGCGTTTGCCCGGTGAGATAGCGGCTTCCTTCTCCGGCCAGAAAGGCAACAGCGTGCGCCACGTCCTGCGTTTGCCCCAGACGGCGTAAGGGAATGCTCTGCCGCATGGCTTTCAGGCGGGCTTCAGGGATAGCCTCAACCATTTCACCTTCAATCAGTCCCGGCGCCAGACAGTTAACCCGAATGCCAAAGCGTCCCATCTCCTGCGCCAGCGAACGCGTCAGGCCAATCATTGCGGCCTTACTGGCTGCATAGGCCGTTTGGCCGCTATTGCCCTTTATTGCCGTTACGGACGACATCAATACCACAGCTCCGCTCCCCTGCATCATCATGGCGGGTAAAAGCGTTCGGTTCCAGTTCACGAGCGCAACCAGGTTGTTCGTTAGCACATCCTGCCAGTCGCGTGCCGTTTGATGAATATGCAGTGCGTCACGGGTCATTCCGGCGTTGTGTACAATGGCCGCTGGTGCGCCAAACTCGTCAAGTAGCGACGTCGCCAGCCGTTGGACATCCGCCTCATCGCGGCCATCGCAGCGGTAACCTTTTACCCAGGTTGCCGTGCGCAGACCTTGCGCCTGCGCCAGCGTACGGCCAATTCCGGCCTCATTGCGGCCGGTAAACACAATGTTCCACTCGGGCAGAAGGTGGCTCACCAAAGCCTGTCCGATTCCTCTGCTGCCGCCGGTGATCAACATCCATCTCTTTGCCATCTCAGCCAGCCATTTCCTGGTCGATGTACAGACTCAAATCGCGAAGGGTCATTTGCGGCTTTTTCATAAACATTTCGGCCGTAAGCGTCACGTTAAACTCGCGTTTCGCCAGTACCATCAGTTCAACATAATCGAGGCTGTCAAGTTCCAGCTGCGGCAGCGTCGTGTCCGGTGTCAGCGCCTCCAGCGGAAGATCTTTTGCATCAGCAATCATTTCGCTGATTTTGCTGTAGATGATTTCATACGAGTTCATTTGCATTTCCTTTTGTCAGCGGGCCAACTTTCAGCGTCACGGCACTGCTGATGTAGTGTTGTTGATAGCGGGTTTGCGCAGCAATTCGCACCACTGCGCCATATCTAAGATCGCCAACCACCGTGGCGGGTAATGTCTCTATCTCAAGCGGTTCCGGTAAAGGCACCGTCTGCCAGGGCGCGAGCAGATGGCTGTCAAAAACAACCTCCTGATGGGTCTGGACAACGGGATAGCGGGTAAACAACGCCTCCAGCGTATGACCAGACGGTATCAGCGGTGCGATGTCTTTCTGATGTAACAGCGCGGTATCCTGAAGAAGATGGCGAAATAGCAGGGCATCAAGAAAATGCCACTGCTGTGCGTGGGGAAGCAGGGGCAAAAACGTCTGATGTAGCGCGGCAATGGTTGATGCGCCGAGTTCTCGCTGACTTTCTGCTTCTGCCACAGCAAAAAGGTTAACCGGCGCGATAGCACATGAAAGGCAGACCGTTTGAGCGGTAAGATCGTATACGGAGGCTGAAACAGACTTGTTGGGATCGCACATCAGAAGATAAGTGGTATCCCGCCACAGCGGCCTGCGCAACCGCACGGTACACTTCAGAAAGGATGAGCGGCGAACTTCCGGACTGATGAACCGTTTGACATCCAGCAGGGCGCGCATACCGTGCACGCTGAGCCGGCTTCCACCCTGCGATTTCACCCAGGCTTTATCAAAATGCACGGGGTTGTAATCCCCTGAAAATGCAGCCCATAGCCGCGCATCCTGTTGGCTGTAACGCAGCGTCATCATGAATGTTTCTCCAGAATCAACGCCGCGTTTGCGCCACCAAACCCAAAGCTCAGGTTGAGCGTACGGCGGATAGTGGCGTGACGATGCCCTTCAACGACATAATCCAGATCACAGCACTCATCCGCATGCTGAAAATTGGTCGTCGCGGGGATAATGCCGTTGGCAATGGCCTGCAGGCAGACGATGCTCTCGAACGCGCCTGCGGCTGAAATTAAGTGCCCGGAGTAAGACTTCGTGCTGGAAATGGGAACAGTCCAGACCGCCTCCCCCAGCGCCATTTTTAGCGATTGCGTTTCGTTGATGTCATTGAGCGGTGTCGAGGTACCGTGAGCGTTAATATAGTCCAGGTGCTCGGGTTCAAGTCCGGCCTGCCGCAGCGCGGAGATGATGGTTTGCACGCGCGCAAGGCAGTCTTCAGCGGGCGAGGTAAAATCCCAGGCGTCGGAGAAATTGGCGTAACCCGTAATTTCGCCAAGAATGGTCGCGCCGCGCGCAAGCGCCCCCTCGCGCGACTCCAGACACAGTACCGCCGCCCCCTCCGACAGCACGAACCCATTACGGTGGGCACTGAAAGGACAGCTGGCGCGCTGCGGATCCTGCGTTTCTTTACTTAACGCCCCTAATACGTCGATATTCCAGATCGCGCAGGGACTGGTCAGCGACTCCCCGGCCCCCGCCAGCATCATCTGCGCTCTGCCGGTGCGGATCACCTCGTAGGCTTCGCCAATGGCGATGGTTCCCGTCGCACAGGCCGCTACCACGGTGTTCTGGAAGCCGTTGAGCCCCCAGAACTGGCTACAGGCGGCAGTGGTGACGCTAGGCATCGAATAAAAACAGTTAAACGGCGAGGCGAAGCCCGTTGCCGAAAAATCGCTCTGCGCATCGTAGCTTTCGTCCAGCCCTCCCCAGCCGGTCCCCATGATCGCGCCGCAGTCTAGCGGGCTATAGAACTCCTGCGGTGGCTGGCCGCCAAAAGCCATCGCCATGGCCTGACGCGCCGCGCCAAACGTGAGCCGGGCAAAACGCGGCAGACGGCGTCTGACGGCGGCAGGAACCCCAATCAGGCTGGGTTCGTTGTCCACCAGCCCGAGAAAATGGGTTTTGATATTCCGCGCCGTGTAATCGACGTAGCGATATCCCAGCCGATAGTCCATGATCGCCTGCCAGCTCTCACCAGCCGTCACGCCAAGGGGGGTAACGGCCCCATAGCCGGTAACAACCACCCGATTATCTCCATTTTTCAGCTTCATCTTTTATCATCCTGTTTTGCGTGTCGCCCCCTTGTGCCAGCCAGAGCTGCAGCGTAGCGTAAAGGTAGTCGTACTGGGTTTGCGCGAGGGCCTTCTCTGTGTTCAGCAGATCGTCCTGCGCGTTGAGCAGCGTCTGGAAATCCACCGCACCTGCGCGATAACGGCTTTCCGTAAGGGATAATCGCCGCTGGCTAAGCGCCAGCGACTGATGGAGTCGGCTGCGTTGCTCATCTGCACTCAGCCGGTTTTCCATAGCCTCATCCACTTCAGCGAGTGCGGTATAGGCGGTAGAACGAAACGCGATCGCGGCCTGTTTTATCGCTAAATCCGCCTGCGCAACGGTGAGCTGACGGGTGTTCCACTGGATAAACGGCAAGGCCAGCGCGGCCCCTGTTGTACGGATAGGATCGCGGAACCAATGGCTAAAAACCTGGCTCCCGGCATTCAGAGACGCATCAAGAGAAAGCGTGGGGTAAAACTGCAGGCGAGCCGCGTCGTAACCCGCAAGCGCGGCGCGCAGGCGCGACTCAGCAGCCTGAATATCTGGCCGCTGAGCGATCACCCGTAGCGGCGTTTTTTGTGCCACAGGCACCTGCTGATGCACGTCCAGCTCGCGCAATTCATCGGCATGTTGTTCCGCAGGCCTGTTAAGCATCAGTGCCAGCGCACTGCGTGTGTTCTGGCGCTGCTGAACCAACGTTCTGAGCTGATTTTGTCGCGCCAGCAGCGCCTGCTGTGCTTGCAGAACATCAAGTTGCCCCACCTTTCCGGCGTTAAACCATGAGGACACCTGTTGCACGGTCTGTTCAGAGACAGTCAGACCGTCACGCTGATGGCGGATCTGCTGGTTATACAAGGCGATACGCCAGTAAAGCTGAGCGGTGAGGCCCATCGTTGAGAGAACGGTTGCACGGTAATCCTGCTCGCTTGCCCTGGCCTGCCATTCGCTTTGCTCACGGGTGCGCGCCAGTTTTCCCCACAGGTCCAGCTCCCAGGCGATGGCAACACTGCCGCTGTAGTTCTCCTGTGGAGGTGCCCCCCGACGCACATTTTTACTGTTACTGGCGGCTCCACTCACTCTGACGTCGGGGGAGATGTTGGTGCTGGTGAGCCCTGCCGCAACGCGTGCTTGCTGCAGCGTGAGGGCTGCCGCTGCAAGATCGTTATTGCTTTCCAGTACCTGTTCAATCACCCGAGACAGGCGGGGATCGCTAAAACGCCAGCTGTTTTCCGTCCCCTTTTCCGCCATCGTGGGCCACTGTGTGGGCAATGACAGCAGCGGGCGCTGGTAGTCGCTGCGGGTCATCGCGCGGCAACCCGCCAGGAGTAGCAGTACGGCTAAAAAGAGGTATCGTGTCATTCGCGAGCCAGCGCCTCCGTAGGGTTAAGGCGAGCCGCGCTGCGCGCCGGGAAATAACCAAACGTGAGGCCGATCGCAGCAGAAAAACCGCAGGCCATCAGCACCGGGAATACGGTAAACACCATTGAAAAGGCGTCCGTCACGAAGGCAAAAATATGCCCTGCCAGCCAGGCGCCTGACACCCCCACCAGGCCACCGAGCACGCAGATCATCACCGCCTCAATGAGAAATTGGTTCATGATGTCTGCGGGTCGAGCCCCCACGGATAATCGAATGCCGATTTCATGCGTCCGCTCCGTCACCGACACCAGCATGATATTCATCACACCCACGCCGCCCACCAGCAGCGAGATAGCCGCGATCGCCGTAATCAGAAGCGACATGGAGTCCGACGTTTTTTGCATGGCATTCGCCAGCCGATCGTCGGTTTGTATAAAGAAATCTTTTCGTCCGTGTTCCCGCAGCAGGTGGCGCTCCACGCGCTGCGCGGCCTCCTGTGATGTCAGCGGCGGCTGAAAACGCAGCACCAGCGACTCCAGCGGTATTTGCCCCGTCAGCCGCTGCTGCAAAGCAGTATGCGGAACCCACGCCGCCATGAAGCCCCCCACCACTTTCGGCCCGGGTCGAGTGGCCACGCCGATCACGCGCCACGGCGCACCGGCAATCTGCACAAGTGCACCGAGCGGATTTTCCCCACCGGGGAACAGCGTATCTCGCCCGGTTTCATCCAGGATCATAACCGGTTCACCTTCCGCAACATCGCGCGCCGTGAAGCCATTACCCTGAACAACGCGCAGCCCTTGCAGGGTGAAAAAGTCCTGTGATACCCCGGACAGCATCATCGAGGAATCCAGACCTTTGCGGACCGCGAGTGCAGTGCTGCTGACGACCGGCGAGACGCCCATCACCCACGGCAGCGCCTGCAAACTGCGCACGTCTTCCATCGACAGCGCGCGCGCCATGTCCGGACGCGCGTTGCCCCATCCGGTGCCCGGGCGGATCTCAAGCGTCGTATTTCCCAGCTTGCCTATCTCATCCACGATCGCCCGCCGCGCGCCTTCCCCTACCGCCATTGACGACACCACCGACGCGATGCCAATGATGATCCCCAGCATGGAAAGAAACGCACGCATACGGTGCCCAAGCAGTGCACGCCAGGCCATACGAACCGACTCGCGAAAACGGCTCGCCAGCGACGCTCGGCCGTTGTCCTGCTCCGGCAGCAGCGTTGAGGGATGAACCTCAGCGTGCCGTACATCGCTGATGATTCGCCCGTCGCTAATCTCAATAATACGCTGCGCCTGTCGGGCGATATCGCGGTCATGGGTAACGATAATCACCGTGTGACCCGACGCATGCAGCTGATGCAGCACGCCCATCAGAGCCTTACCACGGGTACTGTCGAGCGCGCCGGTAGGTTCGTCTGCCAGGATAATGTGTGCACCGTTGATCAATGCCCGACAAATGCTCACCCGCTGCTGTTGTCCACCCGACAGCTCCGCTGGACGGTGCTGGAGACGGTTTTCCAGCCCGAGCTGAACAGCTAACCTCTGCACACGGGCGGTACGCTCCTGTTCCGACATTGCGGTGTACAGCGCGGGAATGGCAATGTTTTCTTCTGCGGTCAGATACGGCATCAGGTGATAGCGCTGAAAAATGAATCCCAGGTAACGGCTGCGCAGATCGGCAAGGTAGAGGCTATCCGCGTTATGCACGGGCGTGCCGTTGATCAGGACTTCTCCGGACGTGGGCTTGTCCAGGCAGCCAATGATGTTCATCAGCGTGGACTTACCCGAGCCGGATGCCCCCACAATCGCCACCATTTCACCGCGATGAAAGGTCAGTGAAATATCACTCAGCACCGCTAACGTTTGAGTGCCCGCGTGGAATCGTCTGCACACCCGCCGTAATACGATAATCGGCTCCATCCGCTATCCTCGCTCCGTCTCTTGCGCCAGAACCACCTGTTCGCCCGCCTGCAGCCCTTCCAGCACTTCGGCGTACTGCCGATCTTGAATGCCAATGCGGATCGTGCGGGACTGCGTATTTCCATCTTTAACGGTGGTGATGGTGTAACGATCGGCATCCAGCGCCTGGCCCAGTGCGGCAACCGGAACACGCAGGACATTGCTGGCCCTGGCGATCTGAATAAATACCTGTGCCGTCATGGATGTTTTGAGCTCACGCCCGGCGTTAGGCACTTCGAACGTACCGGTGTAGTAGACTGCCATCGCCTGCGCGTTCCCGCCCATACCTCTCTCACCGGACGCCTCCATCGCGTCCTGCGGCGCAGGCTGCACATAGCCCATGGTACTGGCGTAGCGTTTATCCGGATTGGCGATGACATAAAAACTGAGCGGCTGGCCGGGATGAATTTTTTGGACGTCCGCTTCTGAAATACGCGTTTGCACCTGCATCGTATCGAGATCCGCCAACACCAGGATGGTCGGCGCCGTTTGCGAAGAAACGATGGTCTGACCTTCACGGGTCACAATACCCAGCACCTCGCCGTCGACCGGCGCGACAATGCGGGTATAGCTGAGGTTGGCCTGCGCCGTTTTCACCGCCATTTCAGCCTGTGCAATCTGCGCCTCGCTCACCGCTATCTGCTGCACCTGCACAGCGTATTGCGATCTGGCCTGCTCAAACTCACTGCGCACCCCCGAGCCGTCGCGCTGCATCAGGCGCTGTCGGTCCAGCTCCTGGCGGTAACGCAGCAACATTGCCTGCGCAGAGCGCTTTTGCGCTCGGGCGCTGGCAAGCTGCGCCTTTGTATTCCTGAGTTCCGATTCCTGTAACGTCGGGTCGATTTCTGCCAGCAGTTGCCCTATCTTCACGCGCTCTCCCTGGCGAACATACAATTTCCGCAGCTGTCCGTTGACCTGCGCACCGACGTTAACCTGTACCGCCGGCTTCAGGATCCCCGTCACCAGCACCACCTTTTCGATGTCGCCGGTGCCGACAGTGTCCACGGGTAAACGCGTATGCGGTGAGGGCGAGGCCATAGACACCCAGACGCCCGCCATCGCGGCGGCAAACGCCAGACCGCAGCCCAGCATCACCCAGCGAGATTTATGCTTCATCGCTCCCTTCCCGCAGGCTGAGCCTGCCGTCAACCAGGTGGTAAACCTGCTGAAAGCCCGATAAAACCTGCTCGCTATGCGTGACAACAATCAACGACTTACCGGCCCTGCGGCAGTGGGCGTGAACCGTTGCCATGACGATTGCCGCGGTTTCGTCGTCAAGATTGGCCGTCGGCTCATCGAGCAATAACACCGGACGTGAGCTGTACAGCGCGCGGGCCAGCAGCAGGCGCTGACGCTGGCCGAGAGAGAGCGCCGCGTGGCTTTCGCGGATCAGAGCATCCAGCCCACCCGGCAATGCATGCACCACGTCACCCAGCGCGAGAGCATCAAGCAGGGCCTCAACCCGTCCGCGGTCACGCTCGCGGTAGTGCGCGTCGAATAAGGTGATGTTTTCACGCACCGAGGCGTTAAAAAGAATGTCCTCCTGGCTTTGCAAATAGACATACTGCGCCAGATGCGCGGCAGGCAGCGCGCGACCGGCGGCATAACATCCTCCTGCCTGAGGCGAAAACAGCCCGGCGATCAGCCGAAGTAAGGTACTTTTACCGGCCCCCGACTCGCCGACTATCGCGATCTGCTCACCCGCCGGCAGCGATAATGAGACGGATGAAAGGACGGGCACAGCGGGGTCATACCCGTAGCCAAGCGCCTCAAAGGCCAAAGCATGCGTTGTATCCGCTGTCGGTACCGCGATCAGCGGCGCGGGCGCGCGTTCTCCTCCTGGAGCAAAGAGGGCATGTGCGCGGGTGTCGATCACGTGCAGCTGCGTTTTCTGGATGATGGCGTAGAAGATCCGCGTGACGTAGGACGTGAAGATTTGCCGCAGGAAGCTGTAGGCAAAAAAATCGCCCAGCGAGATCTGCTTGCCGTGGACCATCGGCAGTACCACCAGCATAAACGCCACCATCTCCAGGCTGCCGCATAGCTGATAGAGCCCTTCTTTCACCTGTTGATAGACCTTCTGGCGCTGTAGGCATGTGTAGAGTTCGCGGCTTAAGGCGGCAAACTGCGCCTGACGCTGCCCTTCCAGCCCGGCGGTTTTGACAGTCAATATGCCCTGAAGGGTCTCCATGAAAAAATCATTCAGCGCAGCGCTTTTCAGCTGTAGCTGCTGGGTAAACCAGCGATCGCGGATCACGGCCCAGACGCTGATAATCCCCATCACCGTCACGCCGATGGCGGAGATCGCCGCCAGGATGGGCGCGATCCAGAACATGATCGCCAGCGCGATCGCACCGATCACCCAATCGGAACGCAGACCATTATCCAGTTCGATCTTCTGCAGCAGGCCCATCTGCCAGGCCGTGAAGCGGCTGAAGATCTCCCCCGGCGCGCGTTTTTCAAAAAAACGGAGGGGGTTTTGAAGCAGGCGAGAAAAGCCGACACCGCTGTGGATCAGCACAAAGCGTTTAATGTAGCGCTCGGCGATCGCCCGAACCCCCAGCGCCATCAGCGAAGAGACCACAAAGGCCAGAATAAACCAGCCGTACGGGAAGCCGCTGCTCTCAACGCTGGAGAAAGCCTTATTGATGGCACTACTCACCATCGTGGGCATCAGAAACAGTGTTAACGACACCATGAAGGTCAACAGCATCAGCCGATATATGCCCGGCACATCTGCCGTCTCCTGCATGCTCATCACCCGAGGCATGCTCTGTCCCACTGTCGGTCGCGCCAGCGCGGGATCTGCAGCGAGCCTCTGCTCTGGCTCCAGTATCAGGGCATAGCCGCTGATCTCCTGCTTAAGCGCGGCAAAAGGCAGCCACTGCTCGCCAATCGCCGGGTTCATCACGCAGACGTGGTTGCCTTTACGCCAGGCCAGCAGGACATAGTGGCTCGCGCCGTAGTGCAAAATGGCTGGCAGCGGGAGTTCACTGAGTTCGTGATGCTCAAACAGCACAGGGGCCGTCGCAATGCCCAACCGCGCCAGAATGGCCATCAGCGTGTCCAGCGACGTACCGTGGTCGGAGGCTGGAAAAATATCGCGCAGCGTTTCCAGTGAGATCGTCTGTCCCTGCGTTTGTGCCAGCATTGCTACACACGCCAGTCCGCACTCGTTGGTCTCTTCCTGAAAGATCAGATTCGGGATCGTGTTTTTCATTGTTATCGTGAGTGATTAATAAAGTAGAGAGAATGGCTGTGCCACAGGAGCCACTCCTGCGGGGACGCTCGCAGGGTAGATTCAATGATGTCGGGCAGCGCGCTGGCGACATGCTGGCTGCTCACCGGCGGATGAATGTGAATACGCAGGCGGTTGTCATAGCTCAGGTGATAAAACACGACCTGCGCAGCTATCGCCCCGGAAAGACGCACCAGACCACCGTGCAACCTGGCGCTGCGACCAAATAAACGACATGGCTGTTTCGCCACCAGCATCCCTTCAGCCTGCGAGGTATAGTCGGGCGTGATATCGGGGAAAATAATCATGTTCCGCTGCCCGGCGGCGACATCGGTGATGAGATCCATCAGGTTGCTGGCAAGCGTTTTGTTTTCCTGGTGGATTGAACAGTAGTCAAGTGCTACGCCGCCGAATGCACGGGCGGGAGCGCTGTAAAGCTCCGCGCTGGACGAGACCACCACACTGGCTTTCCCCGGCGTGACGCTGGCACCAATGATGGCAGCGAGCACGTCAGACACCGTATGGATCGGTGCCAGTATGTAGGGTGCATTTTGCTGGTACAGCGGTGTGACCACCGCATTGAGTTCCGCTGCGCAAGTACGCATTTGCTGAAGCAGCGCCGGGTTTTGCGCCCAGGTGGCGGCCTCTTCCAGCAGGCGTCGCCGTACTGTCAGCCAGGCCACGTTCAGGCGGATTTTTTGCCCGGTCAGGCAACGAACGTTTTCATTCGCCACCGCGTTACGCAAGCGAAACGCACGCCCGAACAGTCGCGTTGCGCACAGTCCCTTCGCCACGGTCAGCGTCACAGGGAGAGGCACGACGCGCACTATTTTCCTCAGAAAAACAACACCGCACTGAGTAAGCCTTTGCTGAATGTCTTCAATCTTTCCCGTGCTGTTTTTAAAACTCAACACGCTCCAGATTATGAATAATCTGACCACGGGATTATTTATCCTCTTCGAGCAATTCCCGAATGCGCTGCGCAAACGCCGGGAACTCGCGATCCTGAGCAACAACATAGCGTTTATTAATAATAAACATCGGGGTGGCGTTGATATCATAGTAAGCAGTAATGGCCGCCATTTCGCTGAGACGTTCTTTTACCGCCTTGCTTAGCCTGAACGTATTAAACTTGACGACATCAATATTATTTTTGACTAACCAACCATTCAGCTTTTTTTCATCCGTCAAATCGACGTTGCGCGTGATAATGGCGTTATACGCACTGTCGCGAATCTGCTTTTCTATCCCCATCGCTTCCAGCGTCGCAAAAAGCGGTGCATAGGCTGCAAGACCATTATCCTCGTCAGCAATATGAATAGAGGTAAATGTGCTGTCTGGCGGCAGAGTACGGCTAAATTCCGCGAGGTTCTCTTCGTTTGCCGCACAATAATGACAACCATAAGACATGACTTCGATAATACTGCGCTCATTTTTAATCGGACTGTTCGCCTGGATGTCGGGGCTGACCTCGCGAAATGCCTGCGTCTGCGAATCATCTCTCGTAAAAGTTTTAAAAACAAAAATATGGTAACAAAGTACCGTAATCAAAACGGAAACCATAATCAGAAAGATCGAATAACCGATCGCGGATTTGCGCGTACAGGTAGTCACTATCGTATTCTCTCAGTGGAAAATAAGAGCCTGAGGGTGTTCAGCCCCCAGGCAGTGTCGATGTTAATAGCGGTTAGGGATCCCACCGCATTTGCTGGAATCAGCATCTCTCATTGTGGTCGTACAGCCATGCTTATCTGTACAGGTTGTGATCTGCTTACAGGAGGTGACGCCACCAACGGTGACGTTTTGATACGTGATTTCACACGTCTTGCAGGTTCCCCCCACAATCCTCGCGGCTTCAAATGCGGTCAGTTTTTTCATTTCCGTTCTCCTTACTTCGGGTTAATGGCGTGCAATATGTTGCACTGTTAAATCGGTAATGTGTTCTACCGAAAACGTGGCTCACGGATTCAGGGCATAATGCCGCGAAACGCAGAGAATAAAGCGATATTGCTTCTGATATTCAACCTCTTCATTAAATGGCGTTTGATATAGCTCAAGCGACGAATGTCGACGTTTACTTCGTCTGATATTTGCGACAGGGATTTCCCCTTAAATAGCTCTTCCATCAACCACCACTCACTCCCGGAAATCGTGGGATCCACGCTCCGGTCATAAAGTTTTTTTTTCGTATAGTTGACCAGCGATGCACTAAAGCAACATCCCTGACGTGTTTTATCCAACAGACGCTGAAAAAAAGGCGTGATGCTCTCCATATTTTCAGTTTTGAGCAACCAGTGCGCGGTGGGCAAAAGCGAATACAGCGCAAAAAAAAGAGGCATATTATGTTTGCTTAAGAGAATAATCAGGTTTTTATTTTCCTGCTGATAGAACTCTTTCATTAATTGCAGCGTGTGAAGCCGCTCTCGCGGCAGGCTGTCTAAATCACAGAGGATCCACATGCAACCCTCGTCATTAACCTGACGCTGTAATTGAACAAAGAGCTGATCGTAATCATCCGTTAAGGAATATAAAACGTCCGCTTGTTCTGCGAGTAAACTGGTAATAACCATTTTAATTCCTTGCGAATAAAAAATATTTTTATCGTAAAGAAAGAACTGATATCTCATGTCGCAGCTCCCGGTTAACGCCGCTACTGATAATCCAACGTATAATGTGCAGTGGCGGTAAATGGCCCGGTAGTTAACGTTCCGCTTGCCACGGCATCGGGTTCCGCTTCAACAAAAGCCTGGAAGCTTAGCCGTAACAGGGTGTCGTTGATGAGAGTGGGACGGGTGGCGACATTCAGGCGCACGGGAGTATCATCCTCCTCCAGCAATCCAATCCCTACCCCGCCTGCATTACCCGGCGCTGTTGCGTTGATGGCCAGCCGGTCCGCCATATTGGCGTTGGCGATGCCGCTGAATGTTACCGTCACCGCGTTAAAGACGTTCGGATTACAGTCCTGCAATTTAATCGCGAACGGAACCGGTGTCGTTTTTCCGTTTATATACAATGACTTTGTTGATATCTCACCAAAATCCACCAGGATCCGACCCGACTCTGGCGCAATACTGCACGGGTAAGCCATGACGACGCCTTTAAAGCTAAGATCGCCACCGATCAACTCTCCCCGCGCCCAGGCGGGTGCCGCAGCGAAGACCGTGAGATAACAGGTGAGGATGATTATCATGCGATGCATATTCCCTCCTTACTGGAATTCAGCCACAACCGTCGCCGACGCATGGAACTCGCCTTCGGGAATAACCGAGGTAGTGTTTTTGGCCACCGGCGCGGCGATCAGGTTCCAGTCACCTTCGTTGTGGGAAAATCCCGGCACGTTATAGAACGTGTTTGGCACCACAGGATTACCCTTGCTATCACGCAGCGCGATCCCCAGTTCAGACCGGTCGACGGCTCCCTGCGTACTCAGGTATTTACCGTCACTGAATGCTGGATTAGCTTGCTGGATCCCCAGCTTGATATTCAGCTCTCCCTGGGAAAAACTGCCGCCCTGGCACTTGACGTGAATCGGTACGTTTTGACTGTAATTGATGCCATCCAGCCGACTGCCCGTCCCCGGAATGTTGCCGAAGTCAACGACGATGGGCGTCCCCTGATTCACGATGCATTTATCCGGTACGGTGATGACGCCTGAAGCGATGGTGACGCGCGACAGTGGCGTTTGGCCCATTGCCCCCGGCCCCAGTCGTCCATAAAGTGTTGCGATTTCTGACCCCTGCAAGTTGACCCCATTGATAATGGGCTTGGTGATCATAAAGGTCACTTTCCCCTTCGCACCGGAGGCAAACTGGTTGTCCAGTATGGTGCTGGGGGGGTTGCAGTAGTTCTGATTGACGTTATTGGAGACGTTATCAAAGGGTACGGTTTTGTACTGCTGTAGATTACCGCCGATGTAGATCTCGATTTTGACGTCCATGTAGTCATTCAGCTTGAGGTAACCCGCCGTCATTCCTGATTGGGTTAACGTTGCCTGCGACGTGTAATAGACCGGCTGGCTTATCATCGGCTGCGCGCAGTACGCGCGGCCCTGAAACATCCCTGCCAGATCAAATTCGTCGATAACGACAGCACCGACCTGATTGCTGGTAATATCATGATTGTTAATGTTGATCAGGTATTCATAGGTGCCATTTACCGCCTTAATTTCACCGTCCACCACAGATCGTGCCGCCCCGGAAAATCCGAGCGCACACATCGCCAGAAGAGCGGCATAAGGATAAGGATGTTGCATTGTCAGGCTCCTTCCTTGTTAACCCTGCTGGGCAGGGGGTAACGCCTTACAGGTATTGCCATCACAACGGAATTTCAGTTCCGGATGCCCGCCATAGTCATTCACAAACTTCATAGAAAACTGACTGACACCGGCGTCCGTTACCGCAAACGTCTGGCTCGATTTAGGCGCAACCATGATCCCCGGGAAACGGGTGATCTTCACCCCGTCTCCTTTGGTCAGGCTGAGGATCGTCACGTAGTAAGGCGTAGGATTCTGCACGGTCATTTCGCTGCCGCTTTTCTGGAACACCACCCGATCCTGCCAAACTTCCCCCTTTGTCTTCGGGATCACCGCTTCAGGGCGATAAAACAACTTGATGCGTGATTGCATTGCCAGTTGCAGCGTGTTGGGTTTTTCCGGTTTTGGCGGAATTTCCCTGACGTTGAGGTAGAACAGGCTCTCTCTGTCCTTCGGCAGTTTTTCGATACCAGCCGTTTTAGTGACCCGCGCGATCCCTTTCTGCCCCCCATTAATTCGCTGTAACGGCGGGAGTACAATCAGCGGAGAGGCGATCTTATTGCCCTTTTCATCCTCCACCCACGACTGGGCCAGGAAGGGGATATCCGGGCTGGTATTGGACAAATTGGCGCTGGACGAAGACTCTTTCTCCGTAATGATGATGCGCGTCCGATCCAGGGAGACGCCTGCCTGCGCGTAGCCCGCCACCAGGCTCAGCGCACACGCCGCCGTAAGATATCTGCTATGTCTGTTCTTGCTCATTTTTAGCCTTTCATTACAGTGAGATAATGCTTACTAAAGGATTAACGGCACGGCAGAAGCATGTCCGAACGTCCGTTGTTCTCTCCAGGCGGGACGGTTACTTTGCACTGCTGTTTGCCCCCCCACATGACATTCAGGGTTTCATTGGCGTTTATGCCCGCAAGCCATGCCTTTCCGTCCTCCAGCACCATGGCGACGCTTACGCCATCGGTGTTGTAAATTTCTGCCCCAAAAGGAGGGACGCTGTTATCAACGAGGCGCAACGTGCCCATCATTTTCATCCCTTTCGCCATCCCAAAAGCCTGATAGCCGATGGCCCCTTCAGTCAGGGTGCTGGTACTGATGGCTCTGGCCGGTTCGATATCGCCATCCATGGCGTCGACATCTACGCGGGTATCAAAGCTGTTGTAACTCACTACATCCGGTACAACGGCAATACCGAAGCGGTTAGTCCGGGACTTTTCACCATTGAGTGGGACGCCGCCAATGCCGTTGGTATCGACCATGACCCGCGCCGTGTTCATTGTTGCGCCACTGTTATGCATCGCCGCACCGTGCCGGGTCGCCGTAAAGCCGCCGCGCAGAGTGGTGCTTAACGCCATAAACTCATTTTGCTGGTAGCTTGCGTTGGTATTAATTTCCGCCCACTGCGAACGGTGCAGGTAATAGCCGTCAACGCTGGCGTTACTGTTCTGACTGGCACCCGCGCGAACGCGCCACAGATTGTTGAAGTCGCTGTTGTCGGTGTATGACGCCATTGGACTGGTTTTACCGTTGTTGGTCTGGACGTCCAGACCCGCCCATTTGTTATCCCCAATCGGCACAGACAGCGAGAGGGAGATTGAGTCGTCCTTACGCCCTTTATAATCGGTACGGTAAGCAGAAAGATTGGCGGTGATGCCGTTGATATCGCCAACGCGGAAGGCTCGCCCCACGGACATGCCGTATCGATCCTGGCTGCGCTGATTCCAGTAGTTTTGGTGGGTCCAGGTAAGAAAGACGGTCGTCGCTTTACCCGCCTCACCGGCCCAGAAGGTTTTACTCCCGGTAATGGTGTAGAGCTGTTTCTCGCGTCCGACATGGTCATAACCCTGATAACGCTCATCAAGGTATTGCGCCATCGTGCGGAAGTCTTCCTGTGAGAAGCGGTACCCCGCGAACGTGATTGAGCTGTTGTATTCGTCGAAGGTTTTTGCGTAGCTCAACTTATATGAGGTACCTTTCAGGCGTTTGCCGTCAGGCTCACGGCTCCACGACTCTGTGGCATCCAGAGAGATCGCCCCTAACGCGTTCAGATCGCGACCTATACCCAGAGAGGCTGCAGTGTAGGCTTCACCCGATGACTGCAGGCCACCGTACAGCGACCACGCGTTGCTGATCCCCCAGGAGAAATCGCCAGACAGGAACGTCGGTCCCTTTAGCGAGTGGTTATAGCGGGACGGCGTGCCACCAGAGAGGTTGTAACGAACATAGCCCGGACGCGTGAGATACGGAATGCTGGCGGTATTCACCTGGAACAGCGATACCGAGCCATCCTGCTCCTCAACGCGTACATCGAGCGTACCGCGCACTGAACTGCGTAAATCCTGAATATTGAACGGTCCGGCGGGGACGGTAGTTTCATAGATGACGCGCCCGCTCTGACTGACGGTCACTTTGGCATTCGAGCGAGCAATACCGTGGATTTCAGGCGCATAGCCCTGCAGCGCAGGCGGCAGCATCCGCTCATCGCTGGCGAGGTTAATCCCGGTAAATCGCAGCGTATCGAAAACCTGCGAGTTCAGGTAAATCTCCCCCAGCGTCAGTTTTGCCGCCATCATCGGCAAAGGCCGGTAGGCGTAGATCTGGTTCCAGTCAAAACTGGATTGATGGTGCTGGCTGTAGTAGCTGGTCTGATATTCACCGCGTATGCGCCAGCCGCCGATGTTGGCTCCCGCCTGACCGTAACCTGATATCGCGCTGTAGTTTTTATTGTCGCTGAACTGACGAGTCAGCTGCCCGTTAATGCTGTAGTCAAAAATCAGGCCAGCAATACCTTCATCCCAACGTTCAGGCGGCGTCCAGTCAGGATCGTTGTACTTCATCCATGCCTGCGGCACGGTGATATCAAGCACGCCGGCATAGTTGCTTAATTTCGCGCCCGACAAACGCTGCAGGGAATAGCAGTTTTCATAGATTTGAGCGATCTGTGAACGTGCGTCTTCTTTCAGCGCCAGTTTGTTCAGCAGGTCGCCGCTGATACACGGCAGCGTACGATTGCCTTCAGGCGATTCCACATAACGGATTTTCTCCTGGCCTACCGACTGGCCGTTAATATGGATATCCAGCAGATAATCACCAGGTGTGACATAGTTATCTGTCGCAAAACGTGACAGATCAATACGGGTACGATCTGAAGCATCCAGAACATCAGTATTAAACTCAACGCGCTCTTCTCCGCGCGCCGTTGCTGCATAGCAGCAATTCATCACCAGGAGAGCAATAATTGTAAGATTCGTTTTTAATTTTACTGACATGATCCCCGTCCTGAACAAATCCATTAAAAGCGTCCAGCGTTCCACCGCGTTATAATTATTTTGTTAATGCCTACAATTAAAATATGGAGAAATGCCGTCATGACTTTCGCGTAAATCGTTCCATCGCGATGACAGTGAAATAAAGCAGCATTAAAAATCCATTTTATTTTCGTTCTTTAACAGTGCGGGATAATTCCCGCACTGACGATGCTCTGCGGATTACTGATAAGCAATCTCGAAGTTAACCGTTGACTGGAAGGAACCCGCCGTTACGGTCGCACTTGCGCTTTCTGCTTTCACATATGCCACGAACGGAATGGTGTTGGTGCCATCAACCAACTGAACAGGCGTGGTTGCGTTACCCCAGACGACGTCCTGGCTGGCGCTGTCACGCAGGCCAATACCGGCACCCGACGCAGTACCAGAAGTGAAGGCAGCCAGAGACGCATCCGTTGGGTTTACGCTGGTTGGGGAGTACGTTACCTCAGCTGTTTGTGCAACGGTGGTGTCACAGTGCTGCAGTTCAATGTTCTGATGTACGTTTCCGGCGCGCGCACCATTAGCCAGTGCAGAAACTGGAATTTGGCCGAAATCAACGCTTACCGGGCTTGAGCCTGGCGCCAGACCACATGCGGTATTCACCAGTTCGCCCTGGAATTCAATCTGGCCATTCGTCGTATCAGCGAATGCAGACATTGAACTCAGAGCTGCGGTCAAAGCAACAGCCATAGCAACTTTATTCAGTTTCATAAAATATCCTGTTTTTACCAATATCCTGAGAAATAAAGAGTCGTCACGCTACACAAATGATATACGCGAGTGAAATTAACTCTTGGTTTAGTTCTTAAAACGATATGCGAATAATGAAACTCGCCTAATATTAATTCCCATCGTTTCTTCGAACTAATTCAAATGCTACCAAATCACAATTTCATCACAAAGCAATACATTTAATGTGGGATAGATACGCATTATTAACTCGTAAGGCTCAAAAAACAGGGTTTTATATCTCGCAGAGTGGTATGAATAATCTGAAATTTATGATGCTTTTACCACATATATAAATATATAAAAAAATGGGAAATTAAGAAATTTCGTAGAGGGAAATGTGAATTTGTTTAATCATGGGGAGAAACTGTGCTGTCGGATGCAGTCACCCGCAGGGAGAGGGAGAAAACAAAAGCAAAAAACCCCGCACCTTACGGTACGGGGTTCTTCTTATTTGATGCCTGGCAGTTCCCTACTCTCACATGGGGAGACCCCACACTACCATCGGCGCTACGGCGTTTCACTTCTGAGTTCGGCATGGGGTCAGGTGGGACCACCGCGCTAAAGCCGCCAGGCAAATTCCTGTGCTCTGTCCTGTGTCTTTTGGGCTGATACTGCGTTGGCTGCTCTCGTAAAGTCAGTCACATACCTCAGTATGCTCCTTCCTTTCCTTCGCTTGCCGCCTTGTCTCAGCGCAAAATCCTTCGGACTCTGAATCAAAGCTGAAAATCTGTCTCTCTTCGCCAAAACATCTTCGGCGTTGTAAGGTTAAGCCTCACGGTTCATTAGTATCGGTTAGCTCAACGCATCGCTGCGCTTACACACCCGACCTATCAACGTCGTCGTCTTCAACGT